>CAZCTR010000054.1:0-1641 GCA_964501715.1 uncultured Candidatus Izemoplasmatales bacterium | reverse complement strand
AATGCCTCTCAAACATGCTGTTTGGGAGGTTTTTTACATTCTTATAAAACTCGGGTTTTTTATGGTCCTTTCATCAACAATCAAGGGAATAAACGGCGTTCATGGTGTATAATGGTAGAAGAGACGACAATCGAGGTCGGAAGGGGATGAACGGATTTGAAGGAAAAGATGATCACGTATCTGAATCGGATGGCTCAAAAAGTTCCGACCCTCCAGGTGCTTGTGGACGGTGCGGATGAAGGGGAAGCGGTCGCCTTCTCAAGCACAAGGGAGGATCAGTCCTTCCACAGCGCCAGCATCGGCAAAGTGCTTTGCGCAACGTGCGTCATGATGGCAGTGGATGAGAAGAAGGTCACACTGAGGACACCCATCAAGGACATCCTGAATCCGGAGTTCATTGTGGGGCTTTTCATCTACAAGGGCGTGGATTACAAGGATGAGGTGACACTTGAACATCTCCTTGGACACACTTCCGGTGTCAACGATTATTTCGAAGGCAGGACCTTGAACAATGAACCGTTCCTCGACACCGTATTCGGTGACCCCACCCATCTGTTCACACCCCGTGAACTGGTCGATTTCACACGCAGGAACCAAGAAGCGGTCGGAAGACCGGGGCAGGTGTTCCTCTATTCGGATACGGGGTATGTCCTCCTCGGGTTCGTCCTCGAGACGCTTTATGGTAAGCCGTATGCGGACGTCCTGAAAGAGAAGATCTACCGGCCCTCAGGCATGAAGGCCACCGCTCTTTGTTTCCACGATGAGACGTTCGACCAGAAGAAGCTCGCACCGCTTTATTTTGGCGGCCGTGAGATGAGCCAGGCCAAGAGCCTGAGCTGTGATTATTCGGGCGGCGGACTTCAGACGACGGCGAAGGATCTCGCCCGGTTCCTCCATGCGCTTTTCGGCGGGTTGCTCATCAAAGAAGAATCCCTGAACATCATGATGACGCCGAGGCACCGCTTCCATGGCATCATGCGCTACGGCCTTGGGATGATCGAGGTGAAGCTTCATCGCGTCATCCCCTGGAAAATAGGCTATCCTCCGCTATACGGAGGACTTGGAAGCCTTTCAGTACACGCGTTTTATGACCCCGAGCATAAGACTGCCTGCATCATCAACCTCGGGGATGCATCCAAGATGCGCCAAAGCTTCATGGTCCTCTCGAAGCTCATGACGTTCATGAAAAAAGACCGTTCTCATGTAGAATAAACCGATCAACCATACAAACCTTAAGGAGACCACCATGACCATCAAGACCAAAAAGGACAGCCACACCTTGCATCATCTCATCAGAGCCTACTACGACGCCTACAACATTATCCATGATTCGAAAATCGATGAAACGACCTACTTCTTGGTCGTAGAGAAGTTCTTCTTCAGAAATTCCAGCCGTGCCTCGCTCTCCATCGTCATCAAGGGAGACGACGATTACGGCACCACCATCGAGGCCGTCGGCTCCGGCGGCGGTCAGGGGCTGTTCTTCAAGTTCGATTGGGGCGCGAAGGAATCCTTTGAGCGCGCCATCCTGAAGATCCTTGACAATGAAGGGATCCGCTACGATTTCGTCTGATCATCAAGGTGTCAAAAGAAAAGAAGAACTCGGCTGAGTTCTTCTTTTTAATCTAGCGGTGTATGATG
>CAZCTR010000053.1:0-1881 GCA_964501715.1 uncultured Candidatus Izemoplasmatales bacterium | reverse complement strand
GAGAAGGCGATGATGGGGCGTTGGCTACGGTAATGATATCTGAGTAATACGAATTTGGAAATACGGTCCACTGTCTGCATGGTCTTCAGGATCGAATTGTCGCGAAAATCGTACGTGTCGTTGATTTTGTGCCTGCGCCTGAGTGCATCGTTGATTCCAGGGTCGATGGTGACGACCGGTGCGAGCTGGTTCGGATCCCCCACAAGCATCAGGCGTTCGCCCCGCATAAGCGATGGAAGACTGATGGCGATATTGGCCTGACCGGCCTCATCGATCACTGTCAGGTCGAAGGTGGTGTCTTCAGGGCCGATTCTGGGCACTGAATGCAAAGTGGACACGATGAAGGGGAAGACTCTTTGCAGGTTCTTGAAATGGTTCTTATCCTTCAGATATTCCTTGAACGCCTTGTAGCGTTCCTGTTCATCCTTCATTTCTATGATTTCAAATAGTTTCCTGTAACGAGGTTCGTCGAGTCTTTTGATGCGCTCTATGGACATGAAATTGAGCCACAGGAAGAATTGCTCATCCACCCCGCCGACATGCGAGAGGGCCTCTTCATTCGAGACTTCGGGCAGGTTTTCCAGATGGGATCTTAACTTGCTTATCTCTTCATCAACGATGATCGAGGACCTGAAGGATTGGTTGGATGCTTGGAACGATTGAAGGACCTCCAACCGTTCCTCGGTCTCGAGACGTTGCTCATAATCATCTAGAAGGGTGTTCAGTCTCTGTATGTCATGTGTCTTTTTGTTCTTGACCTTTTCAAGCGCCTGTTCATAGACTGTGAGATTTTTGCATTTGTCATAGAACGCCTTGATGGTATCCAAGGCTCTCAGCATATAATCCCTGTTGCCCAGCCGGAGGATGGGAAAGGGGATGTCCATCCCTTTGTACTTGAGTTCCTCCATCTTTTTCATGATGCCGTCAAGAGGGTGGTTGTTGGATGCTGAGACAAGCACCGTATCGTCATTGAAAAAGGCCGATATCAATACATTCAGTATGGTCTGAGTCTTCCCGGTGCCGGGAGGGCCCTGAACATAGGTGATGTATTGCTTGAGCGCGTTATGGATGGCCCGGAGCTGGTCGATGTTCACACGGTTGTCCAGCACCACGACCGATTTCTCGGTCCTTTTTTTCATCTTTTGATTCATGTTGCCGAAGAAGGCGATGAGCGGTGTATTCAGGGCGCTTTCCTTATGGCTGTCCACGATGGCGTTGTATTCATGTTTCAAATTGATTGTGATGTCCCTGGCGATTTCCATCATGGACGGTTTGGTGTCAAGGGTCTCACCTGCTAGAAGGTTTCTCTGGATGTATTCCCTGTAAACATCCTTATGGTCCTGATATTGCTTAATGAAATGCTCGGGGTCCATATCAAGATAGTTCCTCAGGTTGTGCGGGAAACCCTCGGTGAAGAAGACCTGGTTGATGACGATTTTGTCTGACAGTGTCAGACTCATCGTCTTTGGATTGAACTTCACCGGATAGTATGCAATGACGAACGTGCCCTTGTTCGAATGTATGGAGAGATCATTAAGCGCAAGTGTTTGAACTGTATAGACCGTTTCACGGTAGGTCTTCTTGTTCTTCTCATGAAGGATCCTATCGGTGATCTGGTCGATTTGTGTGCCGCTCAATTGAACGGTGCCCTCAGCAAGCAGTTTTCTCTCATCGATGCCGTCAATCAGTTTTCCTTCCGTCTGATAGGGGGTGTTGTCCATGTCGAACGCCCGTTTCAGATAGGATAGGATCTTATGGTCGAAGAGGTCATACGAGAGCCAGTCGAGTTCGTGGATGTACTTCTCGATCTTGTCATATAGTCCTGAGGGCGTGTCATAAGTCGTCTCTTCAAGGATGACCGCGGTCTTGATGCGTTCGAAT
>CAZCTR010000052.1:0-2017 GCA_964501715.1 uncultured Candidatus Izemoplasmatales bacterium | reverse complement strand
CTCGCAGCATAAAAACAGCCGATCAAAGGGAAATATCAATAGAACAAGGTTTTACAGTTAGCCCATAAAAAACAGTGAAGAAACCTCTTTACAGTAATGCTATGTAATGCTATAATAGGCATATAGTATGTAAGAGAGGTGCGCCATGATCAGAAAAGACAAGGTCAAGTTCAAAGATGGAACCACGAAAACACAAGTGCGAGTGGTCAAGTCATTCAGACCCGGGCCGGGACAGTCCCCGAAACAAACCACCCTCAAATCCTTCGGGTATCTGGAAGACCACGAGGACCAAACGGCCTTTTTGGATGAGGTGAAGCGCTTCGATGAAGCGCAGAAGCTCAACACGAAAAAGAAACAGCTGATGATCAGTGTGCCGCTCAACAGGAAGAACAACGACGTATTGAACCGCAAGTACAACTACGGGTATCGGTTCTTGGAAAGCATCTATGACTTTCTAGGGATCAGGGAATTTTTCGAGAAGCAGTCATTCAGAGGGCAATATGCCTTGAGTGAGGTCTTCGAGTTTCTGACCTTGAAACGCATCATGAACCCGAACTCGAAAAGAGGGACGCTGCAGGAGATCAAGCAGTTTTACAACAAGCATTACGGCTTCAGCCTGACGGATATCTACAGAGCGCTCGACAAGTTCAGCGATCTTTCGGTGCAACTCCAAAACCATTTGAACGACCGCATAAAAAAGACCATAGGAAGGGACGCTTCCTATGCCTTTTATGACGTGACGAACTATTATTTCGAGACGGACTTCCCTGAGGAAGCAGGAAAGTACCAGCAAAAAGGGGTGTCCAAGGAACATCGGCTCTCCCCGATCATCCAGCTCGGGCTATTCATGGATTCAAACAACCTACCGATCGCGATGTCCACGTTTCCGGGCAACACCTCAGACACCAAGACGCTTCAGCCCGCGATGGAGGATATCAAGAAGAACTATGGCCTGGGTCGGTTGATCGTCGTCGCGGACAAAGGGCTCAACAGCAAGGCCAATCTCGACTACATCGTGAACCAGGGTGACGGATACGTGGTGTCACAGACCCTGAAGGGCAACGCCGGGAAGAAATACCAGGACATGATGATGGACGAAAACGACTATGTGGGCAACGCCAACTTCAAATACAAGTTATTCCACGAAGACTACGACGCAACGCCCGCCAGAAGCAAGAAGCGCGTCATACGCCGGCGCAAGGTCCTGATTTACTGGAGCAAGGAAGACAGCGATTTCGCGAAGAAGAAACGCAGCGAAAAGGTTTCAAGAGCGAAGAAACGGATGATGAACAACGCCTATGGCATCAACCACACGGCGGGAGAATACGTCACCACCAGCAACATCGTCGATTCAACGGGGGAAGTCAGTGACAAGTCGGTGCACACCATCGATTATGACAAAATCAACGAAGACGAGAAGTTCGACGGGTACTTCTGCATCATCACATCCGAGCTCGATTACGACCATAAGAAGATCATGGAAGTTTACGGCAGCCTATGGCGCATTGAAGAGTCATTCAGGATCACCAAATCGGACTTACAGACACGCCCGATCTATGTGCGGACGCAAAAACACATCGAAGGACACATGCTTATCTGTTATACCGCCTTACTGATCTTAAGGCTCCTGCAATACAAACTCGGCCATCCCTCCTTGTCCGCATCAAGGATCAAGCGGGCATTGAATGCGTGCACCTGCACGCTTCCCAATGACCAGGCGGTATTACTGGATGAGATCGGTGGTGCGCTCGGCTTCAAGGAACGCCCCACCACTGAGAAGGAACGTGAGAGATCCGGCAAGGAAACCGCCGAGACACTCACATACGACAAGGACAAGGATCAGATACGTAGTGACTACAAAGCCATTCAGGAAGCCTTCGGTGTCTCTTTTGACTACGCAGCGTCTACCCGAGAGGACTTCAACAAATATCTGAAACTGATCAAGTACAAGATTAAAAAGCCATAAAAAAAGCCTGGCAGGCAGGCATTGAGAGAAATCCAGGAACGGTGAAGTGTC
>CAZCTR010000051.1:0-2241 GCA_964501715.1 uncultured Candidatus Izemoplasmatales bacterium | reverse complement strand
TAAATATAAGCGTTAAACTGCAATTTCATCGTTATAATTTCCGGGAATGCAGGTTAGAAGTTGTTCCTTGCTGGTTTGATCCAGTAATCGTGATTTCATGGAGAACATTGCTGTTCAAGGTTCAGGGAATATACGTATTCAGAGTGAATATCACTTTGACTATTTCATTTTCTTGGATGACCTTATCCGCAAGAACGACTGATGGTGTCATTTTGACAGACTTCAAGATGGAAGCATAGTCTGTTTACTTAAAACCATTCTCGAATTTCAGCCGACGACCGATAGCAGGAAAACATTCTGTAAAACATTCAATGCAACAATTGAGATTAGCATGGAAATCAGAGGCGTCAGAACCCATCCGATGCCAATCTGGCCTATCTTTGCGACCTCGATATTCCTTCCGCCTTTTGCCAGGCCGATCCCCATGATCGCACCCACAACCGCTTGTGACTGCGAGACAGGCACCAGCGGGAAAGCGGGGAGGTTCCTTGCTGTGAGGAAGTTATAAAGCCCTTGTGATGAAAAAACAAAAAGCACAAGTGCTGAGGCCAAGACAACCACAAAGGCCGTGATCGGTGAAAGCTTGAAGACACTTTTCCCGACGGTCATCATCACTTTCTTGGAATACGTGAAAACACCGACAGCGATGGCGATGCCGCCCAATAAGAAGAGCAGCTGAACACCGGTGATGGTGATGGTGTTGGCAATGACAATGTCATCAAAGGGGGTTACATTGATGAAGACACCCATGACGTTGGCGATGTTGTTCGCGCCCAGACTGTACGCACCGAACGCTCCGGCAATGATAAGCCCATACCGTGTATATTTATCCATTGTGACGACATGGACTTTTGTATGCTCTATCGTGAATTTCACTATCCAGAAGATGATGATGGCAAAAAATGCGCCCAAAATGGGGGTGAAGACCCAGGTTTGGACTATGTTAACCGCAACTGTGGTATCCGTTTCCAGTCCTGCGAATATGTTCCATCCGATGATGGCCCCCACAATGGCTTGTGACGTCGAGACAGGGAGTCCTTTCTTCGACATCATCATGACCGTGAACGCCGCGGAGGCAGAGACCGCGAAGGCGCCAGCCATCATATTGATGGCGCCCAGTCTCCCGAGTGTATCGGATGTTCCTGATCCCCCTGCGACAGAGCCAATGATGACGAACAAACCACAAATGATGGCCGCGGTCCTGAAGCGAATCATTCTTGTGCCTACTGCGGTGCCAAAAATATTGGCCGCATCGTTGGCTCCGAGGGACCACCCCATAAAGAGGCCTGCCGAAAGGAAGAATATCGTGACTATGAAATCCATATGCTGTCCACCTTCTTGATCTTAGAACCCATCATATGCTCCGCTTGAACCTGAACACAGACAGTTTGCTGGCTACCCTCTCAGCTAAATCAGAGAGTTCGGCGAACTTGTCCGCGAACTTGTTCAGGACAAGTTTCTCCCCAAGTGAGCGATCAAGCGTATCGTCAAAGATCTTCACTTTGAGATTATGCAGCAGCGTATCGACATCGGATTCGTAAAGGTATGTTTTTGTAATGTAATCTTCAACCGTGCTGAATTCCGTCAAATAGATCCTGACACCCTGTATGAGCGTCTCGACGGCCTGGTTGGACTTCTTGGCGATATGTCCGAAATCATCAATCAGGGATGATACGATTTCCGGGTTGATCACTTGAAGCTCCAGAAGGGCGTTCTTTGCAACATCGGTGATATCATCCATGGAATCCATCAGTTCGAGGATATCCGCACTCAAATCGGGAACCAAGTCGTATCTGAAAAGGACATACTTGATGTTCACCAAGTGCTCATCCGCTTCCTTTTCCTGTTCTACTACCGTCTTGAGGCGCTCGTTGAACTGCTCGGTCTCCCCACGAAGATAGGCTTTGACACCCTCCAGGAAAGTATTCGACCCTTTTTGCAGGGTATTGAGATAAAGGTCCATCTCCAGTTCCAGTTCCTTGTTGTGGTCTTTGAAAATCTTCATATATATCTCCTCTTAATGTAGTAATTAGTAGTTGTCTCTCATTATGGTCATAACCTATGGTTCTTCCCGCTTAATGAATCTGCAGTATGGGCTTCTCGTCTTTCATATGCCACTATCAGTTAATCCGATGCACACTTGTTTATGCCGTGTACAGTTTTTAATTGGACGGACAATATTGTTATATCATATACGAAAAAGATACCTTTTGATGATGTAACTATGTATTATAACAAAAG
>CAZCTR010000050.1:0-2748 GCA_964501715.1 uncultured Candidatus Izemoplasmatales bacterium | reverse complement strand
GCGTTCATCATGAGCACGATGGTGATGAGACCGATGACGAGGCCATAGATGATTTTTGATATGAATGACGAGAGCTTCACTTTGGATTCGGCGAGTGTGAAAAGCGCGACAAGCCCGAACAGCAGAAGCAGATTCGTCAGTACGGATTCCAATGTATCCATGTTGTCCTCCTTCAAACCGGTTTGGTCCATTGTATCATGTAACGAAGAAGATTGAAATAAATTTGCGGCAGCTCCAAAGCTTAAGCAGCGTGTTTTTGGCACTTACTCCCGTGGAGGTTTTCAGGGGCGTAAAGCTGCCTGAGAGACAATGCGGGATTCTGTGCAACTTATCCCTTCCGTTTTGCATATCATGCCTTTTGATTAGGCCTGTCATGATGTTGAATATATAATGTGGATGAATGAGGAGGTGTCAGCGTGATAAGATTGATGACTATGATATTGACGGGTATGTTGATTCTGTCTTTGGTTGCATGCGGTCAGAGGGAGGACATGTTCGATGCGCTCGGGCTTGCGCGCGTGCAGGATGCGAGGCACCTTGAAGCCTTGATGGAGACGGATGAGCGCAGGTCGTTTTTTGACCGGTTCCTTTTCAGGAGTCCCATAGGGGACGACGAAGCGGACATGGGGGAAGATGAGGGATCCCATTCGAGGACGAACGTCCAAGTCGAGGGCATAGACGAGAGCGACATCGTCAAGACGGACGGGGAACAGATCTATTACATCCGTCATGACACCCTCACCGTCATCGATGTGCAATCGGACGGATCGATGGAAGTCATCCTGGACGAGTCATATGATGAATATTTGCAGGGACGCTACACGGAACTCTATCTCACCGATGAGTATGTCGTGGTGCTGGGCATGTTCTTTGATCAGGAAGCGCAAAGAAGCACTGACCCCGCCATGGACATAGGAAACCATTTCCCCCGATATGGCGTCTACACTACAATCACGCTTTTCGAGAAGCACACGCTGAATCATGTGGATGTTTTCAAGGTCAGCGGAAGGTTGGACACCTCGCGTGTGATGGAAGACACACTTTATGTGATCACCAATCACATGGCCCACAGGGATTCAGAAGACAGGCGCCCTCACTTTCATCACGGGGACGAGACGATGACACCGGAATATGAGGCCATCACCTACCTTCCAGGCATGCCCCACAGTTCGTTCACAGTCATCACCGCCATCACCTTGAACGAGAGCCCGGAGATGGAAACAGAAGTGTTTCTCGGAGTCGGAGGATGGAGTGCGATCTATGTGAGTGAAAAAGGCATTTACTTCGCGACGCATTACTATGTCGCCCCAAGCGACCAAAGAGGCGCTGATGATGACGTCTCTTCTGATGAAGGGGGCATCCTTGGCCGGTTGGTCACATACCGTTTCACTGAAGAAGGGTCGCCCGAATACTCCGGACAGGGACACTACAGGGGCCGCGTCATCAACCAGTTCGCGATGGACGAGCATGAAGGGGTTCTGCGAATGGTCACCACCGAGGGCTTTGGTGAAGGGGTTGTGAATCGTCTTTACACTTTCGAATCAGCTCATGATGAAGAGGGGAAACCCTTCATGCGTGAACTCGCCATGTTGGACGAGGGCATCGGCAAACCCCGAGAGACCGTGCGTTCTGTAAGGTTTCAGGGCGAGATGCTTACCGTGGTCACATTCGAAGTGATCGACCCGTACTATGTCATTGACTTGTCCGACCCTGAAAATCCGGTGATCGAAGGGGAACTCGAAATGCCGGGTTTCAGCACCTATCAGCACCCATGGAAAGAAGACACCGTCATCGGCATCGGGTATGAGACAGATGATCAGGGCATCGCTGTCGGTCTCAAGTTCTCGCTTTTTGACAATCAGGACCCAACCCGGCCTGTCGAAGTGGGCGAAAGCCTCGTGCTTCTGAACGAGGATGACGGCTGGCAGTACAGCGAGGCGCTTTACAACCACAAGGCCATACTCGTGAGCGAACCCCATGACTTCATCGGACTGGCGTTGAACCGTCAGGCATGGGGAAGCCATAGCGGGCAAGGTGAGTATCTGATCCTTTCGATCGGCATAGAGAGCGAAACCCCGGTAACGATAGACAGGACAATCTCCCACAACGACCGTTTCGAGGAGGGAGACACCGACTGGTATCACGCGTTCTCTGTGAACCGTGCGGTGATCATCAATGATTGGCTCTATGTGCTCTCACCCGGAGCTATCACGCGACACAGCATCCATGACGGTTTTGAGGAACTCGAGGCCATGCCATTCAACCAAGAATGAATCATAAGTCCTGTTAAAAGAGCGAAACCATCGCTCTTTTTCTTTTTGAAGGTCTTGACATCCCAAGCTGACGACCCGTTTTTCCCGTTTTCGTCCTTATATGATACACTGATACTGACATCATCCGTATCAGGGGAAAGGAAGGGCATCTATGAAATCGGTCGGTGCGGAAATATCGAAATCCATCAAAGAGCAATCCTGGATACATATCGAGTATGAGAACAAACAAGGGGACACAACCTATTTTTGGGCGGCCGTAAAGGATATCGGACCCATAACGAGGAAAATCCATGTGGATATGTTCAATGCCCAGTATTATGACGAGAAAAGCAGGACATTGATTGAAACCATGCTTTCATTCGAACGCATCAAGACCGCGGTCATCCTTGAAGAGACGACTTATGACACGCCTTCAGAACTATATGACAAGATCGAGAAGCACATCCACGAACTCGACTGGCTCTCATATGACCTC
>CAZCTR010000049.1:0-2883 GCA_964501715.1 uncultured Candidatus Izemoplasmatales bacterium | reverse complement strand
AAGATGGCATCCTCAAGAAAAAAGGCGCCGAAGTCGGCGAGACCATCCATGTCGGTGACATCCTCGCCGTCATCGATGACGGCAGCGGTGAAGAAAGCGAAGAAGCGTCTGAAGAGGCGTCCGACAAGTCCGAAGAGGACGAGGATGAAGAGGACACCGAATACAAGGACGAGAAAAAAAGCGACGAGGGCGCGAGTGTTGTCGGCGCCATCGAATCCTCCGATGAAGTCCTCCCCGCCTCGGACGAACACAAGAAGGAAACTGACACCAAGAAAGAAAACCGCGGAAAAGCCCTCGCCACCCCTGTGGCGCGCAAGCTCGCCAAGGACCTTGGCGTCGATATCAACACCATCGACGGCTCAGGCCCTTCCGGCCGCGTCATGAAAGAGGACATCCGCCAGGCCGCCGAAGGCTCAGGCGCAAAAGAAGAAGCGCCCAAGGCGAAAAGCAAGGCCCCCGCGGAGAAACCGTCCATGCCCGAATTTTCCGAAGACGGCACCCGTCGCGAGAAGATCTCGCGTCTGCGCAAATCCGCCGTCAAGGCCATGGACACCTCGAACCGTCTCATCCCCGCAACCACGATGATGGACGAGATCGACGTGAGCGAACTCGCCAAGTTCCGTCGCGAACAGAAATCCCTCGCCAAGGAACAGGACACCAAGCTCACCTATCTCCCGCTCGTCATCAAGGCCATCGTGCTCACGCTCAAGGAATATCCCGTCTTCAACGCGAGCTATGACCACGAGACCGAGGAGATCGTCTACAAGGACTACTACAACATCGGCGTCGCGGTCGACACGCCTGATGGCCTGATCGTCCCGAATGTCAAGGATGCGGACCAGTTATCCATCTTCGACCTCTCCCGCGAGGTCGAAAGGGTCGCAAACGCAGCGAAGGAGCGCACCCTGCAGATGAACGACTTGCAGAACACCACCTTCTCTGTCACCAACTACGGCGCCTTCGGCGCCAAGCTCGGCACTCCGGTGATCAACCATCCCGAAGTCGCCATACTCGGCATGGGCGCCATTGAGAAAAAACCCGTCGTAGTGGATGACGAGATCGAAATAAGGGAAACCTTCCCCATCTCCCTCACCATCGACCACAGGATCATAGACGGTGGCGACGGCGGACGATTCATGCTAAAATTGAAAGAGTACCTGCAAAACCCAATGTTGCTACTACTTAGCTAGCGAGGAGTGAAAGAGTGAAAACACACGATTTGACCATCATAGGAAGCGGCCCGGGCGGATACGTCGCCGCCATCAAGGCCGCCCAGCTCGGCCTCGACACCGCCGTCGTCGAGAAAGAGTCCATCGGCGGTGTGTGTCTCAACTGGGGCTGCATACCGACCAAGGCGCTATTGCAAAGCGCGAAACTTTACAAGGACATTCTCGGCGCGAAGTCGTTCGGCGTGGATGTCGACACCAAAAGCGTCTCCCCCGACCTCGAGAAGATGGTGAAGCGCAAAGACAAGATCGTCAAGAAACTCACCGGGGGCGTAGGCTATCTCTTCAAGAAGAACGGCGTTACCGTCTACACGGGCGAAGGCGTCATAAAGGACGCACAAACAGTCGAGGTGGGCGATGAGACCATAAAGAGCAAGCATCTCATCATCGCCACCGGCGCCCATCCGGCCGTCCCGCCGATCGAAGGCCTTGAAAAAGGCCTTGAAGAAGGGTTTGTCCACACCTCCAAGACGATGCTCGATGTGAAAGAGATCCCAGAGAAACTGACCATCATCGGAGGCGGGATCATAGGCATGGAGTTCGCGACCATCTACAGCACCCTCGGCACAGAGGTCACCGTGCTTGAGAAGATGGATGACATCCTCCTCGGTGTCGATCAGGAAATCAAGGAAGCCTACAAGAAGACCCTCAAGAAGATCAAGAACCTCTCCATCCATACCGGAGCCGACGTCTCCAAGGTAGGAAAGAGTGAGGTCTCCTACAAAGTCGGCGACACACAGGACTCCATCGCACACGACGCCGTGCTTCTATCAACCGGCATGAAGCCGAACATGAAAGGCCTTGAAGCGCTCAAACTCGAACAAGAGAAAGGGTTCATCAAAACCGATGAAGCCATGCATACGAGTGTTGAAGGGGTGTATGCGATCGGCGACGTCAACGGCAAGCACATGCTCGCGCATGTCGCGAGCAAGGAAGGCATCACCGCCGTTGAGAACATCCTTGGGCACGAAAAGAAAGTGGACTACGGCAAAGTCCCCTCGGGCATCTACACGTTCCCCGAAATCGCCCAAGTGGGCCTGACGGAAGAAGAGGCCAAGGAGAAGCCCATCGACTACAAAGTCTCCACCTTCCCGCTGAGCGCCAACGGCAAGGCCCTTGCCGAAGGGCAGTCCGCGGGCATGGTGAAGATGATCGCCGACAAGACCTACAACGAGGTGATCGGCGTCCACATCCTTTCGGACCACGCCACCGAGCTCATCAGCGAAAGCGTGCTCGGCATGACACTCGAAGCCAGGGCGGAGGATTTCGCGGAAGCCATCCACCCGCATCCGACCTTGAGCGAGATGCTGCACGAGACCGCACATGGCATCATTGACAAGGCCATCCACATCTGAATACCAGAAAATCAACAAGACCGCCGGTTCGCTGGCGGTCTTTTCAATGCATGCATAAATAATCCTATATTTTCAAAAAACGCTAATTAAAGCGAAAACCGTTTCTAAAATAAACTTTTGCAATGTAACAAAAAGGTTTACATTTGCAACTTAACTTGGTACAATTATAGCAAAGATATTGCTTTTTTATATGGGAGCGGACACTTTCACGTAAGAAAGCACTATTTCAAAAACTTAAAGAAAAGTAGGAGGGATTCACTTTGAAAAAAGGCTTGATAGCATTCTTGTCTGTTTTCATGCTA
>CAZCTR010000048.1:0-3416 GCA_964501715.1 uncultured Candidatus Izemoplasmatales bacterium | reverse complement strand
GGACTTGAACCGCCGACCCCTTGCACGTCAAGCAAGTGCTCTCCCGCTGAGCTAAGCCTCCGTTGCACAAAAAGAATTATACCATCATGACGCTTTCAAAGTCAAGGGGGAGGCACGGTGTTTTTGGTTAAATCATCCGCTTCTCCCCTGTTTGTGATAAGAGGGGGCTTTAAGGCGTTTGTCTTATGCTTCACACGGTGAAACAAGGCAGGAAATAGAAAGGGGCTATGATCAGCCGAGGTTGTCGTCATCTTTCGCGAACTTGCTTTTGAGGGTGGTTGCGCTGTCCCTGTAGAGCTTCACCAATACGATGAAGACAACAAGGAACTCAAGACGTCCGAGGAACATCCCAAGGGTCATCGACCAATAGGACACCGCGGACATCGCCGTATCTGTGACGCCGATGGAAAGGCCAACCGTTCCAAGGGCTGAGGCATATTCAAAGAAACTGTCTCGCACACCATATCCCTGCGAGGCGAGCGTGAGTGCTCCAAAAAAGAGCACAGTCATATAGATCGATGCATAGTTGTACACATGGATCATGTCCTGACGGTGAATGCTCTTCTCTCCGGACGGAGTAATGACCACGTTATCCGTGATTTGCCTTTCCGCCTGGAAAGCCCTTCGGATAGTATATCGAAACGTTTTGAACATGAGATGGACACGGGTCACTTTCAACCCACCGGTTGTTGAACCGGATTGCCCGCCAATGCTCATGAGTATGATGGAGAAGATAATGAACATACCCGGAAGGACGTTGTAATTGTTGGTGATGGAATAGCCTGTGCCCGTCAAGGCTGTGAGTGATTCGAAGATACCATAGCGGAACGCCTCGCCAAACGAAGCGTACATCTGCTGGTACATGAAGAAGATGCCCGCCATGATGACAAGCAGGATAAGGCCGATATAGAACCTATGTTCGTTCACGCTTTTCAAGATGTCATAGCGTTTTCTGAGAAATAGGATGTAGGTTGCAAAATTAAGACTTCCCATGAACATGAGGACGATGGTGATGCCTTCGATTGGAATGCTGTTGTAATGCCCTATGGAATCGTTGTTTACCGAGAACCCGCCCGTAGCGATGGCACTCATGGAATGGTTGAGCGCATCAAAAGCAGGCATGCCGGCAACGATGTAGGCAAGGGCCCCGACAATCATGAAGGATATGTAGAATGAAAACAGGGTCTGAGCTGTTTTTTTGATGTTCGGAAGGACTTGGTCGTGTCCTTCGCTTTCATAGAGGGTGCTCATGGTGCCTACCCCGACAATCGAGGTGATCATCAGAGCGACGATCCCAAACCCGCCAAGGAACTGCATGATGCTTCTGAAAAGCAACAGACTGTTGGGAACCAAGTCAACATCAAGGACGGTAAGTCCGGTTGTCGTCCAACCGCTCACCGTTTCAAAAATGGCTTGAGTAAAATTCATGTTAAGAATCATGATGAAAGGAATCGTCGAGACGACGGCCACGATGATCCATGTTAAGACCACACTGACCGCACCCTGGAGATAGGAAAGACGGCTCGCGTCGGTACTACGGAATATTCTCCATAGACCGATGCCAAACAATTCAAGCACAATAAAAGGGACGATGAATCCGATCATCACTGATATCCATTCACCATAAAGGATAGAGACCAGGACGGGAACAAGGAAGACAAAGGCCACAACGCTAGCGATGAGTCCTGTGACCGCAAAAATTTCGCGGTATTCCTGTCTCAGATGTTTCATGCGCCGGTGATGGCCTTGATGACTTTGTTCTTGGTCTTCTTGAGCGTGGTCACGATGAGTCTGTCTCCATCTTCAATACGGGTCTTGTCTTTGGCAATGACAGCTTTTCCATCCCTGAGAATCGCGGTGATGACAGCATCACTCGGAAGATTTATGGCGTTGACCACCTTGGCGACAACCGGCGATTTCTCGGTGATCTCCATGTCAAGGATGAGCAGGTTCTCATCCTCCAGCGGCATGAACATCTTGAGCGATTGCACGAAAGCGTGCTGCTCGATGATGCCGGCGATGACCTTGGCGCTGTTGATGGTCTCGGTGACACCGAGTTTCTTGAATACGTCGACATTGTGCGGGGTATTGACGATGGATACGATTCTCGCGAAATTGAATGCGTTCTTGAGCAGCATGCCGATAACGAGATTCTCCGTATCCTGGTTGCAAAGCGTGATGCCGAGGTCGAAATTATAGACACCGGCATCCTCAAGCGTGTCGGGAACGGTCGCGTCGCCGTGGATGATGGCGGCGTTCTTGAACTCCCTTGAAAGGGACTTGCAAAAGCCTTTGTCCTTATTGATGACCACGACCTTGTGCTTGGTGGTGTTCAGAGATTGAAGAAGATAGCGCGTCTTCTTGCGTCCGCCGCTAATCAGTATTTTCATCGGGTGCGACCTCCTTTTTCTCCTCAAGCGCATCCATGAACGCATTCACGGAAAGTTCGGGAGGGCAGATGGCCTTGATGTCCATGTTCTTGAGCGCTTGTTGCTTGTCCTGCTCATAAAGCCTGCAGAAAACCCGTGGCACACCATGGATTTCCTTTGCGATGGCGGTGATGAAGAGGTTGACATTGTCATCGTTCGTCGCGGCGACAAGGATGTCCGTCTGCGAGATGTCCGCCTCCTTGAGGGTGTTTATGTTTGCGCCGTCCCCAAGCAGGGTGTTGCCACCATAGGATGGGGAGAGCTTCTGGAACGAGGATTCATCCTCGTCGATGACTGTCACGTTCTTGTTCTTTTCGCTCATGATATAGGCGAGCGCCGCTCCCATGCGGCCACAACCGATCACGACGACGTTTTTGAACTTGTTTTGTGCGTTAGGCATGGCTGACCACTCCTTACTTCCCGGGAAATCGCTCTAATGAATGACGAAGATATTCTACACCATCATTCAATCGAATGCAACCTTTAATGGCGTGTTTGGAATCACCCTTGTCAAGACGCTTCATTTGGGTCTTCACACGCATTTCCGTTTATTGTATCATACCATATTTGAAGGATTGTATAAAGAGTTTAAGCGCTCGGAGTCCTGAACATCCGTCAAACCCGTTGCGCTCAATTCAAAGTCACTATAACATAAAAAAAACCTCCATGAAACCCCATTAAAAAACCCCTTTGAGAAGGGGTTCAATCTAGTTTTGACAAATCACAATGAAGCGTGTCCCCTTTGCGGGAGCACCAGCTGAGGATGCCATCAGGCAGCTCGTCACTCAGCACATGTGACACACCGCGCATTTTGAGCCCTTGCATGAGTGCGGTCGCAAACTCACTGTCAAAAGGGGTGTGGAACCGTTCGACATGGTAATCATCGATGATGAGCGTAATGCCCTGTTCCCGCGTTTTGAAAACAATTTTCGTAAGATCGTCCTTGGTCTTTGCGATAAGCCTCTCTTTGTCCAAGGTCAACAACAA
>CAZCTR010000047.1:0-3600 GCA_964501715.1 uncultured Candidatus Izemoplasmatales bacterium | reverse complement strand
GAGAAATCCAGGAACGGTGAAGTGTCGTTTTAGCACTACAACTGTAAAACTCGGGGAACGGTACGGGAAAACGCCCTTGAAATTCAGAAAAGAGAACACCCCCCACAAGAACAAGGATGTCCTTCCCATCGACAATTACAGTTTTATCCTCGAGATCAAGCAGTGCCTCAAAAACCTCGAGCAGGACATCCGTTTCCACGAACTCTTCAAATTCCAAACGATTGAATAAAACCCTGAAAGCGTCAGACCGAAGAAACACAAGCCGTCCTGCTTAGGATTGTAACGGACGTTGCATTTAAAAGCGTGTGTGCTATAATAAGTTTGAAAAACAAATCGCTTGATTCCAGGAAAATCATTACCCCAAACCATACCCCGCGAGCCTCTATGAGAATTCGTCTTGAAAGGGAAAGGTTTGGGATTTTTATTTTCCCAATAAAGGAGGAAGGTAGTAATGTATGGCAAGGTCAGGATGAGACGGTTGGTTTTGGTTGTGGCGGGTCTGCTCGTGACGCTCACCCTCACAGCCTGCGGACTTGAAGACGACGTCGAAGACGCATTGGAACCTATGATCGAGGAAGCTGTAGAGGCGACCGCTATTGAAGCTGGAAACACGCTCGCCACTTCAGAACTGAGCGGGGCGTTCGAACATCCCGCGACGGACGAGACGGTGTCGGGCACCCTTGAGTGGGTTGATCCCTCGACGATACTCGAAGAGGACACGGAAGTGCGTTGGCGCTTCACACCGGATGAGGCCGACCTTCTAGAGATTGAAGGGACCATCGTGGTTGCAGTGACAGATGAAAGGGACACCAAAGACGAGAACGGTGATGACACCGAAAACGGGAACGGTGACGATACTAAGGATACCGATCCTGTGACGCCCCTCATGGATGGTTATATGGAAACTGAATTCCTCACGTCGGGAGAGACACTGTCCGACACATCTTTAGAAGGCTCTTTCATAGACCCTGACACCAACACCCCCATCCAAGGAACACTCGAATGGGTGGAACCGACCGCTACGCCACTAAGCTCAGGCGGATACGGCTGGCGGTTCATCCCTGATGACAAGGACGCGTACCGTGAGGTCACAGGCACCGTTCACCTTAAAGTGGACCCCGGTCTTGAACAGCTTTCACTTGAAGACAGCTACAAAGAAGGCGGGATGACTTTCGAAGTCTATGAAGTGGATACGGAAGACAGGACCGAAACGCCGTTGCACGACATGCTTCTGAATAGGGATTATGAACCGTTCGAACCTTCGACGGGCCTCGAGACCTATATAACCGCGATGGCGGATACGGCTTTCGGAGGGAATTATTACAAGAGCGATACGACATACCTCTATGTCTATCAGCCGTCCGATGAGATGGCGCTCGCCGTCACGGTCGAGATTCCCATCGAGACCCTCATGCGAAGACTCGGCACCGATGATGACCCGTTGCCCGACGAGGACAGACAGGGCGAGGATTTCGAAGGCATCCCCAGATATGACGGCTCGGTGATTCTGGCAGACTACGGCTGGTTGTCTAACATGAAGGCTCATAGGCACCACATATCCTATCCTTGGGACGGCGGTCAGATCAAATACGCCATCCATGAGGATGACGCCTCGCCTGAGGACATATACGGTTTTTACAAGGTTTTTTTCACAGACGGTGAGGACTGGGAGGTCACCCATGACACAGAGACGCTCTCTGGCCACTATGAGCTAGTGGTTGAAAAAGAGGGCATGCACATCGGTGTCAGGACCTTCGATTCTTCGTACGCCTATTCTTCAGACATAGTAGGCTACTTTATCTACAAGCAGACCTGGACACATGACGCGGGACCGCTTCCCGAAGACGACAACATCGATGACCCCGAGCTTCTAAGCCGGTTCCCCGGCTCGGTCGCGCTTCATGAGGATGAAGAAATGTTTTTCCAGAACAGACATCAAATGAGTATCTACAGAGAGGGCTATTCCACCGAATACCGCGAGATCGTCTACGGGGCCGAAGCGAGCGTCAGAGAAGTCTACAATCATTTCTTAAACACATTCAAATATGATGATGACTGGATCTGGATGCACAGCAGTGCGGGGAACACAAACTATTCAAATTTTATGTTCTCCAACATGCTGCCCATTAGGGCCTATAAGGACGGCTACCGCGTAGAGGTCGGCGTCTTCGAACACTCCGAGTATGAAGACGCTGTGAGTTATGCGGTGCTGGTCTGGGAGCTTCCGGACCTTCCAAAAGAAGACGTTTATACGTCCGGGGATGATCCTGAGAACGTCCCCCGCCACCCAGACAGCGTCCTCGTGTTTCACGGTGAAACAGGGGAAAAGGATGATGTGATTCATCATGATACCTCGAAACATATCTATGCGATGGAGAAACCGCTACTCGACGTCAGGGATTATTACCTGGAAAACCTACCGGACGGATGGGAGATCACCGAGAACGACACCTTTAAAAATTTCTTCGGCGAACAGCCGATCCTTTTCATCCTGGCAGCGGAAAGTGATGAGGAGTACTTGATCATACAAGGAGAATACGGAAACCGATTCAAACACGCGACGACCACCCGGATCACCCTTGCAGACAAGCTCGACCCGCTGCCCGGTGAGGATCTCGAAGGCGAGGATTTTGACATGGTCGAGCGGTTCCCGGGATCCATCATCTACCATCAATTTGATGAGCTCGACATCCATCAAGCCTTGGGATACAGCGCGGAAGCAAGACTCTCAGATGTGTATGACTATTATCTTAATGACCACTTCGATGACACATGGACACTCGTATTTGAAAATTATCAACCCAGCAAAGAGAATTCGACATTCACCGTCCATTACCGCAAGGATGACTTCAATGTCGAGATCTCAGGCGATGAGGGCTCACAGTATCAAAACGCCGTGAACTACTTTGTCGAAGTCTATTACGGCGGTGAAGGCGACCTGCCCGAGGAAGACCTCATGGGTGAGGATTTCGACGCGGTCGAGCGCTATCCCGGATCGGTGATACTGCTCGCCGAGCAAGAGATGTTAATCTATGGCACAATGGACAGTCTTGAAGACGTACGGACCCATTACGAGGAATATCTGAATGCGGAAGGCTGGAACATAATCGAGACAAATGAAGAAGAGACCGAATTCGATATGTCCGCGATAAAGGGTATGGACACAGTGCTGATGATTAAAGGAACGACAGAGTCGGATTATGAGGATGCGGTCGAGATCACCATCGTCTTCGTTGATTGATTGTCCCATCAAAAAGCGTCTCCGTGGAGACGCTTTTTTGTGCGACGGATGAGACCAACCGGGTGTTAGAGACGACAATTGCATGGCAGCCCTATAGGCCTTTATGTCGAGTCCGAGAAAACGGCCTTCTGCTTGTCGTTTTAATATATCCACACCTCTCCCACTTCAACACATCCTCAAGCAATACAAACTATCCGGGATTTGCAAGCAATATGTGGAGGGATGGAAATGATCAATTGTGGAGGGATGGAAATGATCAATCAAAACGGAACCCCGTGAAAGCTCTTATATTTTATAAACAGACGTGCTATAACCCGAGTTTCACAGTTAAAAATGTAGTGCCAAAAGCCACATAACAA
>CAZCTR010000046.1:0-3869 GCA_964501715.1 uncultured Candidatus Izemoplasmatales bacterium | reverse complement strand
GCGAGGTCTTTGCGTCATAGAGGAGACCGGGTCTGGACAGCCTGTGGTTGAACGCGTTGTGATCCTTGTAGGATGTCCCTTCGACCAGGTAGACGCCGCGGATGTATTCCCGCCAGCCGAGCACTTGTCGGATGAACCCCTCGACCGCCTCGATGGGGGCTGTGCCGTCATGGTAGGCCTGCTCCGCTTTTGCTGTGACCTCATCGGCGAAAAGGAGTCCCAGGTTGATCGGGGCGGAGAGGAGCGAATGGGCCATGAACGGGCTGTCTTCCTTCATGGCGTCCTGATAGCGTCCGAAATGCGGGAGCCTTTCGGCGATGAAATGGTCTAGCGCCTTTAGAGCGCTCTTTCGCGTGATTGGATAGGCGAACGTTTCAGCCTCTCCCGGATGGGAGGAAAATTCGCGTGCCACCGTCCTGATGGTTGTTCGGGTGATTTCATCCGCCTCAAAGGAGAGCGGCGGTGAGGCGGTCATGGTTTTCGGCGGTCCCTTGCGGTTCTTGACGTCAAAGGAATATCGTCCACCTATGGGTTTGCCCGCTTCGATGAGCACATCGAAGCGATGCCTCCATCGCCTGTACAGGGAATCGAGCTTGTAGGGCGGCGCTTCAAATTCAGCCTTGATATCAGAAATGAAGAAATTGATGTCACTTTTGGCCTCAAAAACCATCCCGGCCGTGTCCAAGGCCTTGTGGACGGTGGCGCGCATGCCGTGTTCGACCGGGTCGTAGATTACATAGACTGCATCTTTTTCAAGACGGTCGAACGCCTCTTTGAAAGTGTCTTCATACACGAAATCAAAACCGTGCGTCTCACAGAAGTGCTTCGCGGCACTCATGTGATAGACGATTCTTTGCTTGTGATAGTTGAAGGCCTCGAACTGTTCTTTCGAGAGCACGATGTGCACCGCATCACAACCTGATTCCTCCACATACCGTGCATTCAACTGATGGCTGAAAAGTATCAAGCGCTTTTTCATACGTCCACCTCGCTTTTTTGAGGATCCTCTTAACCCAGCCCTGTCAGTCCTATTATATCACTTGAAGCCACCATTCGCATGACCGTGTGAAGCTATGCATCGAAAAAAGGGCGTGCCGACCTGAAACACCCCTTCCTCTTCACCCTGTTTGTCGCATGCGCTTTCCAAGCTTTTTAAGCACATGGGAAGCATAGACGAGCGTGATGCCGACGGCCAACCAGTTGATGATGACAATGCCCCACCAGACGCCGTCGATTCCCATCGCGAGGATGGTGCCAAGAAAATAGAAGAGCCCGATCGGCACAAGCTGGCGGAACACACCGATATAAAGCGCGAATGCCGGATGCTTCACCCCTTGAAGAAGAGCGACACCGACATTCAGAAACACGTAACTGAAGAACGCGAATGCCTCGATCCTGAGATAGCGCGTACCGGCGTCCACCACCGCGGTCGAATCATCGAACAGGGCGATGAGGAAAGGGGCGAAGGGGACAATCAAAGCGACTCCGATGCCCATGATGATGAGCCCCGCCACGGTCGCACGCTTCCAGATTGCATAGATGCGCTCGAGGGCCCCCGCGCCATAACTCCTGCCCACAAGGGAGATCACAGCCACATTGATGCCGACAGCGGGTACGAGCGCGAGCTGTTCAATCCGTATCGCCACGCCGTAGGCGGCGAGGGTATGGGTCCCTCCGTAGTACTGGACGTAATAATTGATGACGAAGACACCGAGCGCAATGGTCGCATTGTTCATCGCGGAGGGGATTCCCTGCCTGAGAAGGTCGAGACCGGTCCGAAGACTCATCCCGGGGTCCTTGAACGCCGTGAAATTCACCCAGGGCGACCGTCTCACATTGAAGTACAGATACACACTTCCACCCATCTGGACGAGGATGGTCGCGAGGGCGATGCCCGCCGTGTCCAAAGCGGGAATGAACAAAAATCCGTGGATGAATACCGGATTGAGGACGACATTGACGACACTTGCGACAATGAGGAAATTTCTAAAAGGCTTGGAATTGCCTTGGGCGTAGAGCACACCGTTGAAGATGAAATTGACCATGAAGAACACGAAACCGGCCATGACCGTGGTGACATAGCGCATGGCGTAGCGTATGGCTTCATCATCCGCGCCCTGAAAGTCAAAAACAAAGCGGGAGAGCGAAGGGGCGATGAATGGGACCGTGATTCCAAAAACGATCGCCAAGATGATGCCATTCTTCAGAAGTGACAAGAAACGTTTCCGGGAGTCCGCCCCGATTGCGATCGAGGCAAGCGCGTTCATCCCCGCCCCCATGCCGCTGGCGAGCGCGAGCAGGAGGAAAAAGACAGGGAAGGCAAGGGTCATGCCCGCGATCGCCTGGGTGCCAATGGTGCCGGCGAAAAAGGAGTCCACAACGTTGAAAAGCGTGCTGAATAGGAATCCGACCGCCGCGGGCAGGGCGATCCGTTTCAATTCAGCGTTTATCGGTGGTTTTGAGAGATTCTCCCCGGACATGGGTATCGCCCCTTTCATTGCATCCATTATGCCACACTTATGTGCGGTTTTCTCCTAAGAGGCTTAAGAAATTGCATCAGAAAAGGGTTCGCCTGAAGACGAACCCTTGATCTTCAAGGGTTGACTCATTCATCAAGCGCTTCGAGATACATGGCGTGGATCCTTTCCATCAGTGTCTCATCGAGCGCTTGGGCTTGGAACCTGTCCACTTCAGCGTAGAAAGCCTGCTTGGTCTCATGGGGTATGGAGCCGTCATGGGTCTCATGCAAGGTGCGATACACCGTGTTGAGGTCCTCGATATAGGCAACCGCCGAGGCAGAACGCATCAAGTTGTCATGGTCGTTTCGTCCCGGGTCGTCGCGGGTGATGAATGTCGCATTCGGGTGATCGACCTCGCTTCGCCTGCTTATGATCGAACTCTTGTCATATCCGACAGTATCGTCCTCGACACCGTGGATGACCATGATGTGCGCCGTGCTTTCATTGAAGGCCTCGATCGCATCATACGCGGCGTATTCACCGAACAGCAGGCGCTGATAGAGACTCACGAAGGGTTTCTGGGTGAAGGCGAACGGACCGAGTATGTTCTCGGTCCTCTCAAAGATCATCCCATCAGCACTTGCGGGCGCGGCCACACTGACGATGGCCGCGATGTCGTCAAAGAGATGCAGGCTGTTCGCGACCGCGTATCCACCCCAGCTATGTCCGTAGAGCACACGTGCCATACCATCGAAACGTTCTTTGGTATCCAGATATTCCAGCGCGTTCTCAAGGTCTATGAGGGACTGGGGGAACCCCCGGGTGGAGTCCCCTTCGCTGTCGTAACTTCCGGTCGCGTCATACATGAAGACAGACCACCCCGCATCGAGAAACCACTTCGCGACGGATAGATAACTGTCCGCACCCCCGCCAAGGCCGTGCGCGATCACCACAAGCCCGTGGGTGCCGTCCTGATGATACACATACCCTTGCAATGTGTTGTCAAGGGATTCGAATGTGACGGTCTCCCTTTCAAAGAAAGGTTCGACGTCCTCATATCTCAATCTGGTGGTGATGGTGTCATCATGCCTGTCAAAACGGGGAAATGACATGTCATAGATCACCTTCGTAGTGATGGATGAAACGATGGTGAAGAGTAAGACCACGCCGAGTGCGATCAACAAAATCTTTTTCATAAGGGTCCTCCATCATGCATTCAGTCTGACTGATTAATATGGGGCATCGTTGAGAAAGGTCCCTGCATGTCAATGAGTGACAAAACGACAGGGCGCCACTCATATTATACACCACAGACGCTATCAGGATAAGCCTGTTCATGCATATTTCTATATTTATCGGTCTTTAATCTAATGTTGCATATGACACCCCTTTTATTTCAAGCACTGCTAT
>CAZCTR010000045.1:0-3950 GCA_964501715.1 uncultured Candidatus Izemoplasmatales bacterium | reverse complement strand
ACCTTTCCTAAAAGATATCCTCACATCGTCCTCGATCGTCTTCATGAACCAAAAGGAATCGGAGGATGTCATGGAGATGTTTGACCTTGATGATCTTCGAAGCCTTTTCGAGAACACCAGGCTACACACCTTGATTGTAACTCAGGGCGCCCGTGGAGCCCGTTATCATCACAAGAAAGACGGGACAGTCCGAGAAGGTTTCGTCCCTGCGGCGTCGCCGGAGAAGGTTGTGGACACTTCCGGGTCCGGCGACGCGTTCATCGCGGGATTCATGCATGGCGTGTTCGCAGGGAGAAACATAGAAACATGTGCCCGGTACGGGTCTGTGATGGCTTCGATCATCATAGAGACACAGGGATGCACCAGCAATGCGCCGTCCCTTGAGACATTTGAAAAGAGATACCATGAACAATTCATTAAGGAGGCAACACGATGAGCACGCTTTACATGCATGCAACAAAAGAAAAAGTCGCACCCAGGGTCATATTCTCAGGGGACCCCTGGAGGGTGGACAAATTGAAAAACTATCTTGAAAACCCGGAACATGTCGGATTTCACCGGGAATACAACACATATACCGGCACTTACAAAGGCGTACCCGTCACTGTCACATCCACCGGCATCGGCAGCCCTTCGGCCGCAATCGCGATGGAGGAGATGTACGAGACGGGTATGAAAGTCGCCCTCAGGATGGGGACCGTCATGTCGTTGAGGGATGATCTGCTCGGTCAGTTCATTGTCCCCTCAGCGTCAATGCGTAGAGACGGAACATCCAGGACCTATGCCCCTTTAGAGTTCCCTGCTGCGGCTGATGTGGGGCTTGTCGAGACCATCAACGAGACCGTCTCGGCCCATGGAAAACTCGTTTCAAACGGCTTGAACTGCACCATGGATGGGTTCTATTCACAAATGAAAGCCTCTAAGCTCGCCATGGAACGTGGGACGGACCTTGAAAAATCCTTCGATGAACTCGAGGCGCTCGGCATCGAAGGGGTGGACATGGAATCCGCCGCGATGATGGTCGCAGGTCGTCTTATGGGAGTCAGGACTGCAGTCTTGACACTTGTGACGGTGCTCAGAAACCTCAAGGGCACCATGAAGGATGACGATCGAGAAGAAGCAGAGGACCTGCTCTGCAGAATCGCACTTGAAAGCATGGTCAATGACGCCCAAAAGGAAGGTGACACACAATGAGACTCAACTGGAAAGAAAACCCCGTGATCGGTATGGTGCATACCTTGCCCCTTCCCGGAAGTGAAAACTATGAATCGTCCATGGATGAGATCGTGAAAAGAGCCACAGAGGAAGCCATAACCTTGACTGAGAACGGTGTGGACGCCATCATGATAGAAAACATGCTTGATGTCCCTTTCGCAGAAATGCTGGAGACTGAACAGACCGTCGCGCTGACACGCGTGGCACAGGCAGTGTGCGAGGTGACCGATGTGCCTCTTGGCATCAATGCGGCCTTCAACGATTACCGCTCGGCCCTGGCGATCGCGCATGTCACAAATGCGCAATTCGTGAGAATTCCCGTGTTTGTAGACACCATGGTCTACGCCGGCGGGGTGATCCATCCTTGCGCGCGCGAAGCGTTGCAGTACCGGAAAAAACTGGGGGCCAACTCTATACAGATTCTGGCTGACATCCAAGTCAAGCATGCCTATTCCCTTGCGCCCGCAATGCCCATCGAGGAATCAGCTGTCAATGCGCTCACATGTGGCGCGGACGGTGTCATAGTGACCGGTGTGGGTACCGGAAGCGAGACACCGATGGAAACGATAGAAAAAGTGAAATCCACAGTCCCGATTCCGGTGTTCATCGGAAGTGGAGTGAACAAGGATAACATTCAGGAACAACTCTCCAAAGCGGATGGGGCCATTGTCGGTTCCAGCTTGAAACCAGGCAAGGATATCGGCAAACCTGTGGATAAGAAACTTACACGAGCCTTGATTGCGGCAAAGGGGGATGCAGAATGATGCGTCCGATGAAACTTGCGGGTAGTGAACTTGTTTTCGGACAAGGCGCACTCAAGCATCTTGAAAACCTGAAGGCCAGCAAAGCAATCATCGTGATTGGCAGTGACCTCTTCTATAAGAACGGACTCATGGATGAGGTGGGCCAATATCTGAAAAACGCGGATATCCAATATGAAATCTTCATCGGGGTCGAATCGGATCCCGGACTCAATACAGTGAAGAAAGGTGCGGCGTTCATGCTCGAGCATGAACCCGACTTGTTGATTGCCCTCGGTGGCGGATCGGTCATGGACGCGGCCAAGGCAATGTGGGTCTTCTATGAACATCCGCATATAAAGACGCTCGATCCCCTAAAAGACAAAGCCAGGTTTCCATCACTCAGAAACAAAGCCCGTCTTGTTTGTGTGCCGACAACCGCAGGAACCGCGAGCGAAGTATCCCGGTCCATCGTCATCACGGATGACGATACCCAGATCAAACACGGAATCGGCAATATGGAGATGATGCCTGATATCGCGATTTGCGCGCCGGAACCGACAGTCACGATGCCGAAATCCATTACCGCTCAGACAGGCATGGACGCCCTTTGTCACGCGTTGGAAGCGTATGTCTCCACACGCTCAAACATACTCAGTGACACCCTGGCGGTCAAAGCCATGGAAAACATATTCAATTACCTCCCCCAAGCATATGAGAAAAGCGATGACATGGAAGCTCGGGAGGCCATGATGAACGCTTCAATGCTTGCCGGCATGGCGTTCACGAACGTCTCTTTGGGCATCACCCATTCCATCGCCCATTCACTCGGTTCTGAATTTCACATTCCACACGGGCTTGCGAACGCCGTCCTGCTTCCTTATGTCGTGCGTTTCAACATGCAAGACCCGTCTGCAAAAGCGCTGTATCAATCCCTGAGTGAAACGCTTGGTGTCCACGACATCCATGAAACCTTGAAAACGCTCAATGAGAGAATCGGCATCCCCTCGACCTTGTCTGAGCTGATCGCCGACCGGAATGCATTCATGGACAAGGTGGAGAATGTCGCTGTGCTTTCCGTGAATGACGGGTGCACAAAAACCAATCCGGTCATTCCGGATTTCGACACATTCAAAAAATTGATCATCTCAGCTTATAACGGCACGGAAGTGCCTTCGGCAAGGGGTGTGTAAGGCATGCGACTGATCTGCTATCTATCCATGGGCTATCCCTCACTAAGAAGAACCATTGAAATTGCGAACGAATATGTCAACTCCGGATGTGACACCATAGAAATCGACCTTCCCGCCAAAGACCCCTATATGGAAAACGAACTCATTTCATCTAGAATGGAATCGGCGCTGAATCACGAGCCCTCCTACGACCAATACTTGGAAACCTTGAGCGCCATACGAAAGAACCATCCCGATACAGCATTTATCGTTCTGGTCTATGAACGTACGATCAAGGAAATCGGACCTGATAAATTTGTTGATTTCTTGAAAAAGGAAGACGCGTTGGATGTCATTTATGTCGGTTCCGAATTTCCTGAAATCAGAAAAAAACTCATGAATAACGGCGTCCGCATAAGCAGTTTTGTCCCTTTCGACCTTGACAGGGAACATGTCGAGGTCGCCAAGTCAACCAACGGATTCGTATATATGCAGGCAAAGAGCACCGGAGACGTCAACCCCGATTATCCGACATTGAGAAGCTGCATCAACTATCTGAGGGAAGAGGCGAAAATCCGCCGCCCCATATATGCAGGTGTCGGCATCCGTGATGAGTCGGACATCTCGACCGTCAAGGAGGCCGGCGCTGACGGAGCCTTTGTCGGAAGTACCGTTCTGAAACTTCACAATGACATTCCGAAATTGAAACAGACCATCAAGAAACTCAAGTCCAACACGTAATAGAACCTTCCCTTCCCTAAAAGGATGCGACGATTCACCGTCGCATCCTTTTTATCTTCAAATAGAGAACGAAACACTGTGA
>CAZCTR010000044.1:0-4036 GCA_964501715.1 uncultured Candidatus Izemoplasmatales bacterium | reverse complement strand
GTCCAATCGACCATCACCCTTGCCAAACCAACAACCGAAGAGCAGGCTGAATTTCTGAACGGAGTCAGGAATATGTCTTTCGAATTCGCACTGAATGCCGACGAATGATGGGAAACCATCTTTCGTCTTTTTCATGGTCGCATGCCGTATAGATCCATTCAATCCTTCAAGCCCTCCATCACACTGTTTCGTCCCCTACGAAAAAATGTAATGAATTCAGAACATATCTGTTGACTTATCAGATTTATTTGTATATAATCCAGTTAACCTAATAAATTTTTGCCAAAGCCGGAGTGATCCGGTGACGGAAAACTACAGGGGCTTTTATCGAAGTCAGCCAGTTGCCATTGCGCAACTGGTTTTTTATTACCAGTCACAACCATGAACATATAATGTCAAAGGCACGAATGGAACCTCATTCACGCAAAGCTATAGGGCCCGTCAGGGTAGCCAGTTGTCATTGTCCCATTTTGGGAAGACAACTGGTTTTTTATTATCTGTTTCGCAGCATTTGACATGACTCTTAAAGGAGGTGGTGCGATGCCGTATACCAAGAAAGTGCAGCTAGGGATTCTCGGTTTGCTTATCATCGGATTCATCTTCACCGTCTCAAGCGCGTTCGCCTATTGGCAGGAAGTGACCGTTTCCAACACGGTCGATGTCATCGTCATCCGCGACGGCGCGGAATTGATCATTGACGACTTGAATGACCACATGGATGAACAGCGTCTTGTGCCCAAGGGACACCGCATGTTCGCCTCTGATGTCGAAACGGTAGAATTTTTCTACAATGTGGGCGTATCAAGGGAACTCATCGACACTGCGGACCTTCACATAAGTGTCCAAGAAATTGTTATCGGTGGCGAGAGCACCTATGCGCATCTAGTGGACATCGACATCATGAACCAAGGGGCGCAAGCGTCCACCGACCTCTTTAACGACATGGTGCGTGTACGAGCGACTGTAAGTCTCATCGAACCGATTGATGAAGCTGAAGCAATTGAGAAGGACCTTCCTTTGGAAACGGTGAACGTGGATGATTCGCTAGCCGCCTATGAAAGCATCAAGGGACAAAGCATCGTGTTCACGCTTCAGTTCAGCCTCAGCAGCAAAGAAGACAGCAACAATGATTCACAATAATATAAAACAATAAAATTTGAGGAGAGATTCATTATGAAATCAAGAAGAATGATCATCGCAGCACTGCTTTTCGTAGCCGTTGCAGTTTCATCAGCCACATTCGCCTTCTGGGCAAGTGGTGTGACTGGAAACGAAGACACCGCAACAGGAACCGTCACCATCGGTGAGGGGGAAGCTGTCACAACCGAAGTGAATGTAAACAATGAGACAGATGGAGGCACTTTGGTGCCAGTCGGTTTCGAAGATGGTTCCGATGTGAACAATGTCGATCTGACATTTGATGTCGATTGGACCGGGGATGGTGCCACTGGTGCCACAGGTGTTTTGGCTGTCACAATTGATTCCATTGAAGTGAACGGCGTTGACAAGTCGAATCTGTTCAATGTCACTGTCACTTCAGGGACCGGCGCCATTACAGCGGGAACCACTCAGGGAGTTGGAGTCAATGTGGAATTCACAAACGAACCTGCCGACCAGGCTGAATACGACGAAGTAGCAACAGAAGATGTGATTGTTTCAATCACTTTCGATGTGACTGCTGACTAACTTTAAGATAACCTACTGAATGAAGTCAAATGACAAGGAGGACATCCCATGCGTAAAAAAAGAAATCTTCTGATCCTGACCATCACCATGTTCATGGCTCTGTCTTCTTTGTCATTGGTCACGGACACCTACGCCTTCTGGCGTGGTGATGTGACCGGTTCGAGTGACACCGCCACGGCCACGATCAACACAGGTGAATGGGACCAGGTCTTCCAATGGGCCCCGAACACCACATACCTCGCTGGGGATGTGGTCGAGAACAATGGTGTCTTCTACGAAGCCAAGCGGGACAACCCGACCCGTGAACCCGGAGTCGACAACGGTTGGCAACAAGGTTGGACCCAGCTTTGACCCCTGACTTTGGAAACCTGCACGAAAGGCTTCCTTTCGTGCTGGTTTTTCTTTATGATGGATGTATAGAATCACCTTGATGAGGAGATGGGCCATGGAAACAAATGATAAAAGGAACAGGGTTATGCGATGGATCAAATCCATCCTCTTCTTCATGCTCGCCGGCGTTCTCTTGGCCTACATCGCAGTTGAGGCCTTCTTCCCGAAACAGACTGTGAACATCTTCGGCTTCAAACCGTATGTGGTTCTGACTCAGAGCATGGAACCTAAGATTGATGCCGACGATGTGGTCATCGTCAGAAAAGCTGACTTGGATGGCCTCATAGAGGGGGATATCATCACCTTCCTCGTCGACATCAACAATGACGGTGAGCAAAATGTCGTCACCCATTACATTCATTCCATTGAGGAAGGCAGTGGCGGTGATGTGTCGATCCGGACGCATAGGCATTACGAGAACCCCGACAACATCTCACCGGATCCCTGGACCATCAGCGAGGATGATGTGCTGGGTGAATACATGCTGACCATTCCGGCGATCGGAGTCCTCATCCGTTTCCTACAGAGCCCTTTCGGTCTCGCAGCGCTGGTCGTGAACGCCTCGATCATAGCGGCGATCGTCCTTTTGTTGAAAGGTGATAAGGATAAGAAGGACACATCCGGCACAGCGGATCCATGAGTGAAGGAGGTTGAACCATGCGCACAGTCATTAAGAAAATGAAAACACTACTGGTCCCGCAGACTCCCTTCAAGAGCCGTCGGTCAACCAAGTTCAAACTGATCATGGCAGGTTTTTTCGCCGTGCTAGCCTTCGTGGTCATCAATGCGGTGGTGATGACGCTTTATTTCAACGACAACGAGTATGAATACACCATCTTCTCCCATTCATACATCGAAGCCATCCTTCCAAACCAACCTTTGACAAGTACGCTCAATACAGGCGTCGCTCGCATCCATGATCCTTCGACCGCTTCGATCGAAGCGGGGGACTACGTCGTCACCCAAGACATAGACGACGCACTCATCGGAGGAGGGCACGGCTTCCCGCTGGTCTCCTCAGTGGTTTCCATCGACGAGACCCAAAACACCCTGCGCATCACGTACGACAACACCACGACCCTCACAGTTTCACAGGATGCACTCATCGGCCTCTATGAGAGCGAATCCGGGATGGTCGGCACTTACTACTACACCTCGATGTTCCTCAGGGGTTACTCGCTGCTCATGGTCAGCCACATCATCCTTCTGAGCGGATACTACTTTGTGTTCATCTATGACAATCCCGAGCGCTTCCTGCCGGAAAAGAAACATGATGATAAAAGCGCCATCCAATAACACATCATTGGATGGCGCTTTTCTTGTTTTCTACATTCTTTCAGAAGGGTGCACAACGATCAGACTGAACGGATGCAAGCCCGCCCATAAGCCTGAGAAGGCATCAGGCCCGTTTTCAACCGCCACCCTTATCAAATGTTTCAATGAATGATTCCGCGCGCGATATCAGTGTCTTCAGAGTCTTTTCGTCGAGCTTGTCCAGATTGGCGTACATGAATGTCATGCGGGGGTTTCTGCGGAGCTTATTCTCATGACGGTGAAGGAAACGGGTGTAAAGCGCGTTGACCGGGCAGGCATCCGGGCCTGTTTTCGCTTTCGGGTCATACCCGCAGGTTACGCAGTAATCGCTCATCTTGCGGATGTAGTTCGCGCTGGAGATATAGGGTTTCGTGCTCATCATGCCGCCATCCGCATGAAGCGCCATGCCGATGACGTTCGGAGTCACCACCCAGTCGAAGGCGTCGATATACATCTCGTTGAACCAGGTCCTGACCTCAGAGGGGTGGATGCCCATGAGGTTGGTGAGGTTCCCGATGATCATCAACCGCTCGATGTGATGGTTGTAAGCGTGACGTATGGTGTTCGTAACCGCTGTCTTGAGACAATGGAGCGAGGTCTTTGCGTCATAGAGGAGACCGGGTCTGGACAGCCTGTGGTTGAACGC
>CAZCTR010000043.1:0-4269 GCA_964501715.1 uncultured Candidatus Izemoplasmatales bacterium | reverse complement strand
GATATCGTCGTCTTCCCCGAACTGAGTCTTACCTCATACATGTGTGAGGACCTCTTTTTCCAGCATTCTCTTCAGGAAGTAGTAGAAGAAGCGGTTGAGACGTTCCTCGTCACCAACACATTCGACGGTGTCGTCATCTTCGGTGCACCCGTCCCCAAGGACGGCAACATCTACAATACTGCGATTGTCGTGCAGGGGGATACGATACTCGGAATTGTCCCGAAGATGCATCTTCCGAATCTTCAGGAATTCCGTGAGAAGCGCTGGTTCACAAGCGGTTCAGTCTTTGCAAACAAGCGTCAGGCCATTGATTATATGGGCCGCGAGGTGCCTTTTGGGTCCATCCTCTTCAAGGAAGGAATGAACGATATCAAATTTGGTGTGGAGATCTGTGAGGATCTCTGGACACCCCATCCGCCCGGCACGGCCCTCTCCATGCGTGGTGCCGACATCATCTTCAATCTGAGCGCATGTGACGCCTACATCGGGAAAAGACCGATGAGGAAGCGCCTGGTGCTTGAGACATCCCGAAGGAATGCGGGCGCATATGTTTTTTGCAATGTGAGTCCCGACGATTCGAGCGAGCGCTACCTCTTCACCGGGCACGACCTCATCGCACAATGTGGAAGTCCCATCAAAGAAGGGGATGCGAACACTGTTCCAACCGGTATCCTGACCGCGGACATCGACATCCGAAGCATCCGTTACTTTAGAAGCAGCTTTTCAAGCTTCAGGGACGGCCTCCATTCGATGAGCCTTGACGGTCCTGAAGTAAAGGTCAGGCTTAAACATGACGATACGTTCAATCTTGAGGATCCTGTCAATCCGTTCCCGTTCCTTCCCTCAGAAACAGAAGAGGATGGGTTTCAGACAGGGCTTGCCCTTCACAAGGAAGCGCTCAGGAAAAGCCTGAGACGCTTTGGAAGGAAAAGCGTTCTTGTTAAGATGGACGGGAGTCTGGAATCGCTTTTCGCACTATTCTCAGCCCTTGATGTCTCCCATGAACAAAGAACACCCCTCAAGCAACTGAACGCTGTAATGAAACAAGTTGGACACCCAGTGATAGGTAGGCACTCTATTGAAGAAACGCTGGAAGCCATGGGTATCCCATATACGGAGGAGGACGGTATTGAAGCTGCCCTTGAGGATGAGACAACCCTCATCATCGAACCCGTATCCATGAGCCGCCTCGCCTTCGAGAAAGGCCCTTGGCTTGCGGCTTCGCGGAATGTCTACCATCTCAACGGAAGCGTGCCCTCGACCCTGGTTCCATTTCTCTTGAGACGCACGCAGACCTATGGCGCACTCACAGACCACCCATCCATTAAAGAAACAATCGATGCGCTTATCAGCACAAGAAGGACGCGCTCAGCGCCATTTGCGCTTCAGGATTTCACGCTTTCACGAATGCTTAGAAGCGGGGACGCCAAAGAAAGGACCGCCTATCTGGCGGCTGAGGGGTTCCATAGGGAAGTTTCCTCAATACAAACCGAGATTGAATCTCTTTACCAAACATTCAAAAATAACCAGGATTTCATCCGCCGCCACTTGAACGGCCCCAAGATTATCGACATATCCTTGAACGATTTCTATTATGTCTACTGATTTTTGGAATTCTTCTTTATTGAGTGGATTGCAACCCAGGCACCTTCCATCTATGTTAAAATGACACTAGAATTCAATACGAGGTGTATAGAAATGAAGAAACTGATTGTACTTATCGTGGCGCTAGTGTTCACTGTGACACTCGCAGGCTGCGATATCATAGAGGAAGAGATCGAACGCGCCGAATCGATCGAACTCGAGGATTACAGCGTGGACATGGCCAATCAGAACGTGCTTCTAAAGATCACCAGCAACGCCGATGAACAGGTGATCGAGGAAGTCGAAATCAATGGCGAGCACTATGACCTCGAGAGTCAGGGAGATGACTGGTATCTGCTTGATGAGGTCCCGATCGCCAAGACCTATGAGGTCGGAGACCTTTATTATCTCACCGGTGTCGGAGCCCGTGTGACTTTCAGTGTCGATTACGACATCACCTTGAATGAGGCTTTGGACCGCGCTCCTGCGGAACAAGTGAGCGAACTCGTGGGCACTGTCACTAAGGGTGATTATACCTTTGAAGCTTCCGATGAGGGCCTCGCGACCATTGAAAGCGACAATGATTTCACCACTGAAACCCTCGAGGACTGGGTGATGCTCGTCTTGGAGGATGGCACGCCGCGCTTCGCCGTGGTCGAGCACGATGACACGGTCTATATCGTAAAGGCCCCAGACACGGTGGATGAATACATCGAATAGTGAAGGAAAGTCAGCCAAGCGGCTGGCTTTTTTTTGGAGAAGGTCGCATAAAGCGATTGATACTGTACAAACGCACGGGTTTTTAGTAAAGTGGAAGTGAAGCGAATACTCATTATGGAGCGATATTATGGCCAATCCCTTTGAAAACTATCTCCACATCATCGTCTTCGACGTCGAGACGACCGGTCTCGACCATGAAAACGATGCGATCATCGATTTCGGCGCCGCTGTCTATGTGATCGAAGGCGGATCTTTGAACCATGTCGAATCCATCAACTGGCTGGTGCATACGGACCAGGAAATCCCGAAGAAGATCACCGAGCTCACGGGCATCGACAACGCCATGGTGAACAAGAACGGGGTCGACGAGGAGACGCTTGTGAACACGCTCGAACGTCTTTTCATGAAAAAGACGCTCGCTGTCGCCTACAATCTTCAGTTCGACATCTCTTTCGTCCATTCACTCATGAAACGCCACCGTCTCGATTTCACACTCGATTCGGACGTGCTCGACCTCCTCGTCGTATACAAGGACCATCACGAATATCCGCACCGCCTCAATGACGCGATCAAGCAGTTCGGCATCGAGAACGAGAACGCCCACAGGGCGTATGACGACGCGGTCGCGACCGCGAAGCTCATGCTCGAACTCGCCAAGTCCGTAGACCTCACGGACTACATCAACCAGATCGGCTACCACGAGAAATACGGACTCAGCGGTGTGAGACTACCGCATGTCACCTATACACCGCAATCCTACAAGCGCGGAAGCTTCCTTCAGAAACTCAAGAAGCAGTGACCGGGCCTAGGAAGGATTCCATGCGCCACATAAAAAAGGAACCCACGGACAACCAAAGGGGAAGGGGGGGCGTAGGTTCCTTTTTTATATGAAAGAAGAAGGGTGGGATGGGTTTAGGCGTCCTCACCCTCCGCTTCATGCGTGTCGTCATCGGTTATGGAGAATTCTTTCTCCTCTCCGTCTTCCTCGATGACATAGTGATACACTCTCTTGCCGTCCGCATTGAGTGTGATGGTGAGTTCGACCTCACCGTCCACATCATTCACGGTGTATTCGAAATGGTAAACGGTCTTCCCGTCATCCATTTCCTTGGTGAATTCATAGGTGTTGCCGTTGGCTGTCTCTATGTCGATGGTGATTTCGTCCTCGTCGCTCTCGAAATCAATCGACAAGGTTCTCTCGAAGCCATCGACGACCATCGTGAGTGTCATCTCAAACTCAAATTCATCGTTTTCCTGTTCGCTTTCGATCTCGATCTCTACGTAGTTGTCGGAATCTATGTCCGTCGTACGAAGATAGATGTCCTCTTCGCTTTCCTCTTCACCGTTGTCGATTTCCCTTTCTGCCTCACGCAACCCTTCAAGTGCGAATTCGGTGCCGTTCATGATGAGGACACCGTCGAGGCGGCCCTCGTCATCCTCATTGAAAAGGAGGGTGTAAGTTATTCCCTCGATGGTGTAGCGCATTTCCGTGTCGTAATTCTCATTGATATCGAAATCGCTTTCGATAGTGAAGGGATTATCCAGTCCGTGGTCCAAAAAGACTTTGAGACGGTTGAAGTACGCAGAAATCTCACCGAGTTCCTTATCGATCTCGAAACCTGACTCTTCCTCATACAGAAGACGCATCGGTGAATGGGAGGTGTCACTTTCCCTCATCTGGTTGGCATCCTGCAAGAAACTTGCGGCGAGATAAGAGGAATAGGCCAAGGCTTTCTCATCCCGGCTTTCGGTTGATGATTTCCCGTCGTTGTTTGTGCCGTTTTTCGTATCGGAAGGCTCAAGAGTGCATGCTGCTAGCGTAAAAAGCGCAATGAAGGCCACTAAGAGAAGTTTCAGTTTCAAGTTCATCACATCCTTGTTTGGGTGGCTATCATAAGTATAACATCCTTGTGTGAATGTTTCATGAAAAATCCAAGTGATTGAAAAGGCCCTGCCTGCATGCTA
>CAZCTR010000042.1:0-4360 GCA_964501715.1 uncultured Candidatus Izemoplasmatales bacterium | reverse complement strand
ACATATCCCGTGTCAATGATCGTGCGCCGTTGCTAACCATCGTATTTGCATAACATAAACAGCCCATCAGAAGTGATGGGCTGTTTTTGTACTTCAAATCAATGAGGAACCACCGGTTGTTGATCAGATTAGGCTGAGCACCCAATCAACGAGGTTGAAATCGAAGATTGATATGGTGATAAATCCTGTAAGAATACCAAGCAGGAATATAAGTACGTACTTCTTATTTGTTCCTTCATTTCCCATGTTTTGTTGATTCTTATTTCAATAGAATCCACCATTGATCTGTATGCTTACAAAAAGGTTGATAGATGTATTTTCACGTGATTATATGTTTCTTTCCAATCATAGTATACAGTCATGATTGAAATATGAACAGGGCGAATATGTCGTTCTTTGAAAATGTACTACATAGGCCTGTATAAGCTTATTCTTCATGACTAGCGATACTTTGAGTTGGATGATCTCAAGTAATTGCCACCTGGAGAGTTTAAACCTGAAAAAAGTCATCTTGTCGGCAATTAGTCCCGGTTCATTCATGATACAAATGGATTATATCATCATTCAAAATCATTCATCCCTGACATCCTTCGCAAGCTCACGCAAAATGTCAATCTGCGTCTCCTCACCAATCACGATGATCTTGTCGCAGGGATTCAACACGGTGTTGCCGGTGGGGTTGAATTTGAATTCTTCATCCTCGGCCTTTCTGACAGCAAGGATGATGAGGCCCGTCTTTTTGGAGATCTTCGCACTGCTGATCGTGTTGTTGCAGAGCTCGCTCTCTTCTTGGATGGTGATCTCCTCGAGGTCCAGTGTCACTTCCTCCGTGTGGATGATGGAATCCATGAAATAGGTGGTCGAGGGTTTAAGCAGCATCGCGGCCATCTTCCTCCCGCCGATCTCATTGGGGGAGACCGTAAAGTTAGCCCCTGCACGCTTGAGTTTCGCATGGGCGTTCTCTTCGACCGCTTTCGCGACGATGTGCAGCTCCGGCTTCATCTGACGGGCGGTGAGTGTCACAAAGACGTTTTCCGCATCATTTGCGACCGTGGAGACAAGTCCTTTCGCATGCTCGATCCGGGCGTGTTGCAGAGTCTCCTCGTTTGTGGCGTTGCCTTGGATGTAAAGGATGTCATGCTCCTTGAGGTGCTCGATGACCTCAGGATCCTGGTCAATGACCACGAACGGGACCTTCCGCTTTTTGAACTGTTGGATGATGTAGGTTCCGGTTTCGCCGGAACCACAGATGATATAGTGATTCTTCAGATGTTCAATCTTTTTTTCCATTTTCGTCTTCCTCCATGTCTCGCTGAGATATCCCTCTTTGAAGAACGACCCCAGCTGGCTGACCACATAGCCGACCGTGCCGACACTGATGACAATGAGGCCGATTGAAAAGAGTTGGGCCCCAGCACTCATCGGAGCGACTTCTGTATAACCGACCGTCGAGATCGTGATGATGGTCATGTAAAGGGCGTCGACAAGCCCGACACCCAGCAATACCATGTATCCGGTAGTGCCCAATAGCACAATGAGTGTCAAGAACGTCAAAAGCAGAGCGACTCTGTGAATCGGACGCATACACACACTTCCCTTCATTTATTCCGCCTTGGTGAAGGCGAGCGTGTCCGCATCGGACGCCGCTTCGCTGTAGGTATAGCCTTCGATGTCAAAAGCCTTCAAGGATTCCGTGTCCCCGGCTTCCCTGATCGCCGCTCGCCGTACGAAAAGCCCCCGGAGCTTTTTCGCTTCCATTGCCGGGGCGCGCTTGAAGCCTTCAGAGGTGGGTATTAGGAAATCGACAGTGAGCATGGGAGCCCCCTTGAGAGCGTCCGCATATTCCGCACTTGCGAGATTGATCAGTGTCTCCCCCTTGAAATGGGGCACAAGGATGTCCCGCCAAAGGATCGAGAGCCTGGTCCCATCCATCTTAAGCGCCATCGGCAATCTGTAAAGCCCGATGCAGTCATGGGGACGCACCGCGCCGTACATGGCGCTCAGAATGACGAGGTGGTCATCCAGATACGCCATTTGCGAATGGCTCAGACCCGTCGCGTTCAAATGCTTGAACTGCTGGCCTGTGTAGGCATGGATGGCGATGTTGTCCTCCTTGAAATCATGGAGGCGTGCATAATTCACTTCGGCGATGTCACGATTCACGCCGTAGTAAGCCCCGAGGTCATCAAGGGAGAACAGCTTGAGATGTTGAAGCACTTTTCTGCGCATGTCGGGAAAGAGGATGTTTCCTCCTTCACAGGACTTGGTCTTCTGCATGGTCTTGGATGGGGATATGAGAAAACGCATCGACTCACTCCTTGTCAAAATGCTTGAGGTATTCGCCGTAACCCTCTTCTTCGAGTCTGTCCCTGGGAATGAAGCGCAGCGCGGCGGAGTTGATGCAGTAGCGAAGCCCGCCCGCTTCAACCGGACCGTCATCGAAGACATGACCGAGATGGGAGTCGGCGTCCTTGCTTCGGACCTCTTCTCGCCGCATGCCGTGAGACGTGTCGAGATCCACCTCGACTTCTGAGACGGGTTTAGTGAAACTCGGCCATCCACACCCTGCATCGTATTGCTCGTTGGTCGTGAAGAGCGGCTCACCGCTCACGACGTCGACATAGAGGCCTTCCTCCTCGTTGTTGTAATAGGCGTTCTGATAGGGCGTTTCCGTCCCGTTTTGCTGGGTGACACGGTACTGTTCGCTGTTCAGCTTTTTCAAACGTTGCTCTTTTTCTTTCTTGTCCATATGCTGCTCCTTTCAATCACGGGGATGATCGTCGATGATGACGTCCTCTTCGTCATGGTCCTTCCCATTACGGTCCTGGAACTGATAGAAGAATGTCTTGTGATAGAACTGCCGGCTTTTCTTCGGGAAGAAAAGCGTGTTAAGGATCGGGATCAGAAGAAACACGAGCCATCCGGGATGCCAGGCGTTCCATACGAACCCGATCACGAGATACGCTGCGGTCACGAAGACGCTGATCAGTTTGCGGGCTTCCAGACGACCGCTGACGAACATGTCCGAAAGCGGGATCGCAAGGAACACGACCCAGCCCGGGTGGGCGAGATCAAGCCCGAGCGCAAGCCATAGAAACACGATGGTGGCGATCAGGGGCATGGCCTGATTGATGCGTTCAAAAGGCCGGTTCGAAAGAAGGATCGTCGAGAGGGGGATCAGGGCGAAGAAAGTGAGGCCGAGAATCCAGTCCTCGAGCACGAAACCGCTGAAGAGGAACAACAGAAGCGAGATGAGCGGCATTGCGGAGATGATTCTTTGTTTGTACATGTAATCAATCCTTTCGCTTTTTCTTGGTTATGAGGCTGTAGGGTGCGTCTTTGGAGTTCACGAACTGATACTTGAGAACGGTGTAGCGTGTTTTGTCGAGTGCTTTGAGATAAGCCTCGACCGCCTCGGCCTCCTTGTTCCCCTCAGGATGACCGGGGTAGAGAGTGACGGCGACGATCCCTTCTTCCATGACAAGGCTCAGAGCCTTCTTGATGGCATCGAGAGTCGTCTCGCGCATGGTGGTGATGGTCTTGTCGCCGCCGGGCAGGTAGCCGAGATTGAAGACCACCGCCTTGATGGAACCCTCCGCGACCTCATCGATGTGTTCATGGCTTTTCAAATGAAGGGTCGCATTGGCGAGTCCGTGGTCCTTGAGGCGTTCTTCTGTCTTCCTGAGCGCATCGCGTTGAATGTCGAACGCATGCACATGCGCACAGTTGGCCGCTAAAAACACGGTGTCAAGGCCGTTTCCGGCCGTGGCGTCTATGACCGTGTCTTTGTGATCAAGCGACATTCTGAGCAGTTGATGCGTGAAGGGAATGACTTGTTCCATACCGACCATCGCTCCTTATATCCATTATATCAAAAACCGCCTCTTTATGCAGGAAAACTTGCTTTCTAACCTTGGTTTCCATCTTGCTTTCTCCTTGGTTTCCATCATTGCAAACCCATGACAAACACGATATAATGTTATGTTAACGGTATCATACTACATACTACTGGAGGGGATTCCATGCAAGGATCCATAGACAAACACGTGATGGAAAAAGCCATCGCGCAAGCGAGGTCCACCATGAACGATGACCTTGGCGGACCGTTCGGTGCCGCCGTAATCGACCAGGATGGCCACATTCTAAGCGTCACATCCAACACGGTTCTCGGCGACAGCGATCCGACCGCTCATGCGGAAATAAACGCGATCCGCGCCGCCTCGAAGAAACTCGGCACCCACGACCTCACCGGCTGCGTGCTCTACACCACCGCCTATCCCTGTCCGATGTGTCTGGGTGCGACCATCTGGTCGAACATCGAAAGGATCGTCTATGGATGCCGTCCCGAGGATGCGGACGC
>CAZCTR010000041.1:0-4389 GCA_964501715.1 uncultured Candidatus Izemoplasmatales bacterium | reverse complement strand
GTGAACGCTGGTTCAAAGCTCATGATGTCGAATTGTTGTTGTCCGACGTCTACCGCCTGAGCGAATGCGTATTGGTCCTGCTCATCAGGGTCGAGATCCGCGAAATCCTGATCGACGATCGAGAGGAAATCAGAGAAGAAATCAAGTTCGAAGCTGCTGTCGCGTACTGGCATGTAGCCGGTAGCCATGGAGAATTCAGCAGTGTTCTCTGGATTGAGGAGGTGTTTGATGATGAGCCATGCTGCGAGGCGTTCCTCCTCAGTGTTGTTGGACATGATACCGATGTTCGGTCCTTGCTGGATTGCCGCATAATCGCCATCCTCATATTGGATCGAAGGCATGAAGCCGGCTTGGAATGTGCCAGGTTCTGGGATGTTGTAGCGTGCGCCACCAGTGGAGCCTTGAGTCATGCAGACCTCTCCGTCCTTGAATGGCTGTGAACCGAAGTTATCGTCCCAGTGCTGGGGATAGGCGAGGATGTCGTCATCGATGAGCCCGCTGAAGTAGTTCAGCATGTCCCTGGTTGTATCATTGTCGAGGAGCACTTCACCTTCATCCGTGGTGTAGGGGGCGCCCCATTGGGCCGAGCCGATGATGAACTGGTTGTCAGGAGAGTCCATGTTGAACACTTTGCCACAGTCATTCAGCAGGTCGTCGGACCAAGCTTCCACATCAGACCAATACACAAAGTCCCTGTCATCCATCGAGATGCCGTGATTTTCGAAAACATCCCTGTTGTAGACAATCATCTCAGTGGATTTGGCGAACGGAAGGGAATATTGGTTGCCATCCTGGTATTGCTGGTTCTCTTCCATGAATGAATCGACGAAATCATCTTCATCGATGCCGAATTCTTCATGCTCCATGTAGTCCTGAAGCGGCACCATCGCCTGGCCTGTCAAGTAGCCGACAAAATGGTCGGGATAGCCCATGATGATATCCGGAGTGGTACCCGAGACCATGGCGTGCATGGTTGCCTCGCGAAGGCCTTCATAACCACCGCGCGACACTTGGTTCAAAGTGATGTTGTCATAAGGGAAGTCTTCCATCGCTTGATCGATGAGGGCTTGGTTGTCATCACCGAAAGCGTGGTCCATATCCACTACGATTTCTTCTTCGGGAACGGAGTCGGGAATGTTGACTGCTGTTTCTTCCCCGTTGCCTCCGCCACCGATGCATGCCCCTAGCACAAACACAGTCGTGATAGAGAGCATCAGGGTAAAAAGTTTCTTTTTCATTGCAAGAGATTCCTCCTTATTTTTTTAAAACTTCTAGTTTCATTATAACTTGGAAAGTATGAAATGTTGAGGGCACTAACATAAGTTGCATAAATTCCTAACTGAGTGTGCATCAACCTTTGATGCCGCTTCTCGATACACCGCGCATGATATATTTCTTGAGGATCAGGAACACGATGATGAGCGGCACGGTGACAATCATGGCCGCGGCCATCTGTTCGTTGTATATCGGACGGCCGGCCGTGGTCGAGAACGCATCACGCAGTCCGTTGGAGACAAGTTTGAATTCATCCTTCTGACTGATGAGGTTCGGCCAGATGTAGGCGTTCCAGGTGTTCATGGCGTTCAGGATGGTGATGGTGAGTATGGTGGGCATGCCCACAGGCACCATGATGCGCCAGAGAAACTCCCAGTCCGTCTTGCCGTCGACTTTGGCGGCATAATAGAGTTCATCGGGCACTGTCTTGAAAGCTTGTCTCAAGAAGAAGATGAAGAAGACGCTCGTCATGAATGGCGCAGTTTGTGCAAGCAAGGCGTCATACCATTGCTGGTCCGTAAGCCAGCCGAACCTTGCGACTGTGATGAAGTTCGTGATGACAAAAATCTCTCCGGGTATCATCATGGTTGCGATGAACACCATGAAGAGGGCATCGCGCCCTTTGAAATTCAACCGTGCAAACGCGAAAGCCGAAAGGATTGTCGTGAGGACTGTCCCGGCCGTGGCGATGATGGCGACTGTGACGGTGTTGATTGTGTAGCGTATGAAAGGCGCCCTCTCAAGCGCGGCCGCAAAATTCACAAACTGCCATTCCGATGGTGCTATCCAAAGAAGGGGCGGGGACGTCTCGACTTGAGCAGTCGTCTTGAGTGCCGTGATGACCATCCAGTAGAACGGGATGATGATGAAAATCGCGCCGATGGAAATCAGTAGATATAAAACAGCTTTGTTCTTGATTTGTCTACGTCTGATTTTCTTTTCGGTTTCATACAGTTTCTCAGAGATCACAGGCTCTTCAGGAGTATGTGCCTGGGAATGTTGTTCCATGTTTTCTTCTGGTTGCTTGTTGTTTTCTTCTGACATTTTCCATCACCTCCTAATAGTGCACTCGTTTTTTACTGACTTGGAAATTCAACAGTGTAAAGATGAGTGTTACAGCGAACAATATCAATGACGTGGCGGCAGCCTCACTGAAGGCCCCGTCCGCCTCCGGTCGTCCTAAGTTCTGATACACGACCCCGACCACGGTGATCAACTGGTTCGGGTCCCCTTTTGGTCCGAGGTCCACACCGAACATACCGATAACCTGCGTATAGGCTTTGAACGCTCCGATGAATGATGTGACTGTGATATAGAGGATCATCGGGGAAAGCAGGGGGATCGTGATTCGTCTGAATATTCTGACCCGGGATGCGGAATCCACCCGTGCAGCTTCATAATATTGCTGGGAGATCCCTTGAAGGCCGCTTAGGAACACGAGAATCTTGAAGGCCATGTCCAGCCATACGATGTAGATGATCAAGGCGGTCACGGCTTGTGGATAGCTTGCGCCTTCACCGACCCAGTTGATCGGGTTGACACCGAAGAGACCCAGAAACTCGTTGATGAGTCCGTATTGTCTGTTGAAAAGGAATGCAAACGCCATACCGACAGCAATCGCGTTCGTCACATAAGGCAGGAAGAACACGGTTTGGAAGAACCCTTGGAATTTCTTGATTCCGTTCAACCACGCTGAAATCAGAAGCGAGAGCATGACTGATACAGGCACAGCCACAAACGTGATGATTGCCGTATTCTGGAAGGCCCATCTGAAATCGGGGTGGGTGACGGCGTTTTGGAAGTTCTTGGTCAATGTGAAGCCATCAAACGTATCCCGAACATAGTTGTAGTTGTCCAAGAACGAGAGGAAGAACGCATTGACGATGGGATAGAATATGAAGAGTGAGAGGAGCACCAGGGCCGGTGCGAGGTAAAACCAGGCTTTTACATTATGTTGGTCCTCTAGCATCTAGACGACTTCTCCTGTTTCTTCATTGAATACATGAAATTTCCTTGGTCTCACGCTGAGTTTGATCGTCGTGCCCGGTTCTACCCGTTCCTCTGAATCGACAATGGCCCTGAATGTTTCGCCTGACCCGTCAGGCTTCTCCATGATGAAGGTGGTATCGCGGCCGATTGTCTCGACCATGTCCACTTTGACTTTTAAGCTTGAGCGTTCAACGAGGCGGAATCCTTCTGGTCGGATTCCAACCTTGACTTTTTGATCTTCAGCATCATATTTGGCGATATTCGCATCCCCGATGTAAAGACGTCCGTTCTCAACGCGACCATCAAAGATGTTGATGGGAGGGGTCCCCAGGAATTTCGCGACAAACAGGTTTTCTGGTTTGTCGTAGACAGACTGGGGTTGCCCGACTTGCATCGTGACCCCTTCACGCAACACAACAATCTCATCACTGATGCTCATGGCCTCTTCTTGGTCATGGGTGACGAAGATTGTGGTGATGCCTGTTTCGCGTTGGATACGCTTGATTTCCTCACGCGTTTGAAGACGGAGGCGCGCATCGAGGTTTGACAGCGGTTCGTCCAGAAGCAGCACTCGGGGTTCCTTGACAAGCGCACGTGCGATTGCGACACGTTGCTGTTGGCCTCCTGAAAGCTGGTTCGGTTTGCGGTCCATGAGGTGCCCGATCCCTACAAGGTCGGCGATGTCCTGCGCTTTTTGCAGCGCTTCCTCTTTATCCATCTTCACATTCTCAAGCGGGAACAGGATGTTCCGTTGAACGGTCATATGTGGATAAAGGGCGTAGTTTTGGAATACAAGTCCGATTCCGCGTTCTTCCGGCGGAACGGGGGTTACTTCTTCATTTCCAAAAAAGATCTTTCCGTAAGTCGGCCTCAAGAGCCCGGAAAGCATGAAGAGCGTGGTTGATTTTCCGCACCCTGAAGGGCCGAGAAGGCCAGTCAATTGTCCGGATGGGATGGTGATATCAAGATTGTCCACGGCAACTGTTTCATCTTCTTTTTTGGATTGGAAGATTTTAGTCACATTTTGAAGGGTTATTTCCATAGTCTATTCTCTCCTAAACCTAAGCTAATTTTTGACAATCAATACAGTATACAACATTATAAAAGCGTTTTCCACCATAAATT
>CAZCTR010000040.1:0-5563 GCA_964501715.1 uncultured Candidatus Izemoplasmatales bacterium | reverse complement strand
CGTTATTCATCCTCCCTTTGATGTTCCTTGTCGGTATGGACCTGTTTTTGCTTGTGGTCCGTGCCTTGGTACGTTTATTGAGCGCCGACTAATAGAACATGCAGTGTTCGCCTCTGTGAATCCGAAGCCTTGAAAATGGGCTGATAAGAGACGATCCCGGGTTTCAAGACCAGCATGGGGCCATGACAAGGAGCCATGTCTAATCAGCACGGGCTGAACGTTGTTTGGTGAGCTTTGAATATTAAAAAAACAAGCGCAACCCTTTTTTGCAAGACGGGTTGCGCTTGTGCTTATGCTGTATTGTCAATTGATCAGTCACAGACATTCAACCGTTCAGGAAACTGATGACTTCACTCCAGAATGTCTCTGGTTCATCGAACATGGGCGCATGGCCGCTATCATGGAACTCCTTGTAGATGCCGCGGTCCTTGAGCCCGTTCTTGATGGATTCATATTGTGCGTTCGAGACGATCTGGTCCTCCTTGCCCTGGATGACAAGTACGGGCCCCTTGACGTTGTCGATCGAACCGTCCCCTTTGGTCGCCCCGTTATGGTCATGCCCCATGTTGAATGTCGTGAGGGCGTAGTCGGCGTCGATCAGATTCCTTTGTTTGAGGGTGGCCGTCGCGTATTTGTCGAAGCGTTCATCCGAGGGCATGGTCTTGGTGAAGATCGTGTTCTTGAAGAGTTGCTTGATGCCTTCTTTGTTCCCGGATTCATAGATGGCGAGGGCCGGTTTCGCGATGAGGGGGTCTTGCTCGATCTCGCCTTTCGTCGTGATCCGCCTATTGGTCATGTTGCCATTCTCGTCAAACTGATAAAGCGGATATCCATTGATGCCGACAGATCCGATGATGATGCTTTTTTCCACTTTTTCAGGATGCCGAGCGGCCAATGAAAGGACCACGCCGCCTCCGAGTGACCAACCGATGAAATCGGCGGACTCGATGCCTGTCTTGTCCATGAAGTCCGCGAGGTCTCCGGCAAAGTCGTGAAGGCTGTCGATCCCTTTTTGATAACTCGAGTCCCCGAACCCGCGAAGGTCGGGCGCATAGATGGTGTAGTCATCGGGCAAGTATTCCATGAAAAGATCCATGTGAACGGAAGAGGAGTAGTTTCCATGCACTAGTATCAAAACGCGTTCCCCACCGCTCCTCTTTCTGTAGGCGATGGTTTCCTTGTTGCTTAGTGTGACAGTGTCAATGCTTCCCATGTAACGCACCTTCCTTTCATAGTTTATATGTTCTATCCCTTATGGTTTCTATGTGTATTATAGCATTGATGCAGATCTATTCAAAAGTGCATGGAATTTATCTGTATCGTGATTTTAAAGCGTCTTTCATATCAACAGCTTTGAAAGATTCACGCGGTTCAATGTGCAGTCGAACCGTTTTTTCATGCGACACTTGATTGTGGTGAGTTTCATGGTATAATCTTTTTATAAAACATTTCAATCTGGCGTTATCCATGAGAAAACAGCCCTTGTGAAACTTCGAGGAAAAGTATGAGCACAGGACGGTGGAGGATTTATGGCGGACTATAATTGGATTGATGGGAAAGACTTTTCAATCAGACATTTCTATTTGATGGATCGTTGGCTTCTGGCGATGATTTTCAAAGACTTCGAGAGTCACGAACCCGAATCCCTGGGGAAACACGCAAGAACCCTCGGGACCCTTTTGGACAGGCATCCGGACCTTGTGTTCGTGATCAGGAAAAGAACCCCTGAGGCAAGCGGTCCTGTCGATATCCTTTTGAGCATAGCGGAAAAAGACATCAGTGATGAGGCGCTGCGGGCACGCGAGATTGAACTCATGGAGTTGCTTGAGACCGATGTTGTCTACACAGAACCCGATATCATGCAGAAAAACTGCAATTATATTTACGCGTGGGATGAAAAACATTTGCACGCCCTCTGCGATTTGAAAGGCAAGACTGTCTTGGATCTCGGAGCGGGGACGGGAAGACTGACCTTCGCCGCAAGCAAAGTCGCAAAACGTGTCTATGCCTCCGAACCCGTTGACCGTTTGCGCGAATACATGCGTGACCGTGTTGCAAAAGAAGGCATCACGAACGTCAAAGTCCAGGACGGAATCGTCATGGACATACCTCATGAAGATGACACATTCGATGTGGTCATGTGCGGGCATGTAGTGGGGGATGATTATGATGCCGAGGTCCGTGAGATGACCCGTGTGTGCAAACCCGGCGGTCACTTGGTGATCTGCAATGGCGATGACGACATCAAACGCAGCAAACCTAACAGGAAGCTCATTGAGCGAGGGTTTGAACCACACTATCATGAAAGCTCTCAAAAGGGGGACATTTACAACTATACCAAGAAAGTATGATTATGACAGAATGGTCTTTCAATCATCTTGAATGGAGTTTAATGATATCCTCCTTTTATTTACCCATATCATTTTACACGACCTTGGAATATGCAAGCTTGACAGATGTCATATAAGTGCTTATACTGAGCATAACCTTCCCTGTTCTTTGAAAGACGCCTTCGCAATAGCGAGCAGGCGTCTTTCAAAGAACGTTTTTATTTGGAATCTGAAAAAATAAGCATCTAAATATATTAAGGAAGGGATGGATTTAATGAGTGTGATCAAAATGGATACGAACAGCGAGGTGCTTTCCTCTCGGTATCCTGATGAAGCGTTTTACGGAGATACAAAATTGATTGTAAGGAACTCGCAGGAAGCCATCATGTTTCAAAATGGGCAGATACTTGAGAATTATACCCCCGGGAAACACACCCTGACCAAGCAGAAACCCCGCACATTCTTACAGAAGCTATTTAGAATTAAGCCGAAGGCTGAGAGCTACACACATTCGGAAATATATTTCATCAACAAGATGGACAACCTCAATGTCCGTTGGAAGACAGAGAATCCTGTCGTGGTGAGAGATGCTGAGATGGACCTTCTCATGAACGTATCCGCAGATGGTCAGTTTGCCATCAAGGTCGAGGACGCAAGGCTTTTGATGATGAAACTTGTGGGTTCGGTGGGCAAATACACGAAAGAAGACTTCAACAGATTTTTCAGAGGCCGTCTCATGAGCATCATTAAAGAGAAAATGGTGACTGCTATCCAGAGAGATGCCATTTCGTTTCTGGATATGGCCAAACATACCGACAAGATCTCGAAGGCTATCCAGGAGGCGTTGAAACCCCATGCGGCGGAATACGGCATCGCCATAAGTAAATTTCATATTGAATCAATGGGCGTGGACCCGGAGGATTACCGAAAACTTCAGGAAATGAAACAGGAATCCATCATGAATGAAGCAAGGGTCAAGGATTTAAGATACAAAGAGGAACAGTTGGGTGAAGCGAAAGCCAGCATCCGCAAAGACCAGGATTATACCTACCAGGAGGAACGCAGATTCGATGTCCTGGAGGCGCTTGCCCAAAGAACCACATTGAAAGACGACACTTTCGCAAAAGTGTCGAGCAGGAACATGGGAGACGCTTTCTCCGAATCCATGAACAATGAGATTTCTCATGAAACAGAAGAAGGATTGAATGACAACAAGAATAATGATTATATTCCAAAAGCTTCCGGTCAATCTCAAAAAGTTGAGAACTTTTGCTCGATCTGTGAATCGGAGAACAACGCGGACGCCAAGTATTGTTCGATGTGTGGAGAAGAGCTTGCAACAGCATAATCCAATCAAAGCGATATGAGACTGATAGCCGGATATGGAATCCGGCGAATCATCCAAAAAGGATACCGGAAAAAAGATTCGAAGAAGTAGGCGAGGAAGACATGGAATGCCTTGTTAAAGATGCGGGAAAAAATCCCGCATCTTTCTATCTATGACTCCATACGCCCACAATCCAATGTACAATGAGGTTGGAAGGTGGTTCTACGATTATCAATCCAGCATGATTTCAATGCTTTTTATGCTATAGATAATGGGTGTTCTTCCTATCTCAAAGTTGGTTACGAGAACTGATGTCGGCAACCGACAAACACACTGTACCGTGATGCTTTATTGATGGTAGCCATCTATGTACAGTCAAGACCCGTAAAGAACAGCGGATATCACATTGGTGACGTTTTTATATGGATATCTTCAAAGCCAGGTCATCCAAGGATCTTCATGTTTTTTAGCAAAATCCTCAGAAACGATAGTAATTTGTAATTGAGCGAACTGCACGACATCCATAGGAACATTGGCAATCGTCTTGTTAATGGAATGGACTTATCCGACATTTTGAGTGTGTCCACCGAATGACGGTTTTTATATGCTATAATAAGTCTGTAATCAAACGGAAGAGGAGATGGTTTCATGAAGTACAGGGAACTCGGAAAAACCGGCGTCAAGGTGTCGGAGGTTTCGCTCGGTACCTGGCAGCTCGGCGGCGGATGGGGCGCCGATTTCGACAGGGAGATGGCGCTAAAGACCCTTCGCACCGCAAGACAGCACGGCATCAACTGTTTCGACACGGCCGATGTCTACCAGGGCAACATGAGCGAACGCATCATCGGTGAATACATCAACGAGGAAGACAGCACTCCTTTCGTCATCACGAAGATCGGTCGCAGGATCGACCCGCATGTCGCCGATGGTTACAACGAGGAGACTCTCCGCCGCTTCGTCGACGAGGCACGACAAATTATGAACGTGGACACCCTTGACATGGTGCTCCTGCACTGCCCCCCCACGGATGTCTACTATAACCCCGACGTCTTCAAGGTCCTTGACACCTTGAAAGAAGAAAAGAAGATACTGCACTACGGAGTGAGTGTCGAGAGGATAGAAGAAGGCCTGAAGGCAATGGAATACGATGGAGTGGACGCCGTCGAGATCATCTTCAACATGTTCCGCCACCGCCCGAACGAGCTTTTCTTCAAGCAGGCCGAAAGGAAAAATGTCGGCGTGATTGTCCGCGTGCCGCTCGCGAGTGGTCTGCTCACCGGGAAGCTCACGGAAGAATCGACCTTCAAGGAAGACGACCACCGTCATTTCAACCGTGAAGGCGCTGCTTTCGACAAAGGAGAGACCTTCTCGGGCGTCGATTACATGACAGGGCTCAAGGCCGCAAACTCACTCAAAAACCATTTCGAATCCGACAACATCGCGCCTTACGCTCTCAAGTGGATACTCATGTTCGACGCAGTCTCGACAGTCATCCCGGGTGCTTCCAGACCCGAACACATCGAAAGGAATGCTGTTGTGAGCGACATGCCCCCGCTCACTTCGACAGATATGGAAGCCGTGAAGACAATCTATGACAAGTACATCAAGGACCCCGTTCACCATCAATGGTGATAAATCCTTATCTGAACCAAAAAGACACCTTAGCGATGAAGGTGTCTTTTTGATAACGTTAACTATTGGGAAGGTATGTTATAATTTGAATGAATGAAGCGAGGAGCGATAGGTATGGCTGAAAGAAAACATATCCCCGGTCACGGGTTTCCACCCGTCATTTACCCGGACAGTGAGATCCTCATACTCGGAAGCTTCCCTTCGGTGAAATCGAGGGAGGATGATTTTTACTACATGCATCCGAGGAACCGCTTCTGGAAAGTGCTCTCCATTC
>CAZCTR010000039.1:0-6082 GCA_964501715.1 uncultured Candidatus Izemoplasmatales bacterium | reverse complement strand
AAGAAGAACGATCAGTTTTCAGAAATTAGGGCGAAAATCAACAGACCCTATATATTTTTCGCCATTCTGGCAGCTGTCCTTTATGCCATCAGCACCCCCTTATCGAAAATCCTTCTGGACTCGCTTTCACCAATCTACATCGCTGCCCTGCTCTATCTTGGGGCTGGCATCGGCATGTTCGTGATCGGGCGCATCAGGAAGCGGACCGCGAACCATGTCCCCATGAAGTTCACCCGGGACGAACTCCCCGCGGTCTTCGGGATGATCATCCTGGACATTCTGGCCCCCATCCTGCTCATGGTCGGGCTCACCACCAGCAATCCCGAGAATGTCGCCCTTCTGAACAACTTCGAGATCGTCGCGACCGCCCTCTTCGCCTTCTTCATCTTCAAGGAGGCCATACCGAAGAGGCTCCGTGTGGCGATTGTCCTCGTCACCATCGCGAGCATCATCCTCTCTATAGAGGATGCGGCCGCGTTCAAGTTCTCATTCGGGTCTTTCCTGGTCATCCTCGCGACCGTGTCGTGGGGACTTGAGAATAACTTCACCCGGAAGCTATCCTTCAACGACCCCCTCGTGGTCGTGGTGATCAAGGGCATCTTCTCCGGGCTCGGATCGCTCATCATCGCCTTCTCGTTTCAGGCGACCGTTTGGAATCCGGGGCTCATCCTGCTCACGATGCTTCTGGGCTTTGTGGCTTATGGGCTTTCGATCTTCCTCTATGTGACCGCCCAGAGGGAGCTCGGCGCAGCGAAGACGAGCACTTTCTATGCCTTCGCCCCCTTTGTGGGCGCATTTCTCTCCCTGCTCATCTTCCGTGAGATTCCGGGTCTCAATTTCTTCATCGCGCTTCTGTTCATGGCGGTCGGGTCCTACTACGCCTCGACTGCAGGCAAAACGCCGTCCACTACAAATTGATAAAACTGCACAAAAAAATATAGCGGCGCTGTTGCGTCGCTATATTTTTATGGTTCCGTGTCATGCGCCCATGGACTGAAAGAGCTACTTCTTGTAGACGACCATGGAGAGACTGATCACAGATCCGAGTGTTGCGAGAACCGCTGCGATGACGAGACCGAACGAATAGGTCCAGTCGATGTCGATTTCCGTCACGGTGTCGAACACAGTCATGGTCGCAGTCGTGTAGATTGGCAGCATGAAAAGAAGCACCGCACCGAGTGCGAACAAAATCGAGGATATCAGCATGCTCTGCTTGGTGAACGCGGCCACGATACCCGCGGCCAGTGGGGAGAGGAAGGCGACAAGCGCCAGGAAGCTGAAGACAATCTCGCCGGAAGCGAAAGTACTCACATTTGCGAATTCAGTGCCGAACACCACTTCATACCCCAGAAACGATGTGTCCGAATCTGCGACAGATAATACGGGAAGCAACAGCATTGCGGTGACCACAAAACCGATGAAAAGGGCGAGGAATGAGACCATGTTCTCCTTGGTGTTTTGCATTGGGTCCATCTCCTTAGGATGAATGATTGGATGAAAATATTGAAACGCACACCTCCACGGTCTTGTCGGTTGTTTGGAAAAAAGAAGGTGCAAGTGTCGAAATGTCTTGAAATCAGTGAATGAAAGATGGTTTAATGATTATATATCCATTATACCACTTAAAAGGTATAGTAGTGTCTAATATACACATATAATATAAAATAAATGATATTATAGGAAAATAACGATATTTATATGCGTATATGTATCTATTAAAGAAACACAGGGTTATAATAGAGGTAACTTGGTACGGAAGTCTATGTCCAATGAAAAGGAAACACTCTGATGAGAAACTCTGTATTCTCTCCCCTCCTCAAAATCTTCACACTTCTATTGTTTGCTGGCGTCATATTGACCTTGGCGGCTTGCAGCGTGACCGGTGATGATACCGACGATCCGAATGATGACACCATGGATCCCGATGACGACACCACCGATCCAGTGGATGACGACACGGACCCGATTGACATGGACGCGACCTTGTCCGACCTTTCCGTCAACGGCGTGACCGTCATGGGATTCCTCCCCGCCACTGAGGATTATGTTATGATACTTTCTTCTGAGAACACCACGACCCCCGTTGTTGAAGCGGAGCTCACCAATGCGGACTCAACCATGGACATCGTGAACGCAGCCGATGTCGATTCCATGAGCGCAGCGGACAGGACCGCGACCATCACCGTCACCACCAGTGATGAATCTGCGACTACGGATTACACCATCCTCTTCGATACCAACATCGAAACCATCGACCTTGGCACTGCGGATGATTTCGCGATTCTCGCGGAAACCGGCATTTCCAGCGAGACCAGTTCGATGGTCACCGGCGACATCGGCGTCAGCCCTTCAGCCGCGACCTACATCACAGGCTTCTCACTCATCATGGACAGCACGAACACCTTCGCCACATCGTCCCAGGTCACCGGCGACGTCTATGCGAGTGACTATACCTCACCCACCCCGAGCAAACTCACCACGGCCATCTCCGACATGCGTACAGCGTACGTCGCAGCCGCCGGACGCACCGCCAACTACACGGAACTCTATAACGGCGACTTGAGCGGCAAGACCCTGACCACCGGTGTCTACAAGTTCGCTAGCAGCGTCCTCATCAACACCGACCTCACGTTGAACGGCAGCGCCACTGACGTCTGGATCTTCCAGATCGAGGGATCCCTCACCCAGGCGGCCACGACCGACATCGTCCTTACGGGCGGCGCACTGCCCGAGAATGTCTTCTTCCAAGTCGCTGACACCGTCACCGTCGGCACCGGTTCCCATTTCGAGGGCACCATCCTCGCGATGACGAACATCGCCTTCAACACCAACTCGACGATCGATGGCAGCCTCTATGCACAAACGGCCGTGACCCTCGATGCGGTCACGGTCACCAAACCGTAAACCGCACCAACATTCATTGAATACCAATACCATCAACGAAAAACAGTAAGGAGGTGTTTATGATGAATGACCTAAAACTCTACACCATAGATGAAGTCTCAGATATCCTGAAAGTCACTCCGAGAACCATATACAGCTACATCAAGAACAAGGAATTAGAAGCTGTGAAGATCGGCAAGTACTGGAGGGTCAAACACTCCGCACTCAAGACTTTCATCGATGCACGCACGGAAGTGGTTTACTCAGATTGACCCTCACCGATCACTAGCCGCACCATCCATCATACACGCTTGAATCACGAGCATTCAAGAGAGGAGGAAATCAAATGGGCATTCTCATGTGGATCCTGTTCGGCGCCATCGTCGGCTGGATCGCGAGCCTTATCACAAAAAACAAGGGCGGCCTCATCAAGAATATCATCGTCGGACTCCTCGGAGCCGTGCTCGGAGGCTTCATCGGATCGTTCTTCGGAATCGGTTCGGTCGAGACTTTCACGGTCGAAGGCTTCCTCATCGCCATCGCGGGCGCGGTCGTGCTGCTTTGGATCATGCGCAAGCTCAAACTCTGACTTACTTGGCGACCCTTCGCGGGGTCGTTTTTTTATTGGAGTGGACGGGTCACTTCAGGATTGACGACTTTCCCGCAGACCCCGGAGTGATTTACTATCAAGAGCGTACTTGAAGGGCGGACAATACAGAACGGCCTGGAGCCTCATGCGTGGATGGGGTCAACCATCCAGCAATGCGTTATAATGAAGATAGTTTCAGAAAGGGTGGTTTGATGAACAAGAGACAAGACCGGGCCCAGGGGGCCCTCATGGGGGCCTTCATAGGTGAATCGCTGGGTGTGGGGCCGCACTGGTACTATGACTTGGACAAACTCCGGGATACTTACGGGGATTGGATAGATGACTACACTGAGCCCAGTAAGGGCTGGTACCACGACGGAATGAGGAAAGGCGAACTTTCCCAGCAGGGCTGGATCATCCGCAAGATGGCGAAGAACCTTGTTGACAACGGTGGTTACGATGAAGCCGACTTCAAACGGATGATGGATGAAGAAATCCTGCCCGAAGTGTCCACCGAGCCGATGGCCGGCAGGGGCGGCTACACCTCCCAGATGATGCGTCATCTGCGTGAAGCGCGTGTCAACAGGGGGAAGGACTGGGGGGATGTCGCAAGCATCGCCGACACGACTGAATCCCTCGAGCGAAACATCCCGACTGCGATCCACTACGCAAATGATCTCACCAGACTCAGCACCATCATCGCAGAAAACACCGCCTTGACGCAGAGCGACAATGTGACGGGTTCCCTCACTGTCGCCTACCATGTCGTCCTCGCAAGCCTCATAGGTGGCGAAAAACTTGACGGTGATCTGAGCGGGAAGCTCATGAAGAAGGTCCACGACAAGGCACTTCCTTTCGTCGCGGTCACCGCGAAGGATTTGGGCGCGCCCGTCGAGGGCAGGGATGTGAAGGCGGAAGAGGGGCTCTTCGCCTCTCCGGACGCACTCTTGAGCCCGAGCCACATGGCCCGGACGGCTGATGACCCGTCCATCCGGATCGAACCGGCATGGAAAGCGTCGATGGTCTACGGCATGCCCTGTGCGATCTACCATATGCTGCCGGCGGCCTATTACCTTGCGGCCCGGTTCAAGGATGATTTCGAATCCGGTGTGCTTCATGCGATCAATGGCGGTGGACAGAACCAAGTGAGAGCCATGCTGACGGGAGCGCTTATTGGGGCTCAGGCAGGTCTGAGCGCGATTCCCCGCCGCTTCATCGACGGTCTTGAGGATTCCAAGTCGCTTCTGGCCCTTGCGGAGAATCTGAGCCGTCATCTTTGAATTATCTATTTTGGCCTGGCATTTCATGGCTATTGATTATTCCAAGATCCGATATATAATTAAACGTGTAATCATGCGTCAATGACAGGAAAGAAGGTTCGCAACCATGGAAATATCGACACAATACGGATTTCTCTTCTATCTCGCCATCTTGTTCTTCATCGGGTTCATGACCCTTCTTCAGGTCCGATTTGCGAAAATCAAGAACATATACTATGCTTTCATCGCCCCGTTTTCAGTCAGCCTGGTCGCATTTATTTTTCTCGGAGTTGTACCGGAATTCTTTGTGGCCGCGTTTTTCATCTTCGGCTACTTCCTGCTTCTTTATCTGATTCGGAGATCAAGGGCCGGGGAGACGCATTCGGAATAAGGGTCATGTCACAAGGCTTTCAAACGACATAACCGAATCTTCAAACCTTAAATTTTCAGCATTCCAGGGTTTTTCAATTTCTTTGAAGCCATCCTCTAAAGAGTTGTTTTCCCATTAGGGATTTGTTATGATAAGTTTAATTTAAACGTATATAGCCTTGATATGGAAGGCAGTATCTACCTTGGACCTTAAATCCGAGACTACGTGAGAAAACGGGACCCTTATGGTTTTTTCGCGTAGGCGAAAAGACCATTTTTTTATTATAGGAGGCTGTTGTATGAAAAAAGGATTGTCGTTCGATGATGTGCTTGTGTTGCCGGGGAAAAGCGAAGTGGTGCCCAGTGAAGTGGCGCTTGACACGGAACTGGTGAAAGGGGTCCGGTTGAACATCCCCATCCTTTCCGCGGCCATGGACACCGTCACGGAATCAGCCATGGCCATCGCCATGGCCCGCCAGGGTGGGATCGGTTTCATCCATAAGAACCTGTCCATAGAGGACCAGGCGTCCCAGGTGGACCGGGTCAAACGAAGTGAAAGCGGCATGATCACCGACCCTGTCGTACTGAATAAGGATGCCACGCTTTTGGAGGCGGAGAGGATCATGGCCACCTACAAGATCTCAGGCATCCCCATCGTGGATGAGGAGGGGTATCTCGAAGGCATCGTGACGAACCGGGACCTCAGGTACCGCACCCTTGATAACACAGAGATTGAAACAGTGATGACGAAGGCCAACCTCGTGACCTCAAGGGAAAACACCACCCTTGAAGAGGCCAAGGCCATCCTGATGGAACACCGCCTTGAGAAACTGCTCATTGTGAACGGGGAGGGCAAGCTAAAGGGACTGATCACGTCGAAGGACATCGACAACATCCTGGATTATCCGAACGCGGCGAAGGATGGCGCGGGAAGGTTGCTTTGCGGCGCCGCCCTCGGCATCGGCGATGATACACTAAAGCG
>CAZCTR010000038.1:0-6151 GCA_964501715.1 uncultured Candidatus Izemoplasmatales bacterium | reverse complement strand
GAGAAATCCAGGAACGGTGAAGTGTCGTTTTAGCACTACAACTGTAAAACTCGGGTGACACATTACACAGTTTGGAAGATTTCATGCGCGCGTTTCTATGTTATAATAGCTTAAAAGGACGTGATAACATGGATAATTTTGAATACAGAAGCCCCACCAATGTCGTGTTCGGAAAAGACCAGCTCGAAAAGCTCCCCGAACTATTGAAAAGCAATGATGTGAAGCGCATACTCCTGGTCTACGGCCGCGAATCGATCAAGAGCCTTGGCATCTACGGGCGCATACACACCCTCTGTGAGACAATCGGTGTCGAAGTCTATGAGGAAAGCGGAGTCCGTCCGAACCCGGATATCGCAAGCGTCTATTCAGGCCGCAGGACGGTGAAGGAAAACGATGTCGATTTCATACTCGCCGCGGGAGGCGGCAGCGTCATCGATGCGGCGAAGGCCATCGCCTTCTCCGTATTCATCGAGGAGGATGCGATCTGGGAGACCTATCTCAAGAAACGTACGGTGAAGCAGGCGATGCCGCTAGGCACCGTACTCACCTTGGCCGCGACCGGAAGCGAGACCAACGGAAACACGGTGCTCTCAAACGATGCGGCGAAAGACAAAAGGGGCATCGCGAGCCCCCATCTCATTCCGGAATTCTCCATCATCGACCCTGCGCATACGTTCAGTGTCCCAAGACACCACACCTTCGCGGGCTCGATCGACATCATGATGCACATATTCGAACAGTATTTCTCGCCCACACCCAGGACGGAAACCGCCGACTACATGGCGCTTGGCATCCTGAAAAGCGTCATCGAGAACACCAACCGCATCAAGGATGGCGAGGATGATTACGACACCCGTGCCAACATAAGCTGGGCGGCCACACTTGCCTGGAACTGGATCCTCTCCAAGGGCAAGGTGGGTGACTGGGCGACGCACCGCATCAGCTATCCTTTCACCATGCGCTACGGCATCACCCACGGGTATGCCCTTTCGACCCTGTTCCCATCCTGGATCGAGGTCGCATTGAAGAAGAATCCCGGGATGACCAAGTTCAAGCTCGACCGTCTCGCCCGTGAGGTCTTCGGCGGAAACGGCGAGGATGTCCCGGAAGCCTTGCGCGAACTGTTCCGCACCTGGGGTGCACCCGCATCCATCGAGGACAACGGGGTGACCATCACGGAAAAGGATGCCAAGGAGATGGCCGCTAAGACGATGGAACTCGGCCCCGTCGGAAAACTCATCACGGTCGATGAGGCCGTCGCGGAAGAAATCTATCTCAACGCGCGCAACCGCTAAAACCATGATGCACACATATGCACGGAAGGAAGGGGACAAGCATGGATGCGTATGAACAGAAATACTTCTCGCTTCTGAGCGAGAAATACCCGAACGTCCAAAGCGCTAGCACCGAACTCATCAACCTGAGCGCGATATTGAACCTGCCCAAGGGCACTGAGCACTTCATCGCCGACATACACGGTGAATACGATGCGTTCAATCACTACCTCAAAAACGCCTCGGGGATCCTTCGCGAGAAGATCGGCGCAACCATGAAACATCTCAGCGAAGCTGAGCAACGTCGCCTCGCCTTCTTCATCTATTACCCGACCGACATGCTCGGAAAATATCAGAAGACACTCGATGAAGCAGCCTTCAAGTCCCTGCTCAAGGGGATTCTCGAAGGCATGGTCGCCCTCGCGCGGACCGTCGCTTCGAAATACACCAAGTCCAGGGTGCGAAAGACCCTTCCCGCAGAATTTGCCTACATCATCCAGGAACTGCTTTATGAATCGGACAAGACCCAGGACAAGGCGCGTTACTACGAGGCCATCATAGAAGCCATCTTCAAAACCGAACGGGAGAAGAAGATGATCGTCGAGATGAGCCGTTTCATCCGCCATCTCTCAATCGACCGGCTCCACGTGGTCGGTGACATCTTCGATCGCGGACCCAAGCCGCACATGGTCATGGAACGCCTCATCAGGCAGAAGCACGTCGACATCCAGTGGGGCAACCACGATATCATCTGGCTCGGGGCGGCGAGCGGGTCCATGCTGATGATCGCCAACGTCATACGCATCGCCGCCCGCTACAACAACCTCGATTGCCTCGAGGACGGGTACGGCATCAACCTTAGACCCCTTTCCAACCTCGCGAACCGCCTTTACAAGAAAGACCCATGCACCCCGTTCTATCCCAAGAAGGACACCTCGGAGGAACCTGGCGGGGGAAAGTTTGTCGCCCGGCTTCACAAGGCAATCTCGATCATCCAGTTCAAACTCGAGAAAGCCGTCATCGAACGCAATCCGCGTTTCAACCTCGACGACCGGCTTCTCCTTCACAAGATCGACTATGTTGAGGGGACGATCACCATCGATGGCATGACCTACCCCATGGAAAACGCCGTTTTCCCGACCATCGACCCCGAGGACCCTTACCGTCTCAACGAGGACGAGGCGCATGTCATGCGCCATCTCACCCAGCTTTTCTTGCACAACGAGATGCTTCAGAAACACGTCCGCTTCCTTTTCCGCAAGGGTTCGATGATCAAGAAGACAAACAACACCCTCCTTTTCCATGCGGGCTTCCCGCTTAATGATGATGGGTCTTTCATGACACAAGTCATCGATGGCGAGCCTTTCAGCGGAAAAGCGCTTTTCGACAAGTATGAACAGAAAATAAGGAATGCCTATCTGAACCGCTACGACAAGGAGAACTTCGAACGCGATTATTTCATGATGCTCTGGCAGGGGGCTACGAGCCCACTTTTCGCCAAAGACCGCATGCGGACATTCGAAAGGTACTTCCTCAAGGATAAGGCCCTTCACAAGGAAATCATGAATCCCTATTTCACCTTGAGGGAGAAAAGAAAGGTCCTTGAGAGGATATTGAACGCTTACGGCATCGAGTTCGACAGAGGACGGGTCGTGAACGGCCATGTGCCCCTCGACATCACCCGCGGTCACGATGTCGTCCTCGCCGACAAGCACATCTATCTCATCGACGGCGGGATGTCGAAGGAATACGCAAGCCACACAAGCATCGGCGGCTATACCCTCATAAGCGATTCCTACGCCTTCTATCTCGTCTCCCATAGCCGCTTTGAAAGCTATGAAGCCTTGATACGTGACGAGTCGGACATCGTGAGCGTCCTTCACAGCGAGGATCTCTCCGACCGCAGAACCTACATCTACGACACCGACAACGGTCAAGCGCTCAAGCGCAAGATCGACGACCTTTCAAAACTGATCGACCTCTACCGTAACGGTGTCTTGAAAGAAACAGAAAAAACACAAAACGGAGCGTGACCCCATGGAAGCTTTAGCTTTGTTCCTGCTTTATCTCATCGGCGTAGCCGCAAGCATCTTCATCACCTTTGTGCTCATGAAAATCAAGTGGCAGCTCGGGCTCATCCCCTTGCTTTTCTACATTTCCAGCATGGTCTATTTCTGGGTCCAGCCCTTCTTCGACGATTACGGACTCGGAAGGACAGGGTTCACCATCTTCGCCGTCTTTTTCACCATGGCTTCCGCGTCCAATGCGGTGTTCATCTGGCATACGAAGAAATTGGAATACGAAGCCGCCGTCATGAAAGAAAGACGCGCGAAGAACCCGGACAAAAGGGGCGTCGAGCGCTGGGATGAAAACACCCCGACTGTGAAAGATCCCAAAAAAGACCCCGACAAGTGATTGAAACTTGTCAGGGTCTTTTTTTATGCTGCCCCCTCTTTTTATAAGGATTACAATGTGAGCATTTCGCGTGCAAACACAGGTGGTCTACGTTATCATGAAACTGTCCTAAAAAAGCACCATTTTATTTTTTTCTCTAAAACAATTTGTAAAAAATATAAATACAGGAGGCATCCCCATGTTGTTTGATGATTTCAACCCCCTAGAGAAGAAGCAGCTGCAAATTCTCGACAAGGACGGCAAGGTCGTGAATCAGGACCTTGAACCCAAACTCGACGACGAGACACTGCTCAAGATGTATAAGACCATGCGCCTCTCGCGCATGTCCGACGAAAAGGCCCTTCAGTACCAACGCCAGGGCCGCATGCTCACCTTTGCGCCCGCGATGGGCCAGGAGGCCGCACAAGTCGGTCCCATGGCCGCGAGCGAGGACAAGGACTGGCTCGCCCAGGCCTTCCGTGAAACCGCAGCCCTTTATTATAAGGGCGTGTCGGTCGAACAGAACTATCTTTATTGGTATGGCATGGAAAGAGGTTCCCAGTACGACGAGGGCGTGAACATCCTGCCCGTCAACGTCCCCATCGGAAGCCAGATCTCCCACGCCGCCGGCCTCGCCTATGCGGCGAAGATCAAGAACACCGGCGCCGCGGCCATCGCCTACATCGGTGATGGGGGCACCTCGCACGGCGAGTTCCATGAAGGCATGAACTTCGGTGCGACCAAGGATGTGCCCATGGTGGTCATCATCCAAAACAACCACTACGCCATATCCACGCCCAGAAAAGACCAGACGAAAGCCGAGACGCTCGCGCAGAAGGCTTACGCCTATGGCATCCCGGGCATCCAGGTCGACGGCAACGACCCCCTCGCGATGTATGTCGCCACGAAAGAGGCGCTTGACCGTGCCCGTTCCGGCAAGGGTCCGACCTTGATCGAGGCGGTCACTTACCGTCTGGGTCCCCACACCACTTCAGACGACCCCACCATCTACAGGACAGACGAAGAGGTCGAGGAATGGAAAGGCAAGGACCCGATCAAGAGGATGTACACCTACCTCGCCAACCGCAAGCTTTGGAACAAGGAAAAGGACGAGGCCCTCACCAAGGAATACAAGGAACTCATCAAGCACACCTTCAAGAAAGTCGAGAAGACCGAACGTCCCACCGTGGACGACGTCTTCGACTACACATACGAGACACTGCCGCCTTACTTGCAGGCGCAGAAGGAAAACCAGAAACGTGTAGAAAGCGAGGATGAATGACCATGGCTGAGATCACTTTGTTAAACGCCATCAACAAGACCCTTGACCAGCAACTCGAAAAAGACGAGAACGTCGTCGTGTTCGGCGAGGACTCCGGATACGAAGGAGGCGTCTTCCGTGTCACCGCCGGACTGCAGAAAAAGCACGGCATCGACCGTGTCTTCGACACCCCGATCGCCGAAGCCGCGATTGTCGGAAGCGCCATCGGCATGGCCGCCAACGGCCTTCGCCCGGTCCCCGAGATCCAGTTCTCCGGCTTCATGTTTCCGGGCTACAACCAGATCGTCACCCACATGGCCCGCATGCGCAACCGCTCCCGCGGAAAATACCCCATGCCCATCACCATCCGCATGCCCTACGGCGGTGGCGTCAATGCGCTCGAACACCACAGCGAAGCACTCGAGACCCTCTTCGCGCACATTCCGGGTCTGAAACTCGTCATCCCCTCGACCCCCTATGATGCGAAAGGGCTCCTGACCGCAGCCATCAAGGACAACGACCCGGTCATCTACTTCGAACCCAAGCGCATCTACCGCGCGTTCAAGCAGGAGGTCCCCGACGAGGAATACGAAGTGCCCATCGGCAAGGCCAAAGTCGTGAAAGAAGGCGAAGACATCACCGTCGTCGCCTGGGGCGCGCTCATGAAGGACACCCTTCAGGCCGTCCAGAGCCTCGAAGACGAGGACTTCTCCGTCGAGGTCATCGACCTCAGGACCATCGCGCCGATGGACAGCGAGACCGTCATCGAGTCCGTCAAGAAGACCGGAAGGTTCCTCGTGGTCCACGAGGCCGTGCGCACCCTCGGCATCGGCAGCGAACTCGTAGCCCGCGTGAACGAAGGCGCCTTCTTCCACCTTGAAGCGCAGCCCACACGCCTCACCGGCAATGACATCACAGTCCCGCTCCCCAAAGGCGAACACCACCAGATCATCAAACCCGAACTCATCGCCAAGAAAATAAAAGAAATCGCCACATTCGAATAAGGAGGCCGAACCATGATAAACTTTAAATTCCCCGACGTGGGTGAAGGCATCCACGAAGGCCAAATCCTGAAATGGCACTATGACGTCGGCGACAAAGTCGAAGAGGGCGAGACCCTCTGTGTCGTCGAGACCGACAAAGTCAACGCGGAGATGCCGTCCCCTGAAGATGGCATCCTCAAGAAAAAAGGCGCCGAAGTCGGCGAGACCATCCATGTCGG
>CAZCTR010000037.1:0-6461 GCA_964501715.1 uncultured Candidatus Izemoplasmatales bacterium | reverse complement strand
AAGACCGCGAAATCTATTCATTGCTGGGCTTGGCCCCTCGGTGAGAGCACCTAAATGAATAGGTTGCTGCCGCTTCAAGGGTCACCTGACCTCCACGGCTCTGAATGAATGGTTATGTGTATGTTTGTTCGCATTATAGGGTGTCAGGGGATGAAAGTCAACGCCTTCGGAAGAAATGAATGATGAAAGGGTTTTTTAACCGGATTCTGATGTGTTCAGGATTCCAAAACCCAACCAGTATCCCGCAGACGATAAAACCACCAAAAATCACTGGACAATTTCAACGATGTCCATTTATACCCATTGCAACTGCAGTTTGAAAAACACCTTATTATAATATGCCTTAATTAAAAATGTGTATGTGGGCTGAATAGTGAAATGCCACCTTGTTTTGATCAACTTTCATCTTTACTGGTTGAATCCTTGAATGCAATAAAATTATCCGGATCGAAAACGCAAATCTAGAGCTTCAATGACGGTTGAATTCTTGTATGAAGAGGGTTTAAAAAGTTTATCTCTTTTTATATTGAAAACCAAGATATTTTCCTTTTTTTGTGTACTTTTGAGCTTACCTTGAGTATACTATAAGTGAAAACAGCCCGCTTACCATCGAGGCTGACAATCGGACAATCACAGGCAACAACATTTTCCCGAAGTGAGGCTTGAACAGTCACAGACACTCACTCTCAAGCCATACCTGATGACGAATCCTTGTTCAAACCGGCCTAAGCCGTTTGATATAGTTTCGTCCATTTTGAAAAAAGGGGGCTTTTCATGGGAAAAATTGTTGCTGTTTTTTGTGCTTTTGTTTTGATGTTCGCTTCTGCGGCCTGCGGGGGCGTCTCCGACAGGGACGTTGACAAGAAGACCTATCAGGACCGTATCTCCATCGGATCCGAGGCACAGTGTGGCGTCGGTGAATTCTTTGTGATCGACGGTGAGTGCGTGCCGAAGGAGGACTTTCTCTCGGGGGACATCACGGTCGGCGTAGAAAAAAATATCGTGCACGGGCTTGAAAGCGAAATGGAGCTCATGAATGACTATGTGGCCGACCTCAGCGGATCAAAAGGGCTCGGCATTGTGTCCGAATCGCTCTACAATGAACAAAAGCCGACACAATCCGCAGCCATGTCCTTCATGTCCGCGGCCAAAATGAATGATGAAGGGACTTCCGGGAAGAATATCATTGTCAAGCTGAACGAAGACGGATTCTTCGAGGAAGTGAGTTTCACCGATGAAGGCGGACAGCGTGTCGAGGTGACCTCTAATCCGATTGCGCTAGAGGTCTTTGGAGCCTTTTCTGTGGTGGTGTTCGAAGTTGAGCTCGAAAAGGATGAGGCGCCGGGGTTCTCAGAGAAGATCTGGGACGCCTATCACACGGGGGCGATGTATCTGATCCACAACGAGACCGGAAAGGTCTTCGCGCTTTTCGATGTGGATACGCACGAGGAGAGCCATACTTATACGGATTATTACCACGAGACCATGGAGGTGACCGCTGAAGTGGGCGTCCCGCTTACCGGTCTGTTCTATGATGAGGATACGGAGGCCTACGAAGAAGTACCTTTGCTGGATCATGCAGGCGATCAGATCGTCTTCGAGGAAGGTCCGATCAAGACAGAGATTGTCATCGTGGAAGTGATAGAATATTTTGAAATTCTTCAATATGACGACGATGGGGAGCCGCTTCTGGGTGAACACGGCGAACCCGTCTATGAGATTGTCGGTGAACCCATGCTGGATGAGGACGGACTTGTCGTCACCTATGAAGAGGAACAGGCCGTCCTCGACGAACATGGTGAGCCCGTCAGGCTCGATACTTTCGAGACGACACTCGATGTCATGATCGAAGTGGAAGTCACCGAGACGACCTATCAAGTGGAAATCACCGAGACCCCTCTCAGTCAACTGGGGAGTGTCTTCATCGACAGGATCATGGCCGATTACTACAACTGGAACTTCTACCGGGTCCATGACTACGTGATCGAATATTCCTCATTGGTGTATGGCGAGGATGTCCTTTATTATCAGCTTCAGGAGGGAAACAACGGAGTGATGGAGCGAAAAGTGATGCAGGTGACTTTCGATGACGAGGAGGAGGAACTGCTTGTCCAATCCTTCATCAACCTCACCCTGGCACAGATGACTGAATGCCGGAACCTTTTGCTCGACCCGGCTGAGAATGTGCTTGTGTGCCAGCCTTCGGACCATTCGTCCAATCTGACCATCTTCTCTTTGGAACACGGGCTCAAGACACTTGCGGGAACGGAGGACTTCGAAGCGACCGTGTTCCCGAACGGGATGCTTTATTACTATACCTGGAATTATGATTATGTCGAGGATCTAGGATACAGCACACCGGCCTTCCACACCATCACGGCCGAAGGGGAAATCATATCGAAACATGTCAAGCTCGGCACTGAGACGATACGGTGTGATAATGCGGAGTGGTGCAGGAACTATCTCACTTACGACCTTCACGACACGGACGGTTCGATCATCAAGGAAGGGTTGAACATGCGTATCGACTTGAAGATCGGGGAATACTTCATGGAGAGTGCAGAGCTCGAAGTTACCGGCATCGCTGACATGGCTGTTGAACGCACCTCCTGTGATAACGAGGAAGGCTGCTACATGCGGACCCTTTATGAGATTCACGACGAGGACGGTTTCCTCTTTGAATTCATCGAGGGCGGCTGGTATCATCCCGGTGACGCCCCGCCTCCCGTGCAGGTCGTCTATACACTTGACGAAGATGACACCATCCAACACCGCTACGAGCATTCAGACACCATCAAATACTGTGAGAACACCGAACACGGATGCATGGACACCTTCTACCTCATAGACGGACAGATCGGCGAGGAGGACAAGTGGATCCACCTCTCGAGACTGGTCGAGGCCGGGGAACCCTTGATCTCGAGAATGACAGTCAAGGACGACCATGGTGGCGAATACCTCTATGTCATGGATTATGAATCCGCCCTGTGTGAAGACGGTCCGTGCGAGTTCAGCATATCCCACGCATTCTATAGCGAGGGGAACGTTCTGCTCGAAACCGTCGAGGTGTCCATGACTTTCGCGGAAGGGGACACTGTGCCGCTGCGCATCGAATATCACGCGGATGAGGACACGGAGTATCTCGGAGAGCTGACTTGCGATTATGAACATTGCCGGCATTTCACGGGATTCGAAGTGGGAGAGGACATCCATTACGGTTACGCCAGTTACATTCAGGGTGAGGTGATGCCTGACCGCATCACCTACGCTGACGACACGGAAGTGATCATCACCGAAGAGACTGTCGAAAGGGAGACATGCTTGAACATGGAAGGATGCCCGAGCGAGGACACCCTCTATTCCATCAAGGATGGCGGCGTGACAGTCTATGAGATGACCAAGAGGCATTATCCATCCTATGGGGACAAGGTGCCTTTCGAAGTGCATTTGACCCTGGACGACTTGGAGATCGATTACGAGTTCGAATACACTGAGGAACTGAGACTTTGCGAGAAAGACACCTGTTCCATCAACTTCTCGGTCTATCTCGGTGAGGAAAACCTCGGTTGGATAAACAACTTCCAGATCCATGAGGGCGAGCCTCTCATCAACCACATCGAGCTTGACCCGGACAAGACCCCTCAAAGCAGTTCCTTTGAAAGCATCTGTCTCGACATCCATGGATGCCAGGTTGAAGCCGCGGAGGCCATAGTTTTAAACGAAAGCGGGGACAGGATCAACCGGTTCGATGCGGACAGCTATCATTGGGCGCATTTCACATACCGCGCACCGATGCCGGCAAACAACGACTTCACCATCACCTACGAGCTGACCGACTACACATTGGAAAGAAAACGTATGGAAGCCCATGTCTTCACCAACTATACCCGTCACGGCAAGCTGCTCGATGAGGATCATCTTTTCGTCGATACAGACACTTCACCCTCCCTGAACAACTATGTGCTTGACATCAGTGCTGATTCGACCTATTTCAAAGCTTATTCCACCAACTTGCCGACTTATCATTCCATCCACGTTTTCGAGGACGGCTTTCTCGGGGTGAATGCGGACAAGACCGCCATTTATTATTTTGAATTCGACCCTGCGATGTCGGATGAAAACCATATGCACTACACCATCGTCAACCTGACAGAAGGGCACCCGATAAACGCGGTCGAGAACATCGAGACGACCTACGACGGCACCATATACTTCGACGCGATCGACAATTTCATCCAGCCGATCGCCGGCACCATCATGCCGGACGGGGAGATCATCATGGACACCACCTACATCGACCGGGAGATCATACGCATCCGGCCATTGAACTGAACACCCTCCCCTACCCTGAAAAGGGCTTCATGAATCATGGAGGATGTCCGTAACCGGACATCCTCCACTTCTTTCAGCTTATTTATCCAAAAGCATAAGAAAAAAACACGCCATTCCATTGCGGATGGCGTGTTCGTTCATGTGTGGAATCATTCCTCTTCGGCGAGGACAAGCATCTGGAACTCTCGTTCGACTGATGCGTCATCAAGGCTCAATGTCGCTGTCAAAGTGACCCGTACATTGTCCTCTCCCGGTCCGGGACGGTTCACTTCGCCATCGGCATCGATCAGATCCGGGTGAGAGCTCTCCCAGGTGATCTCTACATCCGGATAGAATCCGAGCTGCGAGGTGAGGGTGACATCGTCAACGACCTGGTCCTGTCTCTCAGGGATCACGAGACGGCTTTTCGCCTCCTCGACACGCTCGAGGTCGGGGTCCTTCTCTTCGTCATTATCATCACACGCAGCCATAGTGAAAACCGTGAGAAACATCAGCAGCAATGCCAGTGTCTTCTTCATTTGCGTTCCTCCTTATCGTTGGTCAGTGAGCATGCGTCCGGATGGGTGTGGATGTTTTGGCGCTTGTCACACGCTTCCGGACGAAACAGTACATTCTAACACACCTTGGACTTCATGTGGGGATGAAATGACCATTCTTTTCAATCTGTCCAGGTGATGTGACCGCCGGGCTCATAAAAGAGGGATGCCGCGACGTTCACAGTCCTCTATGACGCTTTCCGGCCAATAGGACGCCTGGACCTCGCCAATGTGGACCTTCTCCAAAAGGAACTGACAGAACCTCGACTGACCGATGCCGCCACCGATGGTCTGAGGCAGGGTGCCCTCAAGGACCAACTGATGAAAGGTGCCGGTCTTCCAGCCTTTGAACCGCTCCATTTGTGTGCGCAGACGCCCGCCGTCGACACGGATGCCCATCGAGGACACCTCGAGTGCGCATGCGTTCGCCTCGTGCCAGAGGATCAGATCCCCGTTCAAGCGCCAATCGTCATAATCGGGGCTTCTCATGTCATGCGGAAATCCGTCTTCGAGCCGTTCGCCGATCCGTTCGATGAACACGGCCTTTTTCGATCTTGCGATGAGGCGCTCACGCTCTTCCGGGTCTTTGTCCGGATGCATCGCACGCAAAGTTTCGGCATCGATGAAATGAACATTCCTGGGCAGTTTTCGCTTCAGGGAAGGGTAATGCCTGAGGAGCTGGCTTTCCGTCTCTTTCATGCTCGCATGGATCTTCTCGACTTCGCTTCTGAGATAATCGAGCCTTCTGTCCTTCTCACGCATCACTTTCTCCCAGTCCCACTGGTCGACATAGAGCGAATGCGTCTCGTCGAGCGTCTCGCTCGGCCTGATGGCGTTCATGTTCGTATACAGTCCGAAGAAAGGTTCGAACCCATAGTGATGAAGGGCCCATCGCTTCCACTTGGCGAGCGACTGGACGATCTCTATGCTTGATTTGCCGTGGTTGAAAGAAAGCGGGGACTCTTTTCCCGTGAGGCTGTCGTTCATGCCGCTCTCGCCCTCGACAAGAATCGGGGCGGAGACCCTCTTCAGGTTCAATGCGTCCGACAAGGACCGCTCAAATGTCTCCTTGATCAACTTGATGGCGTCTTCGGTCTCCATGACGGAGAGCTTGCTTTGATACATGGTCATCACCTCGGGAGGATATTAAAAAAAGGGGTCCGCAATCACGAACCCGCTTCCGGTCATCTAAACGTGTATTGTTAGCCTGTATTCTACCCTCGGGACTCCGTTCTGTCAAGACGGTCCATGGTCTTTTGGCCCGCGGGGGAGTGCACGCTTCTTTGGCTTATGTGCATATTTTCATGAAGGAAGCCTTCATTCCTGTTGATCGGCTTTTTCATACACACGGATGTACTCCACTTCCATTGTCACCGGATCGTCGAAAAGACTGTCCGGAGGGGTTCTGTAGCCGTCGAAGTGACCCCCGATCGCCAGATTGATCAACAGATGGAAATCCTGGTCGAAAGGCGCCGGGTAGTCGTGCCCTTCCGTATACCATATGTTGGCCGTAAAAAACAGTTCATCGTTCACATACCAGCGGATCTCGTCTTCCTCCCATTCGATGGCGTAGACGTTGAAATCCGTGATGTC
>CAZCTR010000036.1:0-7043 GCA_964501715.1 uncultured Candidatus Izemoplasmatales bacterium | reverse complement strand
AAGGGCCCTTTACACCCTTTTGACATTTCCCTTGAAAATCCGTTTTATTAGTGTTAGTATTATATGGGAATTTAAATGAACATCATTCAGTCGGGACGTAGCTTAGCTTGGTAGAGCGCTTGCATGGGGTGCAAGAGGTCGCAAGTTCAAATCTTGTCGTCCCGACCATTTTTATATATAAACCATTTACAATATGATTTTCCGGAGGCGAAACCATGATCAGAAAACTGTTCGCAACACTCCTCATCGGCACGCTTTTTTTCACGCTTTTTGCATGTGACAGCCCAAACACAGTCCTTGTGTTGAACCCTTATGAGGATGTTGACTGGGAAGTGACGGACCAGGCCCTCACCAACCTTCATACGCATACAACCTATTCCGACGGCAGCGGGATGCCGCATGAAGTCGTCGACCATTACCATGAATACGGCTATGACATACTCGCACTCACAGACCATGACGAAGTGGCTTATCCTTGGACTTTCTCCGATATTGACCCAACCTGGGAGGACAGGGACCCCGAAGCGCTCGGCATGCTTGACATCGAAGGCAACGAGCTCACCATCACCCGCAACAGCTGGTTCCCGGATGTCGTATCCCTGTTCACGGATTACAAATACGACCTGCCCGATTCCCTATCGGGAGATCCCGAGGCCTTCCACAACAGTCTTGACGAGATGGCGGAGATAGAGGATTCCGTCATGTTCATTGCCCACCCCGGAAGGGAATGGAAGCCATACAGGGATTATGAAGAAGGCGACATGTTCTCCAACGCCTGGTGGGTCGAGCTGTTTGAGACCTACAGCACCGACCAGCTTCTCGGTCTTGAGGTCTACAACCGCTATGACCAGCATCCTGACGACCGTGGACTTTGGGACTCAATCCTTGTCGAAACCATGCCCGAAAGACCTGTCTGGGGCCTTGGAAACGACGACTATCATGGAGACGGAGAGAGCGGCAATATACACCGTTCCTTCACCCATCAGCTTATATCGGGCGACTTCACTGAGGACGCTTTGAGACAAAGTTTGAGACAAGGGCACTTCTTCGCTTCCAATGTGAACGACAGCGCCATAGACGCCCCCACCATCCAAAGCATCACTGTGGATGAAAAGGCGCGCACCATCACCATCGAAGGCGACGACTATGACGCCATCCAATGGTTCCATGGGGCCGACGAGTTCTTCATACCGATCCAGGTCGGTGAAGGCGAGACCTTTGAATACGGCTCTTTCGAAGGCAATTACGTACGTGCGAAACTCATTCGTGATGAGGACGGTCCGAACGAAGCCAAGACGCTCACCCAGCCGTTCGGGTTCTCACAGGAAGATTGATGGATGATTCAAAGGGATATGTTCGCATATTCCTTTTCTTATTTCATGCATCGACATGCGATGAATGTTATAATGTCAGTGAAAAGAAGACACGGGAGGCATAATATGAGACAAAGACTTTACACTTTCTTGAACATACTCAAGACAAACTACAAGACCTTGCTCATGTTCGAAGGGCTCTACAGGATTTTCGGCATCATCGCAGTCTTCCCGCTCGTATCGCTGCTCATGAGCTGGTCCGTCTCCCTATCGGGCTACGCCTACATCACCAATGTGCTCCTGCTCGATTATCTCACGACACCGACGACCCTGCTCATCCTTTTTGTGATCGGCTTGCTGCTGGGGCTCTACATAGCATTCGAGATCGTCGTTTTGTCCATCCTGTATCGCTTTTCACACCACAATCTCAACATCGGCATCCTCCCGCTTTTGAGATTGGGCATTGAACGTGCGCAGGATATATTCTTCAGTCGCAGGATCCTGATTGTCCTGAGTGCTTCGCTTTTCCTGCTTTTCATCGAACTGACGCAAGTGGCGGGTGTCCTTGCGACCATTTCAGTCCCTGATTATATCATGGATGAGATCCACAGCGTGCGAAGCTGGTGGCTCATCTTCTATGGACTCTTGCTTGCACTGTTCATCCTGTTCTTTGAGACGGTGCTCATGAACAGTGTTTTCACCATCCGGGACAAGACCTTGAGGGAGTCCTGGCGTGAGCGCAGCCATGCCATGAAAGGGAGACGTATCAGGATGCTTCTGGAGTTCTTTTCACTGAACGCCGTGCTCAATATCATCCTTTATGCTTTTTACTTCCTTCTCATCAGCTTGATCGCCGGTGTTGTCATGGTGATCCGTGGACAGGACCTCGTCCTCGGACTCACCCTCACATTCGTCTATGCGCTTTACACATTGATGGTGGCCATCGCTTCAGCGGTCCTTGTGCCCATGAACTATGCGCTCGTATCCATGTGGCACCAGGAGGGCAAGATGCCTGAGGACATGACCGATCGCATGAAGGCATTCACCAACAGGAAACGCATTCCTCTGACCAAGAAGAGAATCCGCCGGTTCACCCTCGTCACTATATTGGTGCTTGTCGCCATAAACGTCACCAACGTGACGACAGTGCTCGGGCAGTCGAAGGCCCAATACGAATTCTTCAATCATCCGGAGATCGTCGCCCATCGCGGAGCCTCATGGGATGCGCCTGAGAACACAATATCAGCCATCGACCTGGCTCTCGAACAGGAAGCCGACGGAATCGAATACGACATCCGCATCACCCAGGATGAGGAACTCGTGCTCATGCACGATTCCACCGCGACCCGTACGACCGACGACACCTCGGGCCGTCTGATCCGTGATATGACTTATGAAGAAGTCAGGGCGCTTGATGCCGGGTCCTGGTTCTCAAGCGAGTTTGAGGGCGAACCGGTCCCGACACTCGAGGAGGTGTTCGAATTTGCGGGAAGAAGAGCCACCCATTTCGTCGAGCTCAAGGACCATACCGAAACCATAAACCGAAAAACCGTCGACCTCATAGAAGAATACAACCTTGAGAACCACGCTAAAGTGATGTCGTTCTCTCAAGATCAGCTGAGGGAGATCAAAGCGTTGAACGAGGATATCGAAACCGTCCTGATCGTCTCGACTTTCTATGGCAACATGTCAAGGCTCGCCAATGACGACGCCTTGGACAATTTCGCCTTCAGCGTCAATCTTTTCATCAACAATGACCATTATGTAAACACCATTCACCAATCCGGAAAGAAAGTCTATTCTTGGACCATCAACACCGACGAGAACATCCGCAGAGTCGCACGCAGGGATGTCGATGGCATCATCACCGACAGACCTGTATTCGCGCGTGAGGAAGCCTATCTCAGGAACACTTCGGATACGGTAGCGGACCTTCTCGACCTCCTTTTTAACTGACTTGCGAAGTGAAATCAGCGGCCTTGACAAGGCCGCTTTTCTTGTGTTCAGAGAAATATGTTTCACGTAAGTTTCACAAAGGTATGTGTCTTTGTGAAAACCGACGATCAGTTTAGGTGTCATCTTAAAAACGGTGTATTTCCTAGTTGGCGAGTGTATGATATAATGTTTTATGACAATAGAGCACGATAGTGAAAGGGGACGAACATGGCCTATTCGATCAAGAACAAGGAAACGGATGAGCTTTTCAAGCACATGTTGAAATTGAAAACAGTCGATGAATTGTATGATTTTTTCGAAGATCTCGCGACAATCCAGGAGATCCGGGAACTGACACTCCGTTTCACTGTAGCCAGACTATTGCATGAAGGGGCGACCTATGCGGAAGTCGAAAGACAGACAAACGCAAGTGCGACGACCATCAGCCGTGTCAGCAAATGTCTGAATTATGGCGCCGGAGGGTACCGGAACGTATTCGGCGACCCTGAAGAGTAAGCACTTATTCAAAGTGCTTATTTTTTGTATTCGATTAATGATTCCCCACTATGGAAGCTTTAAGAAATTCGCTTCAAACTCAACATTATGAAAACGTTTGTATAAAAAAATTATTGTTTGTGTTTCGGTACAAGGGTTTACATTTGTGGTATAATGACCTTGATAACAATTTAGGAGGGACTTTTTTTATGCAAATATTTAAAAGAATGTTAATCGTCTCACTGGCTTTCGTGGCGATTCTTGCAACAGGCAATATGAGTGTCCATGCGGATACCGCGGAAACCCTCGTAGTGCATTATTATCGCTATGATGAGGATTACAGTGAGTTTGACACACTATGGCTCTGGCCACATGAACCCGATTCTTTGGGCGGAAGCCGTTATGAGTTCGATGACGAGGGCGACTTCGGCGCCAAGCAGACCATCGATCTCAATGACACAAACCTCTATGAAAGCACTACAATCGGTCTGATCATCTTCACAGGCACATGGGGGGAAGGCCGTGATGTCGACGGTGACCGATTTGTCGACATGACGAATCCGAACGCTGAGGGAGAAGTCCATATCTATCTCGTTCAGGGGGAGGATGAAATCTATTACGATGAAAGCGAAGCGGACACTTCCCAGAGGATTTTCAGTGCCGGCTTCGCAGAGGACGGAGTCTCTGTCGATTTCACAGCGACGGCTGATGCGGAAGAGGATGATGTGTCCCTTCTCGCTGATGGCGACCCTGTGTCCTTCTCCGGATTCACTATGGAGAATGGCGAGGGCAGCCTCACCCTTGAAGAGGATGTGGACCTCACCAAGAACTATCAACTGGTCATCGATTTCGGGGATGATGACGAAGCCCGCTCGACTGTCCGGTTTGACGGTTTTTACAACAGCGACGAGTTCAACGATGCCTATGCGTATGACGGTGAGCTCGGACCGATCTATTCCGAATCCGAGACTGAGTTCAAGCTTTGGGCTCCGATCAGTGATTCCGTGACCCTGAATCTCTACACCATGGGCCATGACGCCGACACTGTCGACGACGATGGCAACGAGGGTGTCGACGATCCATATGAGACCTATGAAATGGATCAGAAGGATAAAGGGGTGTGGTCTGTCACAGTCGATGGGGACCTAGACAGGACCTATTACACATATACAGTGAACAATGACGGCACGGAACATGAAGTCGTGGACCCATACACCTACGCTTCTGGCGTCAACGGCGAACGTGGCATGGTCATCAACTTCGACCGCTACAACCCTGACGGCTGGGAGTATGGCACTTCGCCGGACAACATTGACAAGCCCACCGATTCCATCATTTATGAACTGCATGTGCGCGACCTCACCAGCCATGAGAGTTGGAATGGGAACGAGGACTGGAGAGGCAAGTTCCTCGGTCTCACCGAACGCGGCACAACCCATAACGGCCTGAGCACCGGGCTGGACCATATCCTCGACCTTGGGGTCACCCATGTTCAACTGTTGCCGTTTTTCGACCATGGCATCATCGATGAGACACGGCACAACGACCCCACCTATGAAGGCCATCATGACGGCATATTCAATTGGGGCTATATGCCACAGCATTTCAACAATCTTGAAGGCAGTTACGCGACAGACCCTTATAACGGCGAAGTCCGAGTGGAGGAATTCAAGGAAGTCGTCCAGACTTTCCATGAGAACGACCTCAGAGTCGTCATGGACGTCGTCTACAACCACACCGGGCAATCCGCGGACTCCAATTTCGACAGGATCCTCCCCGGCTATTACTTCCGCATGAATGAGGACGGCACTTTCTCAAACGGAAGCGGCACAGGCAACGAGACCGCTTCGGAACGCGCCATGTTCAGGAAATTCATGGTCGATTCCCTCAAGTTTTGGGTAGAGGAATACAACATCGACGGTTTCCGTTTCGACCTCATGCGTCTGCATGATGTCGAGACGATGAACATCATCCGTGATGAATTGCACGAGATTGATGATTCCATACTCATCTTCGGCGAACCATGGGACGCTGGAGGCAGCGAATTGCCGTCTCACATGGCCGCCGACCATGATACACTCGACCAGATGCCGGGAATCGGAGCCTTCAACGACACGACCCGTGACGGCATCAAGGGCAGTGTGTTCGAATCATCGGGTCAAGGTTTCGTCCAAGGCAATGACTACGCCACACCGCGCGTCATGTATGGCATCGCAGGCGGAACCTCCCAAAGTGGCCTCGCGATCCCGGGAGACGCACTTTCGCCTTCACAGACCATCAACTATGTCACCGCCCATGACAACAACACCCTGCACGACAAACTCAGACTATCAAGCGGCACTGACGAGGAGACGTTCGCTCGTATGCACCGACAATCCAACGGCATCCTCTTCGCTTCTCAGGGCGTGACATTCCTTCATGCCGGGGTCGAGATGATGCGGACCAAACCTTGTGTTGAACCCGAATCCGGTGAGAACACATGTGCAGGCGGATTCGACCACAACTCATACCGGTCTCCAGACCAAGTGAATCAGCTCGATTGGAACTGGAAATCGGAACATCAGGATACGTTTGAATATTACCGGGACATGATCGAACTGAGAAAGATGAAGGATGTCTTCAGACTCGATACGCAAGAAGCGATAGCGGAGGCCCTCACATTCGGTCCTTATGAACCCGGGACCATACAGTACCTTCTCAATGACGAGAACGATGACTGGCAGACCATCGTGGTCTTCCACAACAACGGAAGCGAAACCCGTGATTTCACCCTTCCAAGTGCGGACACGACGTTCAACCTCGTCGCGACCAGCGATGAGGTCGGCGAGATCGATGGCGACAGCGTACAGACACTCGCATCATTCGATGGCGGGGAAACGCTCACCCTCGAGAGGAACGAATCGAGAATCCTCTACAGCAACGATCTTGTCGAGACTTTCGACGCTGAGGATGACGACGAGAAGGATGAAGGCGGTTTCTTCTCCTGCGGCCGCCGCAGCGAGAGCGCGGATGCCCCATCAAGCATCAGTGTGCTGCCGATGATCGGATTCATCGGACTGATCGCCGCCCGTTTCACTTTCAAGAAAAGAAAATGATTCCAAACATGAAAAATTCCGGCTCAATTGATGAGCCGGAATTTTTTTGTTGTATGACGGGCATGTTTCTTTAATCGAGCAGTGAATCGGATCCGCTCACATCAAGCACATAAGTGCTCTGAGCGCCCATCACGAGTGTGTCGTCAGTCACTGAATTCGTCTCATGCGCACTCCATATGACTTCGTAGCTATCAAGCGCGTGATC
>CAZCTR010000035.1:0-7337 GCA_964501715.1 uncultured Candidatus Izemoplasmatales bacterium | reverse complement strand
TGAACAGTCAGAATGAGAAGCTGATAGGCAAGAAAGTCTACATCATCGATGACATCGACCACTCCACCATGCTGTTCGCAGAGGAGTATTAATCCCATGGATACACTGTATGGTGAATATGACCCTGATATGGTGATGAACAGTATTGAACTGAATTTACCAACAAGCGGAAATCCTTCCCTCTATCACTACTATGAAAAGGATTGGATATGGAACATCTTTGAGAAGGCCATTAGGAACAAGCCATTCATGCGAATTGTATTTTTCAACAACGACTACTTGAAGATCGCACCTGTCCATACGTTCAGTGCATACTACATAGATGGTCAATACGAACTTAGCGCCTTTGAGAAGAACTCCATCGGTAGACTGTTCAAGTTTGTATTCGAGGTGTTCGGATATAGCAGTTTCGTTAGAAGTTCAAGGAACCACCATACGATTGTGTATGGGAAGGTGTTTAACTGATTAACATACTACATTCCTTTTAGTTTAGAGGAATGTAGTATTTTTTTTTGATTTTTTTTGAAAGGAGGTGATGTAAGTCAATTTTTTGATGTCAGACAGCAACATTTTTAGTACCAAAGTTTCAACATAAGTATCAACACTTAAAATCTATTTAAGGAGAATTAAAGATGGTAACAGGACAATATAAGTTAGCGTTCATTAAGAAGTACGTACAAGATCATGTAATATTTAAGATTCAAAATCAACCGTATATCCATATTGATGATGAAACCTATCCCATGGAATCCGACAAGGTTCAATATCATTTGTGTGGAGAATACCAGGAAGCGTTTAGTGAGATGGCTTCCAAGAAGACCTTATCAGAGAACCTACTGTCCCATGTACATCACAAGGAAGATATTCGTTCGTTTGATAGGGCATACAAACGGTGTATGAGGTTAGAAGACAAACTCATATATGATCTTTGTGACGGGAATGTGATTGAGATTACTGAAGCAGGATACCAAAAAACATCCAAGAAGGACCAAGGCTATCTAAATCTATTCAAGAAGGACACTATGGTAAAGCAGACACACCCTGAAACTACGGATGAATCTCTGATTGAAATGATTCAAGAGCTCACACAAATCAAATCAGAGGATAAATTGAAGGTCTATGTATTGTGGTTGGTTGCAAGTTTCTTCCCAGATCTCAAGACTCCAATTTTGATGCTTCTGGGAGAACAAGGCAGTGGCAAATCCGTTTTATCCGAACTTACCAAACGAATAGTGGATCCCTCAACGAACGACAAGCAACATAGCATTAAAAAGGAACATGATTTCGCAATTGTCATGAGAGATAACTACATGACCTTATTTGATAATTTGTCCAACTTGAAGAGTGAGATAAGCGATGCAATGTGTCAATCCGTGTCTGGAGGACAATTCAGCACGAGAAAGTTATACACCACCGATACAACCCTATCCATTGATATGCAAGCCAAGATGATACTCAATGGCATTACGATTTCCAATACAAAGCCCGACTTGTTGGAAAGAAGCATTCTTCTTCGGTTAGAGAAATTAACACAAGATACACTCAAGAATGAAGAAACGATTGAAAGTAAGTTCAAGGAAAAGCTTCCGAAGATATTGCATCGTATATTCACGGTTATCAGCGGTGTATTCAAGACTTTACCAGAACATGAAGTTTCGACTAGCTTAAGAATGAACGATTTTGCAAGGTATGCTGTTGCGATAGGTGAGCAATTAGAAATAAGTAAGGAAGAAGTGATCAGACTGTTGGAAGAAAACCAGAAGGAAGTCAATGAGGATGTTTATGACGATCCTTTGTTCGAAGGTCTTATCAAAGTCTTAGATGAACGTAACAATAAATTCCATGGGACAGCGAGTGATTTACTTAAAGATCTAAAACCATTGCATCTTCAAGGATTGCCAGGAGCCCCAAATAGTTTATCTGCAAAGTTAACACGCAACAAGCATAATCTCAAGCAAATAGGAATTACATTTGAGAAGAGAAAGGAGAGTAGCGGAAAGAGAATCATTCACATGGAAAAACAAGAATAGTACAGCGATACGGCGATACAGCGATAGAAATCGAAAATTTTAAGGTTTAAACGTAAAGGTTTAAACTATTTTTTTTTGTAAAATCATCGCCATACCGCCGTACCGCCGAAAGGGGGTGATTAAATCAAACAATCAAATGAAAGAGCTAAAAACAGGGAAAATTCAGCAGTTTTAGAACTACTGGCAAGGATTGTTACCAAGAAGTTAGATGAGAATAAAGATACAGATAAAACAAACAAATAACTTAGTAAAATAAAAAAGGAGAATATATTGCACAATGAATCAATCAAACAAGAACCCACAGAACTATTACGAAGAAGACGAGTTACTAATCAGTGATATAAACATTGACCAAATACATACTCAACAAGGGCAAACTATCGGAGCATACGTTGTTTTATTTGTCAGTGCCAAGCGAAAAGAGCAATTCTCAGTTTTCATGCCATCTGAGTCCAACAGGTGGAAGGATTTGGTATATTTCATATTTGGCACTCCAGATCTTAATGATCCTGACGAACGTCAGTAGGTGTGATAAACTATACATGGGACAAACTCCTTTGTATGTGTTGTCGGATAACTACATTATACCAAAGTAAGTTTGTCCTCTTTTTATTTTTCCAAAATCATTTTACACGACCTCAACGTCTGTTTGCTTTAATCCAATGTACAATTTGGTATTCAAAGGATATAATGGTATAATTAAGTTCTTATAAGCTACTGCTATTGTTCGGAGGGGGTACAATGAGATACAAATCAGTTATCCTTATCGGACTCACAGTTCTGTTCATCGGATTGAACTGGTTTTTTCCTTATGGCAGGACCGGGCACCGTCCCATCGTGGAACTCTTCTTCGTGGTCATGGTCATGACCGCCTTTTGGAATCTGAAGCTTCTCTTACCCCTCAGCATCATCTATATTGTCTCCCACACCGCACACGACGCCTTTGTGCATGGCACCGTCCCCGCGGTCACATGGGCCCAATCGTTCATCCATCTTTTTGCGGCCGTGGTTTTATTCAGATTGATGAAGCTCAGGAAAAGCACATCGGAGGATAAACGGAGGCTCATCGAAACGATGGATCTCGGACACGCCCATTTCAGTGGCCGGACCGATGAAAACGGAGAAATCTCAGACATCGTGTTCCTGTCTGTGAATGCGGCGTTCGCCTCGATGTTCAAAGTTGAGCACGACCCGGATGACATGCAGACTTTCAACCAGACCTTCAGTGATTTGCCCAAGGAATGGTTCAACATCTTTTCAGATGTGGTGAAACACGGTGAACTGAGAGAGGAATCTCTTTATGTGCCGTCCATGGACAAGCATTTCCGGCTGACGTTCTATATCCCCAGGACAGGGGAGGGAGCCGTGCTTGTCCGTGACATCACGAACTTCAAGAAGAAATCCCAACAGATCCAATACATCAACCGGCATGATGCGCTCACAGGGCTTTACAACCGGGAATACCTCATGACCATTCTCAAGGCGCATACCAACGAGATCAAGGGCCCTTTGGGCGTGATTCTTTTCGATATAGACAATCTTGAGATCCTGAACAGGGTTCACAGTGTCACCGCCGGGGATGATGCACTTCAGCTGGTCACCGAAACCATGAAGAAGTTCGCTCACGGGGACCACCAACTGTTCAGGTATGGGGGCGATGAGTTCGTCCTTCTCAGCAAGAACCCGGATGAGGGTGATCTGAAAAGCCTGGCGAGAAAGATCGAGCTGGATTTCTCCTCGAAAGCGGTGGAAGGCATTTCCATGACCCTTACAAGCGGTATCGCTGTGAAGACCGAAGACGCCAAGGACATGGAAATGATCATGGTGGAGGCCGAGAACGCGCTTTACAACCGCAAGGCGGTCCAGATGAATTCCTCCCACATCCAGATGCTAAAGGGTCTTTTGGAGCTTCTGACGGCGAAGTTCAGCTACGAGAAGGTGCATAGCGAACGCGTGAGCCGCTATGCGCAACAACTCGGTGAAGCGATGGGACTCTCAGAACTTGAGATTGACGAGGCCCGGGTGGCGGCCATGTTCCATGACATCGGAAAGATCGCCATCTCGGATTCCATCTTAGGCAAACCCTCCAAATTGACCGCCGCGGAATTCGAGACCATCAAGGAACACTCGACCATCGGTCACATGATATTGAATTCCACGGCACCGAATATCAGGATATCCGATTATGTCAAGCATCATCATGAACGCTACGATGGTCTGGGATACCCCGACGGGCTCAGCGGTGGGTCCATCCCCCTGATATCACGGATCATCAACGTGGTGGACGCATATGAAGCGATGACCTCCAAGAGGGAATACAGCCCTCCTATGAGTAAGAAGGACGCCATCGATGAGATTCTCGCCAACAAGGGCACACAGTTTGACCCGCAGATCGCGGACACATTCATCAACAATGTTCTGAACAGGAAGGAAGATTGAATCATGGAAAAAGTGACGACAGGCATCAAGGGTCTAGATAACATCTTGCACGGAGGACTGCCAAAGAGCGAGGCGACCTATGTGATTGGTAACGCCGGTAGCGGGAAGACCATGCTGGCGCTTCAGTTCCTTTATGCGGGGGCTTCACAGAATGAGAATGGGTTGATGGTTTCCTTCGAGGAGACCCAAAAAGACCTGCTCGACGATTATGCCAACATGGACATGGACTTGGCAAGCATGGTCGATTCAGGCCTGCTTACCATCGATTATGTCTTCTTCGAGGAGAACACGTACACGGAGTCCGAGCATTTCTCATTGGACGGGCTCTTGATCCGTCTTGATCACCTTCTCAACAAGACCGGTGCGAAAAGGATTGTTCTCGATTCCTTCAAGGCCTTATTCGAACGGTTCGGCGGCCCCGTGAATTTCAGGATGGAACTCTCCAGACTCATCAAATGGCTCAAGGAGAAAGGCGTCACGACCGTCATCACCGGTGGCGAATCCGAGGGAACACTCGGTGTCGAGGCTTACGTCGCAGACTGTGTAATCCTTCTCGACCAACGGGTGATGGGACAACTTTCAACCCGTCGCATGCGGGTCCACAAGTACCGTGGAACCAGCCATGAGACAGATGAGTTTCCCTTCATCCTATCAAAAGCCGGGTTCGTGGTAACCCCAATCAACACGTCCAATCTTGACCACAAGGCACTTGATACTAGGATCTCAACTGGGATTGAGTCGCTAGATACGATGTTCGGTGGAAAAGGGTTCTTCAAAGGTTCATCGATTCTCGTATCCGGCCAGGCGGGATGCGGCAAGAGTTCCATGGCGGCATCATTCATCCATGAAGTCTGTTCAAATGGGCAGAAGGCCATGATGTTCCAGTTCGAGGAGTCAAGACAGCAAATCATCCGGAACATGAGTTCCATCGGACTAGACTTGGAACCCTTCATAGACCAGGGACTGCTTGAAATCCATTCCGTGCGTCCCACGAATTTCGGTCTTGAAGGCCATCTTCTCAACATGATTCACGCGGTCGACCGCTTCGAACCCACAGCCGTCACCCTCGACCCGATCACATCATTCTGGAACAAGGATGAAGACTACGGCATCAAATCACTCATGACACGCATCATCGACCACCTTAAATCAAAGCAGATTACGGGCATGTTCCTACATCTTATGCACGGGGAAAACACGTTCGAGGCGGAGGACACCCTGATTTCCTCACTCATCGATACCTGGGTCGCGCTTCGCAACCGCGAGACAGATGCAAGCAGATACAGGGAGCTCTACATCGTGAAATCCAGAGGGATGGCGCACGACCATTCAATCCATACTTTCAAGATAACCGACAACGGATTTGCGATAGACAGGAAAGACTATGAATAAAAAGCTCGGTGCTGGACCTTTCTATCATTTGGAGCTGTACGTGTCGGGGGATTCCTTTGTCAGCCAACGCGCAGTGGAATCCGTCCAGGCACTTTGTGAAGAGGAATTGGAGGACCGTTATGATTTGACAATCATCGACCTTCAAAAAGAACCGGAAAAGGCAGTGAGCGAAAACATCGTCGTGGTTCCGACGCTCTACCGCAGATCACCTGAGCCCGGAAGACAGGTCATAGGGGACCTGCAGAACCGGGAGCGACTGAAGCGTGGTCTTGAGATCACTTAGACATGATTCCGTGTGTAAGGACCTCTTTCCCAGGTTTATGTAGTTATTCAATTGAACACCATTGCAAGGGGGACATTATGGATTACAAGGACTATTCCACAAGCGAACTCATCAAGCGAATCCGCGATTTGGAAAAAGACAAAGCCGAGGACCTGAAGAAAAGGGATGAACTGGTCCGGTCACAATATTCCAAAACAGGCTATCTCGGTCCATGGCATTGGGACCCGAAAGACGATGTTCTGAAATTGAATGGTGTACAACAGGAGATGTTCATAACGGATGATGCCCCTGAGACACTCACATTTGATTATTATTTAAGCCTGATCCATAAAGAGGACAGGGAATCAGTGAAGAAAGAGTTTGATGCGTACTTAAAAGGTGAAGTTTCCGCTGTGGAATCTGAATACAGGCTTCTTTTCAATGACGGTGAGTACCATTGGATCTACCACCGTGCGGAAATCGACGAAGTGGACGATGAGAACGTCCCGGAAAAGATTATAGGCTCCATTTCCGATATATCCAATGAACGCGAGTATGAAGAACAGACGAACGCTGAGAAAGAGAGGCTTGAAAAGAAAGCCTCCCAGGACTTCCTGACGAACCTCTTGAACCGCCGGGGATTGCATGAATATATGAACAACTATATGAAGAAATCCATTGACAAAGGCAAACTCGCTATCGCCATGTTCGATATCGACAACTTCAAACGAGCGAACGACACATTCGGACATGTATACGGAGACCAGGTACTAAGGGAAATATCGGAATTACTGGAAGAGAATACACGCGACACCGATATCGTATCCAGATTCGGAGGCGACGAGTTTATTGTCATTTTCACGAAAACCTCAGTGGATACCGCCTATGATGTGTGCGAAAGAATCAGACATACAGTAGAAAACCGCTACCAAGAGGAAGAGGTTGGCATCACGCTCAGCGGCGGATTGAAAGAGTACGAGAACGAAAACCGCCAGGAACTGGTGACCAAGGTCGACAAGCTTCTCTATCGCGCCAAAAAGGATGGCAAAAATAAAATCGTGAAAGGTTAGCGAGGGTGGATTGACCCCGTATCTCCTTTACGACTCTATGTATGCCTGTATCATGAGCATGACCAACCCACCGGTTGGTCATGTTTTTTAGAGAAGTGTATCAATTCGACTCCCCTAGGGACCGTGCTATAATGACATTACTTA
>CAZCTR010000034.1:0-7387 GCA_964501715.1 uncultured Candidatus Izemoplasmatales bacterium | reverse complement strand
AATGCCTCTCAAACATGCTGTTTGGGAGGTTTTTTACATTCTTATAAAACTCGGGGTATGCATCCCCCTCCAATGAGTGTGGTATAATGACATAGTACACATACATGAAGAAAAAGAGGTACAGCCATGATTGTCTATCAAAGGGATTATGACAAGACCCATGACGAAACCATCAAGACACTTCTCAGGAGTCATAACGCCAAATATTCGAACCATACCGAGTTCGACCGCATCCATCTCTATAAGACCGGTTCAGACCATCTGTACGGTGCCTTCACCGTGGATTTCTTCTGGGACTGGGCGGGGGTCAAAGCGTTTTACTATGAAGACTTGAATGTCTTGAAAACACTTGTCCAGGCAGCCTGTAATCATTATAAGGACAAAGCGAAGGGCATGAAGTTCTATACCCCTTCCAAAAGGCACTTTGACGATTTTCGCTCGGTCGGCTTCACAGATGTGAGCCGCTACACCTATCCGGACGGCACACCTTATTATTTTGCGGATATAAAAAACCTGCAAAAACACGCGTCACCCAGCACTGATGTGCAACGGTGTCTTGAAGCACAACCTCCATACCAGGACATTGTGGAGGCACATATGGAAACTTACCGGAAAACATACAGGATCAACGACCCGGTGGGTCGGTTTGATGTGGCGGCCATTATTGACGACAAGTGCATCGGCGGCATCCAGTGTGAAATGGACGAGGATTCCATGACCATCAGCCGCATCGCCGTCGATCCGGTGCATCGCGGAAAAGGCATTGGGTCAAACCTGATCGAAAGCGCGATCGACCACGCCATAAGCCTGGGTCTTAAGACCATAACCCTTGGGACAAGCGAGTTCCAGGGACGTCCCTTCTATGAGAGCTTCGCTTTCAAGGTCATCCACAAAAGAGACGATAATCCAAAAGGGTATAAGAACTATACGATGATCAAGGAACTGTGAATCACATCCGAAACAATCAGCGTGCCCGCTTAAGTGTTCTTTAGAAGCCGCACAATAAACAACCGTATTTTGACGGATGGATGAGGGCTGAACCGGGGTCACGCTTTTTTGTCTGCACGAGCAGACAACACACGTAATTTAAAGAATCCATTCGAGGATGGTAAATGCTTTACAGAGGATCTTTACCATGCGATGCATTCGGACGCATGCATGATGCGCCATGACCGGCGATTGGACAATGTGGCCACAGAAGGAGAGTTGGATATGATCGAATATCGGATGGCGAAGAAGGATGATGTTGAAGCGCTCACCCCTCTAATCATGCAGTTCAAAAATGAACTGAGCGGTTTCATGGGCAGACAGAAGCCCTTTGAAAAGGCGAGGGCCAAAAAGGAATGTGAAGAATACATTGAAGGCCCTTTCGCGGTTTATGTGGCAGAAAAGCCGGACAAGACCCTTGTCGGCTATATCGTATGCAGAATCAGTGGTGATGTGGTCTTCGCGGAGTCCCTTTATGTCTTAGAAGACTACAGACGCCAAGGCATAGGGTCCAGACTTTATGATCTTGCGGAGGCATTGGCAATGAAAAAAGGTAATGAGACCCTCTATAACTGGATCCACCCAAACAACGACGGAGTCATAGCCCTGTTGAAGTCGAAAGGCTATACCACACTCAATCTCATTGAAAATAGAAAACCGCTGAGAGAGGAAAGCACAAAAGGGACCATCAAAGTTGGAAACCATACCTACGACTATTGAGAAGAGCACGACCGCTCGATCCATCGGGCGGTTTCATGTTTTGAAGAGGGGTTTCAGACATGAGGTCCGAGCCTTGCAGACTTCGTCTTAAAAAACAGCGATGCAAACCCGAACGTGAAGAGCTGAACCTTATGGTTGGCGATGCATGATCAAATCCAACAAGAACCTCTTTTCGTTCGTTTTAAAGATGAGAATGAAGAGAGGGAGGAAAACAATGGCCATACTCATGTGGATTCTCTTCGGCGTCCTAGTCGGATGGATTGCGAACATGATCACCAAGGACAATAGGGGCGGATTCACCGGAAATATTGTCATCGGTCTTTTCGATCGGGGGGGTATTTCAATATACAAACTTCAGACAAATCAGCACTATTTCTGACATATCAGACCACTTTTGACACAGGACACACACAATGGACCTCACCGATGGAAAACGTTGACAGGGAGTTGATTTTCTCTGGTTCATGTGCTACATTCAAATCAAACATTGACATTCTTTTGAAAGGGGTGCCACATGAAGAAGATACCCACACTCAAAGAAGCGCTCAAGCAGCACTGCAAACACAGGAACATGAAACTCGCGAAAGAACCCATGCCGAACTACAGCACTACACCCGGAGGGTATATGGGCATGCCATTATCTTTCTGGGCGTCCTGGGAGCTCGCAGACCGGCCCAGACGCATCGCGTTGCTCATGGACGACTGCCAGGAGGAATACCGCCCCTATGCGGAGGGAATCCTCCCCAACCTTGTCAAACTCAGGGACACCTTCAAAGACAAGAAAAAGACCCACGATGGCGTGTGCATCGTGTGGAGCTCCTGGACACGCCATTTCGCCGACGGCATTTCCAACGCGACAGACCGTTGGTACGGCCCGAGGGGGCTCAAACCAGAGGACCCCGAGAACGCCGCCTACGTCTTTCACGGCAGCAAGGGTGTCGAACCTTTGAGCGAAATCGCGCCGAGTGAAAAAGAACGTAGTGAGGGATGGTTCTATCACGGCAAGCATCTGGACATGTTCTGGACGTTCACAGAGGACGGAAAATCCTATCTGGACGAGAAACTCAAGGCTCTCGATATCGACACGATTGTCATCAGCGGACTCTGGACCGACGAATGCGTGCTCGCAACCGCCTACGCCGGCAGTTCCCGCGGGTATGATGTGGTGGTCGTCGAGGACGCGGTCGCAACCGCGACGGACGATCATGAGACAGCGCTCAGGGTGGCGAACGCCACGGTCGCGAAAGTGATGACGACAGACGAAATCCTCAAGTACATGCACAATGATTTCACTGTGGGTGAACCGGGGGCGGTCAAAGGAAAAAGCCATCCCGATGGCCGGAAGACCTCGTAGAATAGCCTCCTGGTCGGCACGCCTAATGAACCATGTATGCGTTGGAGGGGTGTCAAAACCGCATAACCAGGTTGTGCTAAAGCATCACTGAGAGCCCATGCATACAGGTTTGATCCATAAAAGAAGGAGTTGTCACCCATGAACCTCTTTAAACGGCTGTTCGGCAAAAAAAGTGCGAAACATCCGACTGAACAGGATGAAGAGACGAAAACGGATGGAAAAGAACCGGACGCCACCAAAGAAAAAAAGCCCCGTCGCAAATATCATGTGTCCTTGAACCGGGACGAGAAAAGCAAGAATTACATGATGTGGCGTGTGCGCCTTGAACATTCAGACAAGACCATCAAGCACTTCAAGACCCAAAAAGAGGCGATCGACTATGCGGAACATCTCGCAGATGATTCCGATGCAGCTGTCGTCATCCATAAAAAAGATGGCACCATACGCCGTCAGAATTACAAGAAACATAGCTGACATATGGTGAAACCATATAAAAATGGCGTTGATATATTCAGGTATCAACGCCATTTTCAATTGCCACGCCCGAATTCACACATCGGGTTCATCTTTGCCGATCTTCTCGAAATATCGCTCGATGGAGAAACCCACCGCGAGCAGCAACAGTCCCCCAAGGACGAAGAAAAGGGCCCTTGGCAGGAAGTCATAGAGAGAATCGAAATAGAAACGAATGATGAGCGCGCCGATCACAACGAGAGGAATGAGGCGTTTGCTTGTCAGTAGTGCCAGCATGTACACCGCGAAAGCAATGGAGAAAAGCACACTTGGCAGGGAACCGTCCTCTATGAGGTCCCAACTCTCCCAGACGCCGTTGAATGAGAGGACTAAACCGGCAATGCCCATCGTGAGAAGCCCCATACGGATGAACGCTTCACGATGCAAAGGATGTCTGAGATAGACCATCACGTTGCCGAGAACAAGGAAGATAAGCATGGAGACAACCCCGTTGATTTCATAATGGATGGGGAAATAAAGAATCGATACCAGCATGGCTGCGATGAGGAAATACATGCCGGCCATTTTATAACTCAAAAGATGGTTGGCTGCGATGAGCAGTCCTGCCATCACGATGACTTGGATCATGATCCACTCATCGAAACCCACAAGGATTCCAATGATTGACAAAACATGTCCCCCGATCAGCAAGACGAGGTCGCGTTTCCAAACAGCCACGCCGAGCGCCCCGGCAGACCAGAGGAAGAATGCCGTGCTGAAGATGACATCAAGCTCGAAAGCATCAATCACAAGGAAGATGCCCGAACCATAAAGAATCACCGAAAGATAAAGCAGCCCCTTCGAGGTGTAGCGGTTCACCGGTTCGGTCTTGAGTGACGAGAGAAGTGCGGCGGCGATCGCACCCACGATGATCATGAGTTTCCAAAAATCCCCGATGGCCTCCCAGTTGTTCGCGACCACCAGCAAAAATCCAAGACCCACCAGAGTCGCGCCCACCGAAGCGATGACCCATATGACATTGAGGCCCCGGCCTTCCTCATATTGCGCCATGATGTCTTCCAGTTGTGCTTTTGAGATGATGCCCTTTTTTTGAACCTCGTGCATTTCCCGCTCAAGGAACCTGTAAAAAAGACGGGTCAAAGGCTTTTTCATAATGCATAGCCCCCTAGTGATTTACCAAGACGTATGAAACTAAGATGTTTTGTCCATTTTAACATGTAAAATGCCTTGAGTGGGTACAAACGATTATGTGCAAAAGACAATACAATAATATAAAGGGCACAAATCACAGGCCGACATGAATAAGAGTATCCACTCCAACGTCTTTTTGCATGGAATGACTTGAACCCTTTTCGCTGCTGTTCGTTAGTTCTGTCGTTAAAACACATAGATGAAGCGACTCAAGACACGCAAGAATCAGTGTACTTCAAACCTCCCTGCATTATTCATACCTCGAGCACAGTACATGGCCTTAGCCTCACCTGAGAGCTCAAGGCTTGAAGTGTATTTCAGGGTTTGTTCTCAGTAACCATGAAAAAGCGCGCGAGAGCGGATCATCCGCTCTCGTGCGCTTGATTCAAGTAAGGGTATTGCTTTGATTGTAAATGTCCAAATCAATTCCGTTCTCGCTTCTGGCTGTCAAGGTCGCACTCACCATGGTGCCGGTGATGTTGAGTGCGGTGCGCCCCATGTCGATGAGGGCATCGACACCGAGGACGAGCGCTATCCCCTCAAGCGGCAGACCGAGACTAGCGAGCACGACTGTCGCGGCGATGCTCGCGATTCCGGGGACACCGGCGATCCCGATGCTTGCGATGGTGGTCGTGAGAATGATCAGGAAGTAATCGGTCAAAACGAGTTCCAAGCCAAAGGCGTTAGCGGTGATGATCGCCACGAACGCGGGAAACATCCCGCCGCAGGCGTTCATACCCACATTGGCCCCAAGTGGTGATACGAAGGAAGCGACTTCATCACTCACACCGTTGCGCTCCTTCAATGTCTTGATGGTTATGGGGAGAGTACCGTAGCTGCTTTGTGAGGAGAATCCCACGAGTTGTGCGGGTGCGACGTTCTTCATGAATCGGATGGGACTGAGTTTGCCCACGAAGGTGATCAGTCCGAGATGGACGACGAGGTAATAAAGGATCATGAGTGCATAAAAGAGAAGAATGTATACACCGAGTTCCCTCATCGCATCGAGGCTGTTTCGTCCGGCGGCGGAAGCGATGAGCGCGAGGACCCCGTAGGGAACGAAACGGATGATAATCTTTGTGAGTCGAACCATCACGCTTTGGAAACTGTCTATGAAACGTTTGAAAGGTTCAACCCTTTCAGGGTGCCGTTCCCGTTCCACCATCATCGCGATGGCGATGAACACGGCGAACAGGATGATCGGGATCACTTGACCATCGGCCATGTGTGAGACGATGTTGCTTGGGAAGAGGTTGATGATGACTTCCTCTATGGGCACGATCTCCCTAGGTGTATAATCGATGCCGCTCACATCGAAGGATGCCCCGAGATTGAAAAGGGTTGCGGTGGCAATCGCAAAAGCGGTTGCGACCGCGGTAGTCAGAAGAAGCCAAAAAAGGCTTTTGAGTCCGATGGACTTGAGCGCCCGCCTGTCTTTCAGGTCGGTGAAGCTTTTGATGATGCTTGCGAAGACAAGCGGGATGACAATCATCATGATAAGACGCACGAAGAGTGTCCCGATCGGTCTTAAGGTGGTTGCACGTTCGCCGAATATCACACCGATCAAAAGCCCGATGAGAAGCCCTATGAAGACGCGTCTATTGAAAGAGACCTTGTGTTTGGCAAGCATCCAAAGACAACCGATCCCTCCTAGGGCGAATAAGTATAGTGCTGCTTGTTGCCAACTGTCGATGGCCACATTGTCAAACATGTGAAGAGCCTCCTTGAGATATAAATTTTGTGTGACGAAATTTGTCACTGTGACCATATTAGAACAATGTGCAAAAGAACGCCACACATGTGGCAAATTTTATAATCTGGCTATTTCAAGGGCTCATTTTACAAACTCGTCTTCACAATGGCTTCATAATTCATGCGGTTCAACCATGATTTCTGTTATTCTTTCAATGCAGATTAACATCACAAAACAGCGCTGAATAAAAAGACCTTGTGTCCGGACCCGCTGGGATGGTCCGGACACAAGGTGTCGGATGGAAAAATATGCAGATATCAAAGTTTCTAGTGTGAATTTCCGATGGCTTTGATCAAAGCGACTTTCTGAGGGTCTATGCGACGGTTCGTCTTCACACCGGAACCGACGTGCACATGATCAATCCCGGTTTTTTGATATAAGGCGTCGATGGTGTCCACGTTCAACCCCTTGCCAGCGAGAAGCTCGACATCACGCTTCTCAAGTTTTTCTTTTATGCTCCGTAGATTCTCTCTTCCCACATACGCCGTATCAAGTCCGCCGGATGTCAGAATGGTGTCGATGTCATGGTTCAAGAGGGTATTGATTGCCTGGAAATAGTCCCTGGCCTCATCGACCGCTCGGTGGAATGTGACTTGCAAGTGACCCTTGTGCTTGATAATCTGTTTCAAAAGCGTCTCGTCGATCGTGCCGTCCTCCTTGAGACAACCGAACACGATGCCCTGTACGTTTGTATGCTTGATTCGTTCAAGGTCTTTCATGATGACCTTTCGGTCATCGGCATCATAAACAAACGATTCTGCGTGCGGGCGAAGCATGACCTGAACAGGTATGGACACTGATTCACAGACCGATTCGATCAGACCGGACGAAGGGGTGAGCCCACCTTCGCTGATGGCGCTCACTAGCTCCAGGCGGTTCGCGCCATAACGCTCCGCGTCGATGGCGTC
>CAZCTR010000033.1:0-7851 GCA_964501715.1 uncultured Candidatus Izemoplasmatales bacterium | reverse complement strand
GGGCCAATGTGGGTATGAACGCCTGCGGCGGGATGTTCCCCGCGTTCGTGGCGATCATCACCGCTAACGCCTTTGGTTTGGAACTCGTTTTGACCGATTACTTCCTGATCATTCTCACGACCACCATCGCAAGCATCGGGATCGCCGGTGTCCCCGGAATCGCGAGCATCGCCGCGACAGTCGTGCTCGCTAGTCTCGGTCTGCCGCTTGAGGGGATAGCGCTCGTCCTCGGTGTCGATGCCCTCATCGACATGGGGCGCACCGCACTCAACATCACCGGCACCATGGTGAGTGCGACCTTGACAGCTAAAAGCGAGAACGCCCTCGACATGGACATTTACAGCAGCACCAACAAACCGGCATGAATTAAAAGACCGCCCCGTTGTGAAGTTCACAACGGGGCGGTCTTCTTTTTTGGTCACCCTATCCTTGACGGCTTTACATGACAGGAATATGAATCTCGTCATCCCTGTGGCGGCGGATAACGGCTCTCAATCATGCCTTGAGCAGGCGCGCGTTGAAGGCGACGATGACTGTGCTCAAGGACATGAAAACCGCGCCGACTGCGGGGGAGATCAGGATGCCGATGGAGAAGAGGACGCCGGCGGCGAGGGGGATGGCCAGGATGTTGTATCCGGTCGCCCAAGCAAGGTTCTGAAGCATCTTCTTGTAGGTTTTCTTTCCGAAGCGGACCAGATGGAGCACATCACTGGGACGGCTTCTCACCAGGATGATGTCGGCGGTGTTCGCGGCGACATCCGTCCCCGAGCCGATTGCGATTCCGATGTCGGCTTGTGCGAGCGCGGGCGCGTCATTGACGCCGTCTCCGGCCATCGCGACGGTGGAGGCGTCCTTTTGGAGCTGCTTGATGATCTCCTGTTTCTCTTCCGGAAGGATTTCCGCGTAATAGTTGTCCAGCCCGAGGGAATCGGCGAGGTTCCTTACGGTCTTTTCGTTGTCTCCCGAGAGGACAACGATGCGGATGTCTTCTTCTTGCAGCGCCCGTATGCTTTCCTCGACGCCTTCCCGGATTGAATCGGAAAGCACGATGCTTCCGATCAGAGTTTCACCTTTGAGAAGATAGACTTGAGTGGACAAAGTCTCGCTGTCATCGGTAGGGACGTCCTTGCCTTCACTTTTCAGGGCCTTGGGGCTTTTGATGCTGTATGGTTCACCTTTGATGGTGGCTTTCACACCCTTGCCCTTGATGGTTTCGAAATCTTCTATGGCATGAAGGGAAAGCCCCCTGTCTTTCGCAGCTGTGAGAATACTCAAGCCGATCGGGTGTTCCGAGTAGTTCTCGATGGAAGCCGCGAGGGTAAGTATGTCATCTGTGTCGTATCCTTGTTCGTGGATGTGGATGCCTTTCACTCCGAAGTTTCCTTCGGTGAGGGTTCCGGTCTTGTCAAAGACGATGACATCGATGGAACGGGCGCGCTCGAAGGCGGTCCTGTTCCTGATCAAGAGCCCGTTCTTCGCCGACAGCATGGTCGAGCGCGCGATGACAAGCGGGGTCGCGAGACCGAGCGCATGAGGGCAGGCGATGACCATGACTGTCGCCATGCGGGTGATGGAAAAGGCGAGATCACCGGTGATCATCATCCATGTGATGAAGGTCGCACCACCTACAAAAAGGGCGATATAGGTGAGGTATTTCGCAGCCTTGTCCGCCAGGGACTGCGTATTCGATTTGGATGCCTGGGCTTCCTGTACGAGCGATATCACCTGGGAAAGATAGGCGTCCTCGCCGGTTTTCCCCACTTCCATCTCGACTGTGCCGCTGTTGTTTATCGAACCGCCGATCAGTTCGTCCTTCTCGATTTTCTTGACGGGGACGGATTCCCCGGTCACCATGGATTCGTTGACCTGGGTCGACCCTTTGACGATGGTGCCATCCGCGGGGATCTTCTCTCCGACCTTGATGAGGACGATATCGCCCTTTTTCAGCTCATTGATGGAAACATCCTTGATGGAATCTCCGTCCTTCTTGTGGGCGGTGTCAGGCATCAGCTTGACTAAAGCGTCAAGGGCGCTCTGGGCGCCGAGGACCGATTTCATCTCGATGTAGTGTCCCAGAAGCATCACGACAATGAGGGTGGCGAGCTCCCAGAAGAAGTCATCGCCCTCGAGACCGAAGACGGTCGCGAGGCTATAGAGGAACGCGATGCTGATCGCGAGCGCGATGAGTGTCATCATGCCCGGTGTCTTTGAACCGATTTCTTCTTTGGCGCCTGTGAAGAACGGCCAGCCACCGTAGAAGAATATGAGCACGGACAGACTTACAAGAACGGCAGTGTCTCCGGTGAAGGCAAGGGTGAAATTGAACCACCCCTGGATCATCGGTGACAATGCGATGATGGGAACGCTCAAAATGAGCGCTACGAAGAAGCGAATCTTGAAATCCTTGATCATCATGCGGTGGTGTTCAGTATGGTCATGGTGTTTATGATGCGTTTGGTCGTGATTGTGATCGTGTTCCTGATGATGCTCATTGTGGTTGTGTTCCTGATGATGTTCATTCATGGAATCCTCTCCTTTATGATTAATCGTACAGGGTAACGATGAAGCGATTATGAAGTTTGACGGTTCTGTACAGGAAATCCTTGATTGTTCGACACCAGGTTCTTCGTGAAGCCGATCGTTCTGCTTGAGAGGCGAAATGGGATGGTCCAAACAATTCTGATGTGTCCATTATGACATACATTGCGAACTGATGTGACCGCAAAGGATCATGTGCCCGGACAAATCGTTTGTGGCGTTTGTGTCGCATCCTTATGTTAGAATATGATTGGAAACCATCAGGCTGTCTTGAGCCTCGGACACTACAGATCAGTGGGGGTTGGATTTATGAAAAAGCCTTTGAACCGTCTGCTATACAGATTTCTTGACCAGGAAATGCACAAGGTTCAAGAAAAGGGCATCATCTCAAAAGAACAGAAGGAAGACATCATGGGCCAATATGAGGAGGGCCGGGGATTCAATGTGCTATGGGTTGTCGCTTCCGTGGGCGCCACTCTTGTGGGATTCGGGTTCTTGTTGGTGGTCGCAAGCAACTGGGAGGCCATCGGGGATTTTTGGAAGCTCATGGTCATCGTGGGCGCGATATCCGCCGCGCTCTTGGCGTCCCTCAGGACCGAACCGGTGAACCGCTACACTTCCAAAGGGCTCCTTTATCTTGCGGTGATTCTCTATGGTTCCGGTATCTTCCTCGTAATCGATGCTTTCGAGCTTGACATCATCTTCAGCACAGCGTTCTTCCTCTGGTCTCTAGGCGCACTCGGTGTGTGTGTGTGGAAGCGCGACCTCATCCTTCTCATCGCGGCGCACATTCTGTCAATCACAGGGGTCCTCGTGGGCTTCGATGAATGGATCGCGGTCCATGCCATCGTGATGGGCGGACTGCTCATCACAGCCAACCATCTTTTCAACTTTAGAACCGTCGGCACCTATTTCCTCATCGCAGCCACATTGGTCACGATCCTCTATTTCCCCATCCATTACGGATTGAACGGTGTCCTCTCCATGCTTCTGTTTGTGATCCTCGGCAATGTGATGATCTATCTCAGACATCCATTGGACCGGGAGCCCTTCATCCGGATGGGGCTTCTCACGATGGGGGTCGCCGGTTTCACTCTCTCATTCAGCGGTGTCTGGGAGAGTTGGGAGCTTATCGGGGATGGAGGGCTGCCAAGCGTTCTGTTCTCCATCGTGTTCGCGGCTTACATGATGGTGCTCCTGACAAGGAAACGGATCATTCCCCTCGTTGTGATCGGCGCCCTCATCATCCGCTTTTATTTCGATTCGCTCTACGATTTCCTGCCTAGGGCGCTCTTCTTCGTCCTCGGGGGGCTCATGATTCTAGCGATCGGCTTTTACATCGAGCGCCGTTATGACGAAAAGCCCGGCAAGAGAGGTAACGGTCCTTCATAGATGACCATGTATTTCAAAAAGGCGTTGAACAACGATTGTTCAACGCCCTTTTTGAATGACCTTCACAGTGTTTCAGCTATGTTTCTTGTAATTCTGACGGCGTATGGTGCCGTCCTTCTTGTGGATGACGACAGACGCGCCGGAATCATCGGCGAGATTCTCGGCGAATTCAATCGCCTCTTCCTGGGTCTTGAAGTGCTTGATGGTCTTGTCTGACTGCTCGAGACGCACACGCCACATCATGTGCTTTTCGCTGTTCTCGTCCCGGTTCAAAGAGACATGGTATTTGCGATGTTTCTCCTTTGCCGACGGTTCGGTCTTTGCAGCCGTTGCCGTCTTCGATTCAGTGTCCTGAACGGGTTGTTTCTTAGCATCCATTTTCTTCTCATCGCCACGCTCAGTTTGTTTCTTTTCATCCTTCTTGCCGAACAACCGTTTCAAAAACCCCATGGTATGACACTCTCCTTCACTTTGCTTTCTACATTCATTATAACACATCGGATCCTGTCGGCATTGGAAAAACATAAATATCGGCAGGATGATGAATGAAATGAAGGGTCTTTGGATGATGATACAGAAGAATGCATCCATTTCAGTCATGTAGCCTGTTCTTCACGCACCCATGCGCCACCAAAAAGAAAAGCTTTTGTTCCGTCCGTCAAGGTCGCCGGGACGGACCCCGGTAAGCTGCATGCGCTTTTCAACGGGAACGTTGACATTTCACATTCGACTTTGAGGACCCGGACACTTACGAACAGGCTCTTGCGGGTGTCGGCAGGGGCTACCTCGTGGCCCACCCCGTCTTGGCAGGTCAGGGCGCTTTATCCCTTCATTGACTTCATGCGCAACAAGAAGCTCAGACTGGCAAGCTTTCAATCCCTCATGGGGCGAGAAAAAATCCATTCCCACCCCACCACAGGATTGAAAGGCATCTGATAAACTCCGGCATCCCCTACAGTTTCATCCGCCCAAGTTTCTTCATGCAGAATCTGACGGGCGTGCATCTCAAGGAGATCAAAGAGGATTCTGAACTCTGCATCCCGCAGGGAAAAGCAGGACTAGCTTCATCGATGCGAAGGATATCGGTCTCGCCGCGGCGTGTGTGCTACAGGACCCGTCCAGGTACGCGGACACCACCCATACGCTGACAGGGCCAAAGGCCCTCACCTACAAAGAAGTCGCAAGGATCATGAGCAGTGCGCTTGGCAGGCCCTTCCATTACCGTGGGCCGGGGTTTTAGCATACCGGCGGCACATGCTCAAAAACCGCGGCATGAAGAAGGGATTCGTCCGTGTGACGATGATGCTTTATCTCATGACGCGGATGGGCGCAACCAGACATGTGAATGATGAATTCCAAAGAATCACCGGTAGACCTCCTACCTCCCCCAAGGCATTCGTGAAGGACCACACGTCTTTGTTCGAACCATCCTGAACATAGGCCCATGGCGATTCCATGAACCTTTTTGATGGGAAAAGGCCGGCCTCGTGGCCTGTCTCCGATATTACCAAGGGGTATGGGTGAATGCATGCCTCAAACTTAAGCCTATTGCATGTCAAGCACGTCAATATAGCGGCCGTGCTTTTTCAGGTAGCGGGTGTATTCATCAACCAGCAGGCTCACAATCTTGTTGTACTGGCTCATCGTGTCCTCCCGTAACGGCTTCAGATGCTTACCAAATGAACGCATCTCCCTTTTGTTTTCCCTATGAAGCATCTCAATGAGCTGTGAGAGGACATGGTATGCTTCAGGAAATTCGATATCGCTTTCCAACGTGGTTCTCTGGTCTTCCACTGCGTCCATGCTTTTGGGATCTTCAAGTTTGTAGTGGCAGAACTTCTTCAGAAGCAAAGCCTGCGGATAATAATCATCCACCTTGAATTCAAAGAACCATTCTGTCTTTTCAAGCGCTTCTTCATATCGGCCGAGATAAATGAGCGAGGTCGTGATGATCACCAGCATGGATTTGAAGAACACCTTGTTCTCCTGAGGGTCCTGCCGGTAGAGGTAAAGCAGGTCGCCAAGCGCGTTCGATAGTGCCTCCTGGTAGTTCTCGTTGCGGTAATAAATCGCGGTCTTGTTCTGACGGAGGGCCTGCAGGCGCTTGACGTTATAGTACTTGAAACAAAGGTCGTGGCACGCCTCGAGATAGTGAAGCGCGCGTGTGTTGTTGCCTTTCAGGGCGTAAAGGGTAAAAAGGTCGTAATAGCCCATGGTCTTGAGGCGTTCATCGACCCGTCCGTCCAGCGTTTCATACTGGTCGGTGAATGTCACCGCCAGATGGTCCCTGTCGGTGACGAAATAGTACTCGGTCAGTGAAAAGAGATGGAAATAGGCGATGTCGTCGGTCATCGACGGGCGCACGAACTTTAAAAACGGCAACACTTCCTCCTCCATCTCCTGCTTATGACTGTCGACTTCGAAATGATCGCAGGAGTTGAGATAGGCGAGGGCGTAGAGGAGGTACAGCGGAGTGTGGCGCACGCGGTGCTTGATTGTGGCCAGTCGCTTTTGAATCTCGCGCAGGTTCTCCCCTTCAATGAAATACGATTCTGTGATGGCATCAAGGAGGAGGTCTTTTAGGAAATCATAATCGCCTGGATCGATCTCCAAGGAAAGGTCAAAGTACCTGAGGATGGCGTTGAGCACTTTCTTGCTTCTTAGAAAGCCGTTCTTGCGGGCGTATGAGTATGAGGTTGAGGGCACGTTCATATCCGCAAGCAGGTCCTTGAGTGTGGAGGGGGCGCTTTCCACCTGGTATTGGACCCAAAGATGCAAATAGGCGTCGCTTTCCACCATGTTCAGGGGCATGGGATATAAAACCATTTTTTCCATTTTTTTCACCTTTTTTTCGTATTGTAATCGCTTGATGGCATCTACAATAAAAATACCAGAAACACAGTGAAGTTACAATATATTTAGGACTCAGCTCCAATAATGAGGCATTTTTGCATTATTTTGCCCAATCATTACAACTTCAGGCGCCATTTACACCGTCATGCGGCGGTGCTATACTGCAAGTGGGGAAGGGATATAGACAAGGCCCGATTGCGGGCCTTGTCCACTTCATCCCCTTACACCTGATGGAGTGATTGCATGTTGCTGCTTAGCAGTCTTCAGAATTTCATAATCAAAGCAGTCATATCCATGGGCAGCGCCTATGTGATCCACCGTTTTTTTGTTAGCTATAAGACATCGAGAAACAGGCGCTTCTTGAAGCATAAATCGATAGAAAAACCTTACGAGAAAGTGCACGACCCTTCGATAAAGGACGAAATTGTTTCTAAAAACACGGATAAGTAAAGGATGGGGTACTATGGGTGATGGGTTCGCGCTTTATTACGTCGTTCCAGCGATCAGGGTGTTTTTAACTATAATACCGATTTACGGCCTTCTATCAATCCGAAAACATAAATTGCAGTTCGGAAAGCGTAAATTGAGGCGTTACGTCCTGATTGAACAGATTGATTATGTTAAAACACAACACATGAACGATCACGGAGTTCAAGGTGACATCGAATTCAACTTTATCGATGTGGAGACAGGAAAACACTTCATGTTGAAACGCTACCAGTTCACTCCGATGCGGATCATGATCAACCGACCGCATATCTACCTTGTCACTTTCAAAGGAAATCAGATCCTGAACATGAAACATGTATTTGAGAATTACGAGGATTACCAAAACGACATGAGAATCAAAAATCCGAAAGAGCTCGCCGATACACCCGGCGACAGGTTTAACCGTCTGTTATTATCGACTTTCCTTGTCTTTTTCATAGGCTTCTCGCAATGGCTCTTCACACAGTTTCCAGGTTAGTTCCAATACGGTGCGATGACTATGAACTTCTTCTTTTATAGCAGTTTGCCCAAGAAGCTGACTTCTCCATATGTTTACAACTCATGCCTTACTAGATATAG
>CAZCTR010000032.1:1864-10502 GCA_964501715.1 uncultured Candidatus Izemoplasmatales bacterium | reverse complement strand
GGCTCTTGATGGCGCCGTGGACCTGTTGCTTCTCTTTCGCGGCTTTCGTGCCGCCCCGCCTTGAATACGGGAACACGTGCAGTTCGCTGAAACGGATGGCGTTGATTGTCTCAAGCATGATCTCGAAGGCCTTTTCATCCTCGGTGGGGTATCCCGTGATGAGGTCCGTGGTGATGGCGATAGAGGGCATGCGGGACCGTATGGCTTCGATTTTGTGCATGTATTCAGCGACACTGTAGCGGCGCCGCATGTGCTCAAGGACGCCGTCATCGCCATGCTGCAGGGGGATGTGCAGGTGGCGTGCGAACACGGGCCTTTCCTTGATGAGGTCGAGGATGGCGTCGGTGAGCTGATTGATCTCCACTGAGGAGATCCTGAGGCGCACGAGGCCATCAAGACGGCTAAGCGCCTCGAGCAAGTCGTAAAATGTGGTGTCCTCTAGGTCGGTGCCGTATCCACCGGTGTGGATGCCCGAGAGCACAATCTCCTTGTAGCCTTTCTTAAGCAGGGATTGAGCCTCGCTGATCACTTCCTGCATCGGTTTCGAGCGGACAGGGCCGCGGGCGAAGGGGATGATGCAATAGCTGCAGAACTGATTGCAGCCGTCCTGTATCTTCAGAAACGCCCGGGTGTTCTTCTCGAAATGGTCCAGTTTGAGCGCGTCAAAGGCCTTGAGCCCTTTCGACTCGGTGATGTCTTTGATCGGCTGCCTCTCGCGGAGGACCTTTTCGACGTACTCAAGCAGGCGGGGACGGTTTGATGTGCCCATGATGATGTCGACTCCGTCGATGTCCGCGACGGTGTCCGCATCGACCTGCGAATAGCAGCCGATGACGGCGACGACCGCCTCGGGGTTTCGCTTCACTGCCTTTCGGACCATCTTGCGGCTCTTCGCGTCCGACTGGTTCGTGACCGTGCACGTGTTGATGACATAGACATCCGCGACGTCCGAGAACGGCGCGAGGGTGTAGCCCCTGGCCTCGAACATGCTCTTGAGAGCTTCGCTCTCATAATGGTTGACCTTGCAGCCGAGGGTTTCAAAGGCGACCTTCATGCTAAGCGCCCCCTTCCGTCTCATAGTTGATCGCGGAAAGGGTGTAGAAGACCGCGGTCTCGCTCCTGAGCACCCTCGGCCCGAGCGACAGGGTCTTTGCGCCGAGTTCTGTGAAGTGGCCGATTTCCTTGTCGGAGAAGCCCCCTTCCGGGCCGATGACAACAAGGACGTTCATGCCTTTTTCCAAGGTCTTGAAGACGCTTGCGGCGTCCTGGGTGGTCTCGTTCTCATAGGGGATGAGTATTGTGTCGTACGCGCTAAGATCCAGGTTCTCAGGGGTTGAGGCCGGATGGATATGCGGGACGTTCGACCGTCTGGACTGTTCAGCGGCCTCTTTCGCAATCTTCTCAAAACGCGCCGTTTTTTTCGCCACGTCGCTTTCTTTGAACCGTACGACCGAACGTTCGCATGAAAGGGGTATGAACCCTTCGATTCCGAGTTCGACCGCCTTTTGGAGCGCGAGCTCGAAAGGCTGCTTGCGGATGAGGGCGAGGGCGAGCGTGATCGAGAGGGGATGGGTGACATCGCGCAAGGGGTAAAGGCGGCTGAGTGTCACGCTGTTTTGTGAAAAGCCCTCAATCCTGGCGGCGTGGCATGCCGTGTCGAGGCCGCAGAGGGCGACGATGTCGCCCTTTTCCATACGCATCACACGGGTGATGTGGTGGACGGTCTTCTGGTCTTCGAGGGTGATGGTGTCCGCTACGGGTCTGTTGATGAAATACTGTTGCATGGGGATGCCTCATTTCATGATATAAAGGATGCCGATGGTGCCGGGGCCGCAGTGTGATGAGATCACACAGCCAGCCTCGGTCTCGTGGATGTGTCTGAAATGGTTTGTGGACGCCAGTTCATTTCGCAGATACTCCGCCTGTTTCTCCGCTTTGGTGTGGGTGATCATGATGAATTCCGGGTCGATCGCGTCGAGATCCCTGAGGACATCCTTGAGCAGCAGTTTCACACCCACGCGGATGTTGCCACGGGGTTTCTTGCCGACGGCCATGGCGCCGTCCTTGACGCGGATGATGGGTTTGATTCGCATCATCGTGCCCATGAAGGCGCTGATCGCTTTCAGCCGGCCTCCCTTGTGGAGGTATTCAAGGGTGTTGATGACGAACTGGGTGCGCACCTTGGGCACGGCGGCTTCCAGTTTCTCCTTGATCGCGGGCGCATCAAGACCCTGTTCGCGGTAGCTCGCCGCCTTGAGCAACAGAAGCCCGGACCCGCTTGAAAGGTTCATCGAATCGACGAGATGGATTCTGTCGCTGTCAAGCGACTGCTTGGCGATATGCGCGCTTTGGAGTGTCGAGGAGAACCCCGAGCCGATGCCGGTGTAGAGGATCTCGTGACCCTCGTCGAGATACTTTTTGAATACGGATTTGAACGTCTCGCTCGAGGCTGCCGCCGTCGTCGGCAGCGCATCTTCCTTCTCGACGAGTTCGTAAAGCTTGTCGGGGGTGAGTTCGACCCCGTCCTTGAATGACTTGTCGTTGAGCATGACATAAAGTGGCACCACTTCTATGTCGTGCTGCTTTATGAGTTGCTGGTTCAGATCGCATGTGCTGTCTGTGATCAGTTTCATTTGTACACCACCTAACGCCTACAAGTATAGCCTAAAGCGGCCTGTTTGTAAATGCCGGTGCGTATGCACAATGAAAATGGCGCCCAAAGGGGCGCCACTTGCATGTCATTTCTTGAGTTTGCTTTTGACTTTGGACCAGAGTGTCTCGTCATCGTTCTTGAGGTCTGTGTCGGACAGTTTCTTGAACAGCTCCTCTTGTTCCTTGGAGAGTTCGGTCGGGGTCACGACTTTGATGACGACATGCTCGTCGCCCTTGCGCTTGCTTCTCAGGTTCGGCATGCCCTTGCCGCGAAGACGGAAGGTCTTGTGCGACTGGGTGCCGGCGGGAATCTTGAGTTTCACATCGCCATAAGGGGTGGGCACACGGATCTCATCGCCGAGCGCCGCCTGGGCGAAGGTGATGGGGACCTCGACGAGGAGGTCGTCCCCGTGGCGTTCGAAGGTGTCGCTCTCCTCGACTTCGAAGACGATGTAGAGGTCACCCGGAGGGCCTCCGTTCTGACCCTTGTGGCCGTAGCCCGGCATGCGGAGCTGGTTGTTCGTGTCCACACCCGGTGGTACGTTGACGCTGACGGTCTTCTCTTTGCCGACCATGCCCTCACCGCCGCAGGTCTTGCACTTGTTCTTGATCTGCTGTCCGCTGCCGCCGCATTTGGGGCATGCGGTCTGCGTGCGGGTGCGGCCGAAGAGGGTCTGCTGTTCCATGGTGACTGTGCCCATGCCGCCGCACTGGTCGCATTTCTCTATGTCCTTCTGGCTCTCGGCCCCTGTGCCGTCACAGCTTGTGCAGGCCTCATAAACAGTCGTGCGTATCTTCTTCTTGGCGCCACTCACGGCTTCCTCGAAGGTCACGCGCATGCGGCGCTGGATGTCCTGGCCTTTCCTGGCGCGGTTTGTGCGCTGGGAGCGGCCCTGGCCGCCACCACCGAAGAATTGCGAGAAGATGTCCTCGAAATCGAAATCGCCGAATCCCTGTCCGCCGAAGCCTTCGAATCCTGCACCGCCCTGTTGGTTGGCGGAGTGGCCGAAACGGTCATATTGCGAACGCTTCTTGGGATCGGAGAGGGTCTCGTAGGCCTCCCTCACTTCCTTGAATTTCGTTTCGGCGTCCTTTTCCTGGCTGACGTCGGGATGGTATTTCTTCGCGAGTTTCCTGTACGCTTTCTTGATCTCATCCTGTGACGCGTTCTTGTCGACGCCCAAGACTTCATAGTAGTCTCTCTTGCTCATAATTCACCTCAGTTCAAACGACAGGAAGCAGCCGAGGCTGCTTCCGTCATTCGCTTACTTGTTGTCGTCTTCGTCGACTTCTTCGTAATCGGCGTCGACTACGTCTTCGTCCTCGGATTCGTCCTGTGCGCCTTCTTCAGACGACTGGGCCTGTTCTTGCTGCTGGGCCTGCTGAGTCTTCTCATAGGCCTTGCTCGCAAGCTGCTGCGCGACGGTCTCGAGTGATTCCTTCTTGGACTTGATATCGTCCATGTCCTCACCCTTGAGGGCTTCCCTGAGGGCTTCGATTTTGCTTTCAGCGTCCTCTTTCTGCCCTTGGTCGACGTCGTCTCCAAGGTCCTTGATGGCCTTTTCCGTCTGGAAGATGAGCTGGTCGGCTTCGTTTCTGGTTTCAGCCTCTTCTTTCATCTTCTCGTCCTTTTCCTTGTTCTCCTCGGCCTCTTTGACCATGCGGTCGATTTCCTCTTCAGTGAGGCCTTCGTTGTTCTTGATGGTGATGTTCTGGCTCTTGCCGGTGCCGAGGTCCTTCGCGGTCACGTGGACGATGCCGTTGGCGTCGATGTCGAAGGTGACTTCGATCTGCGGCACGCCGCGCGGAGCCGGTGGGATGTCGGTGAGCTGGAATTTGCCGAGGGATTTGTTCTGGTTGGCCATCGGGCGCTCACCTTGCAGCACGTGGATGTCCACCGCGGGTTGGTTGTCCTGCGCGGTCGAGAACACCTGTGACTTGTTGGTGGGGATGGTGGTGTTGCGTTCGATGAGCTTGGTGAAGACACCGCCGAGCGTCTCGATGCCGAGGGATAGCGGGGTGACATCGAGCAGAAGGACATCCTTGACGTCCCCTTGGAGCACACCGGCCTGGATGGCCGCGCCGAGGGCGACGACTTCATCGGGATTGACGCCCTTGTGGGGGTCCTTGCCGAGTTCCTTCTTGAGCATCTCCTGGACGGCGGGGATCCGTGTGGAGCCGCCGACGAGGATGACCTGCTGGATGTCGCTGTTGGACATCTTGGCGTCTTTCATCGCTTGTTTGAGCGGTTCGCGTGTCTTTTCAACGAGGTCGTCTGTGAGTTCGTTGAACTTGGCGCGGGTGAGGGTGGTGTCCATGTGCATGGGTCCATCCGAGCCCGCGGTGATGTAGGGCAGCGAGATGTTGGTCGTCTTGACGTTCGAGAGTTCCATCTTGGCTTTCTCGGCTGCGTCCTTGACGCGCTGCAGAGCCATCTTGTCCTTGGACAAATCGACGCCGTTCTCTTTTTTGAACTCGCTGACCAGATGGTCGATGAGGCGTTGGTCGAAGTCGTCTCCGCCGAGACGGTTGTTGCCGGCTGTGGCCACGACTTCGAAGGTGCCTTCGGAAAGTTCGAGGATGGAGACGTCGAAGGTTCCGCCCCCGAGGTCATAGACCAGGATGGTCTGGTCCTGTTCCTGTTTGTCGATGCCGTAAGCCAGGCTTGCGGCAGTGGGTTCGTTGATGATGCGCTTGACTTCGAGTCCGGCGATCTTGCCTGCGTCCTTGGTCGCCTGGCGCTCGGCGTCGTTGAAGTACGCCGGCACGGTGATGACCGCATCGGTGACTTCCTCGCCGAGGTATTGCTCGGCGCTGTCCTTGAGGTCCTGCAGGATCATCGCGCTGATCTCCTGCGGGGTGTAGTCCTTGTTGTTGACGTTGATTTTCTCCTTGGTGCCCATCTTTCTCTTGACGGAGCTCACGGTCTCAGGATTGGTGACGAGCTGGCGCTTGGCCACCTCACCGACCTGGATCTCGTCGTTCTTGAACGCGACCACACTCGGTGTGGTGCGGCCTCCCTCAGGATTGGGGATGACTTTGGATTCTCCGCCTTCCATGACGGCTACGCATGAGTTCGTGGTGCCTAGGTCGATTCCGATCATTTTTCCCATTTATAACACTCTCCTTAATTATTCGCTTACTTTGACCATTGCGGGACGGACCAGACGGTCCTTGAACAAATAGCCTTTCTGGAATTCTTCTATGACGATGTCGCTTTCGACATCCTCTTTCGGTTCTTTCATGACCGCTTGATGGTAGTTGGGGTCAAACGGCTTGTGCAATGCTTCGACTTCCTTGAGACCCGAATCGCTGAGCGCCTTCATGAGGTCGCGGCGGATCATCTGGAAGCCTTTGAGGGTCTTTTTGAAATCCTTGTTGTCCTTTTCCTTCTCAAGCGCGATGTCGAAATTGTCGATGACGGGAAGCAGCGCCTTGATCAGTTCGACGTTCGCGAACTTGCGCTCCTTGATCTTCTCGTCGGTCATCCGGCGCTTGAAGTTCTGTAGTTCGGCCTGGTTGCGGAGGAGCTGTTCCTTCATCGAGGCGACTTCCTCCTCGAGGGCCTTGATCTTCTCATCCTTTTCCTGAAGCGGGTCCCCCGTGTCCTTGAAGGTGCCCTCCTCTTCAGGTTCTTCGGACTGCGGATCAGCCTTCTTTGACTCCTCTTCGTTCAAGGCCTCTTCGACTTCTTTCTCTTCGGCCTTCTTCTTGTCCTTGTCCATGTGATGCCTCCTCTAGAGCTTGGATAGATGTTGGGCGATGTACTGAAGGAGCGGAATGACCTTGCGGTATTCCATCCTTGTCGGACCGACGACGGCGATGGTGCCCTTGTCGCCTTCATCGACTTCGTAGGGGACCATGATCACCGAACAGTCCTTCATCGCGCTGACTTGGTTCTCACGTCCGATCCGCACGGTCATGCCGTTGGAATCGGAGTGTTCGATCAGTTTCAGGATATCGTTCTTCTCGAAGAAGTTCATCAGTTCACGGACGCGGTCGAGGTCCTTGAACTCGGGCTGATAGAGCATGTTCGACTGGCCCGAGAGGTAGAACTTCGACTGGGTGAACCGGGTGAACGCATCAAGGAAAGCGTCGATGATTTCCTTGTTGTAGGCGAGAAGCTCCTTGATCTTCTTTTGGTTGATGTCATAACGCAGCTTCTGTGAGACCTGCGATATGGGCACGTCGTAGAGGATGTCGTTTAAGATCCTCATGATGTGCGAGAGCTCGTCCATGTCGGTGTGCGGGGGAAGGGAGATGTTCTTGCTCTCGACGTGACCGAGGTTCGTCACGACGAGGAGCACGCTTGTGCTGCCTGAGAGCGGTATGATCTCTATCTTCTTGACACGGGCGTTCCCGGCGTCCGGTCCGAGCGCGATCGAGGTGTAGTTGGTGAGCTGGGAAAGCAGCTGTATCGCCCGCTCGATCATTTCATCACGGGCCATGTCCTTGTTGAAGAGGTCGTCGATCAGCGTCATGTCGATCTCGGTGTCGGTGCCTTCCTGCATCAGGGTCTTCACATAATAATGGTACCCCGTCTCGCTGGGCACCCGGCCGCTTGAAGAATGTGTTTTCTCAAGGTATCCGGCCTCCTCGAGGTCCGCCATCTCGTTGCGGATGGTGGCCGGGGAATAGCCGAGTTCCTTCGAAAGGGACCTCGAACCCACGGGTTCCGCGGTTCTGACAAAGGTCTCGACGATGATCTTGAGGACTTTCTTCTGTCGTTCTGTAAGCATGCTTTCACCTCGTTAGCACTCTTCACAACCGAATGCTAAATGTATTATAAAGGATTTGTTTAGCACTGTCAACAGATGAGTGCTAAAAATTGAAATCCATTGAAAAAGCCGCGCTAGGCGGCTTTCAAGGCGAAATTGTGCAGTCTTTCATGAGCCATCGTCGTGCGTGGACCATGTCCCGGATAAAGCACCGTGTTGGGTCCTAGAATGTCTGCGATCCTGGCGATGGAATCTTTCATGGATTCCATGTCGCCGGTGGGCAGGTCCGTGCGTCCGACAGTCTCCCTGAAGAGGGTGTCGCCGGTGAAGACGATGTCCTTGTAATGGAAGAGCACGCACCCGCGGGTGTGCCCCGGGGTGTGGGTGACGGTGATTGTCTCATCGCCTAGGGTGAAGGTGTCTTCCTCGTTGAAGGTGATGAGCTTCTCCTTCTTTTCGAGCTTGTAGCGCATGGTCGCGCCGCCCATGTGGATGGAGAGGTTGAGGCCCGGGTCGAAGAGGAAATCGCGGTCGGCCTCGTGGATATGGACGGGCACATCAAAGCTTTCAAGCAGGTCGTTCAATCCGTTGATGTGGTCGAAATGCCCGTGCGTGAGCAGCACGCCCCTCACGCGCACATCGAGTTCCCTGAGCGCCTCTTTCAAAGCATCAGTGTTCGAACCGGGGTCGATGACGAAGGCTTCCTTGTCATCATGGAGGATGTAGGAATTCTCCGCGAACTCGTTGAATATCGCCTTAACCATGATGCATCACGAGGGCGTAGCCCCCATAGATCTGCGCGCGTTCGATGAGCGACGCCTGGCGGATCGGGGTGTGTGCGACATTCTTGAAGGCGATCGATTCATAATGCGCCGCAATGCGGTCGATCAGGAAATCGCCCGCTTTTGAGAGCCCGCCGCCGATGAAGACGGCTTCGGGGTCGTAGGATACGGTGATGATCTGCACCGCCTTGGCGATCGTGGCGCTCACGTCATCGACTATTTTGAGCGCGGTCTTGTCTCCCTGCTTGGCCGCATCGAACACTTTCTTCGCATTGAGCGGGGCCATGGTGTCCATCACCGTGTCCGCGCCCCCGTCGATCGCTTCCTGGGCCAGCCTTCTCACAGCGTTCGCGCTCGCGAACGTCTCGAAACACCCGGTGTTTCCGCATCCGCAGACAGGGCCATCATCAAAGAGTTTCATGTGGCCGAACTCTCCCGCGGCCGCGTTGTGCCCGGTGTGGATCCTGCCACCGATGACGATGCCGC
>CAZCTR010000032.1:0-1764 GCA_964501715.1 uncultured Candidatus Izemoplasmatales bacterium | reverse complement strand
TCTCCCGCGGCCGCGTTGTGCCCGGTGTGGATCCTGCCACCGATGACGATGCCGCCCCCGATGCCTGTGCCGAGCGCGAGCAGCACCATCGAGTCCACGTCCTTGTGGGCGTGGAACTCTCCGAGTCCCGCGAGGTTGACGTCATTGTCCACATATATGGGCACATCCGCGCCGAGACATGCCTTCATGCGTTTCCCCACATCGGTCTCGCCCCAGCCTATGTTCACCGCACCGTAGACCGTCGTGCCCTTGACGGGTCCGGGCACGCCGACGGCGATGCCTGCGATGCTTTTAAGGTCGGGAGTTTTTCCCTTGATCGCCTGGGCGATGTCTCTGAAGACGTGTTTACCGTTCTCGGAACGGTCCGTCTTGATCGAGAACGTCTCCTCAAGTGCGCCATCATAAGTGAAGCGCGCGATCTTGATCGCGGTGCCACCAACATCGACGGCATAGACTTTCTTGTCCATGGGCAACCTCCTAATTGAAAAAAACTTCTTAAGCAAGAAGTTTTTTTATTTTTTCTCTTTGTGGTTCGTGTGTTTGTTGCAGTTCGGGCAGTACTTCTTGACTTCGACACGCCCGCTTTGGGTCTGTTTGTTTTTGGTGTACTGATAGTTTTCGTGTTTGCACTCTGTACACTGAAGTGTAAATTGCACTCGCATGGTCTAGCCTCCTCACAAAAGTCAATGAAATGATACCATTATCACAGACAAAAATCAAGGACTACTCTCGCAATTCTTTCAGTCTGTAGTATAATGGAGTCGGTGATATTATGCATACACGTGAAAAGACAAGAAAGGTCATGGTCGGTGATGTCCAAGTCGGCGCCCAGAACAAGGTCGTCATCCAGACGATGGCGCGCACGAAGAGCGAACACGTCGACGCACTCGTCAAGGAGATCAACACCTACGCCACCAGCGGAGCGGAGATCGTCCGTGTGGCCGTGTTCGACGATGCGGATGCGGACGCACTTCAAGAGATTGTGGCGCAGACAAGTGTGCCCGTCGTTGCGGACATCCATTTCAACCACGCCTATGCAATCAAGGCCGCAAAGGCCGGCGTCGCGAAGATCCGCATCAACCCGGGCAACATCGGCTCGCAGGAAAAAATCAAGGCGGTCGTCGACGCCTGCCGTGAAAAAGGCATCCCGATCCGCATCGGCATCAATGCGGGCAGTCTCGAAAAAGACATGCTGAAGCGCTACGGGCGGACCGCAAAGGCGATGGTCGAGAGCGCGAAGAGGCACGTTGAGATACTTGAGGCCCTTGATTTCAAGGACATCATATTGAGCCTCAAGGCCTCAGATGTCCGTCTCACCATCGAGGCCAACATGCTTGCGGCAAAGACGTTCGACATCCCCTTGCATATAGGCATCACCGAGGCCGGCCCCGCCTATCAGGGCACGATCAAGAGCGCGGCCGGGCTTGGCACACTGCTTTATCACGGCATCGGCGACACGATCCGAATCTCGCTTTCCGCGGGCAGGCTCAAGGAACTCAAGGCCTGCAAGACATTGCTCTCGAGCTTCGGGCTCTATGATGCCCCCACACTCATTAGCTGTCCTACGTGCGGACGGCTCGCGTATGACATGGACGCCCTTGTGAAAAAGGTCGAGGCGTATCTCGACAACCATCCGACCTCGCTCACCATCGCGGTCATGGGTTGCGCCGTGAACGGTCCGGGCGAGGCGCGGGACGCAGACATCGGCATCGCCGGCGGCAAGGAGGAAGGACTCCTCTTCATCGACGGTGAAGTCGTGAGAAA
>CAZCTR010000031.1:1571-10594 GCA_964501715.1 uncultured Candidatus Izemoplasmatales bacterium | reverse complement strand
GGTGATTACGGACTGACCTTGACCATCACTTACACAGATGAAGAACAAGATGTTGTGCTCATCCATATGTATGCTTCTCAGTACGAGGACTGAATGTATGATTCATAATGGTTTCACAATAAAATTTCTCATCTGATTAATCGTTGTTCTTGTAATCAGAAAGCTACAGGTTTACAATGAAATTAGAATAGAAAAAAAAAGGAGGATCTATTGTTTATGAAGAAATTTTTTCTTGCGTTAGTCTTTGTATTAACGGTTTTCACCGTCTCAGCTTGCGGTGAGCTTGAAGAAGTGGAAATCGCACTGATCACAGACTATGGCGACATCGATGACGAGTCATTCAACCAAGGAACTTGGGAAGGCATTGTTGAATTTGCCGAAGAACGGGGCATTGCCCATGAGTATTACAGACCGGCGGATGTCTCCGACAGTGACTACATCAACTCCATTGACACCGCGGTTGAAGACGGAGCTGAAATTGTCGTCACACCTGGCTTCTTGTTTGAAAGAGCGATTTATGAATCACAGCAAAACCATCCGGATGTCAAATTCATTCTTCTGGATGCACAACCCCTCTCGGAAGATGAAGAGTATCATGTGGCGGACAACACGCTCTCCATTTTCTATGAGGAACATGAGTCCGGTTTCCTTGCAGGTTACGCGGCCGTGCTTGATGGCCACACAGACCTAGGATACATGGGCGGCATCGCCGTTCCCGCAGTTGTACGTTTCGGTGTCGGATTCGTTGCTGGCGCATACTATGCGGCAGAAGAGCACGACATTTCAATCAACTTCCCTGAAGGGCGTTACACCTATCTTGGAACCTTCAACGCGGGTGCAGATGTAGAAACCCAGGCAGCCGGCTGGTATGATGACGGTGTCGAACTCATCTTTGCGGCAGCAGGTGGTGCTGGTGGTTCTGTCATGAGCGCAGCCGAGGACGCTGATGCATGGATGATTGGTGTCGATGTCGACCAGTCGGCCGAAAGCGACAGAGTTCTCACAAGCGCCATGAAGGCATTGGGCGAATCAGTCCAACAAGCCCTAGCCGCCCACTATGACGATGACGCCTTCCCAGGCGGTCAAACATGGAACCTTGGCGCGGCTGATGATGGTGTGGCCCTTCCAATGGAAACATCACGTTTCACCGATTTTACCCAGGAAGACTATGATTCCATCTATGACACCATCGCATCCGGAGACTTCATGGTTCCGGAGAACCACTCTGAACTTGAGACATTCTTCGATGAACATAATTTGGGCGAACTGGATTTCGCCGAAGATACTCTCCAACCCTGAGGCAGCACATCAGCACACATTGAATGTTGAGAGGAAAGTCCTGCTTTCCTCTCTTCTTCTATAACGAAAATGAAAGCAGGCGTTCTTATGGGATATGCAGTAGAAATGTTGAACATTACAAAAACCTTTCCCGGTATCAAGGCCAATGACAAGATCAACCTTCAGTTGAAAGAAGGGGAGATCCATGCCTTGCTTGGTGAGAATGGCGCCGGGAAGACAACCTTGATGAGCATTCTATTTGGGATATACAAGGCTGATGAAGGAAAAATTCGTGTCGGTGGAGAAGACGTGACCATAAGGAACCCCAATGATGCGAATAATCTGGGCATCGGAATGGTGCACCAACATTTCAAGCTGGTGGACCGTTTCACAGTGCTTGAAAACATCATACTCGGTCATGAGGATACGAAAAACCGTGTACTGGTGTATGAGAAAGCACGAAAAAAAGTCCAGGAGCTATCGGAACAATACAATCTCAAAGTAGACCCTGACAAGCTTGTCTCGGATATATCGGTCGGACACCAGCAAAGGGTGGAGATTCTCAAGATGCTTTACCGCGAGGCGGAAATCCTGATTCTTGATGAGCCGACCGCCTCTTTGACACCACAAGAGATTGAAGAATTGATGGAAATTTTACAAAGACTCGCCAAAGAGGGAAAATCGATTCTCTTTATCACCCACAAGCTCAAGGAAATCAGACAAGTTGCGAACAGATGCACCATTTTAAGACGGGGCGCGTACATCGACACGGTCGATGTCGCCGAAACAAGCAATGAGAGACTTGCGGAAATGATGGTCGGGCGCAAAGTTGATTTCTCACTTCCAAAGAAAAAGGCGAAACCCGAGAATACCGTTCTTCAAGTGGAAAACCTTTCAGTGGTTGACCCTGTTACAAGACAGCAAGTGGTCAATGATGTCTCCTTTGAAACCAAGCGCGGTGAGATTCTCGTCGTTGCCGGGATCGAAGGGAACGGACAAAGTGAACTGGTCTATGGCATCACCGGCCTTTTCAACATCTCCGGGGGAATGATCTCCCTGAATGACGAGGACATTTCTGAAAGCACCATCCGTGCCCGGAGCCTGAAAGGCATTTCACACATTCCCGAGGATCGTCAGAAACACGGGCTCATCCTTGACTTCCCTTTGGAATACAATCTCATTTTGCAGGATTATCATCAAAAACCGTTCCAACGCAGGGGGTTCCTCCAGTTCGATGCGATCAGGAATCATGCAGAACAGCTTATCGACCGGTTCGACATACGAAGCAGCAGCGGTCCTGTGTCCATCGCTAGAAGCATGAGTGGCGGGAATCAACAAAAAGCCATTCTTGGAAGGGAAATCTATAGGGAGAGCGATTTGCTCATTGCGGTCCAACCCACAAGAGGTCTTGATGTGGGCGCGATTGAGTTCATCCACCGTGAACTTGTCAGTCACAGGGACCAAGGCAATTCGGTGTTGATCATCTCTTACGACCTTGATGAGGTTTTCAATCTCGCCGACCGCATCCTTGTCATGTATGAGGGGGAGAATGTCGGTGAATTCGATCCCAAAGAAGTGTCCCGAGAAGAGCTGGGGCTTTATATGTCCGGATCCAAAAGGAGCGATAAATCATGAACTGGATATTTAATTTCATCGCAAAAAAACCCAACAGCATCAATGTCATATCCAGTGTCCTCGCCATCGTCATGGGTCTGATTTTTGGACTGATATTGATGTTCATCGTCAATCCCTCGAATGCGCTTTTGGGTTTCTGGACCATCCTTTCCGGACCGCTGTCGGATATGCGGAATATGGGATTCCTCATTTTCTATTCCACGCCGATCATACTCACAGGTCTGTCGGTGGCCTTCGCTTTCAGAACGGGCCTATTCAATATCGGAGCGACAGGTCAGCTTACAGTGGGCGCCTTTTTCGGACTTTATGTCGGCGTCAACTGGACTTTTCTGGGACCGTTCCATTGGCTTGTGGCCATATTGGCGGCCGCATTGGGCGGCGCCATATGGGGAGGAATCACAGGCATGCTCAAAGCCTACCGGAACGTCAATGAGGTCGTCTCTTCAATCATGCTCAACTATGTGGCGCTTTACATGGTCAATCTCTTGATTCTGTCCACCATATACGGTGGTCGCAGCGAAGCGATGAGACCCGCTTCAAGCGCTCAGCTTCCGGTTCTCTTCTTGGACAATCTGTTCCCCCGCTCACCGATCAACATAGGGATATTCATAGCCTTGTTCGTGGCCGCGATTTTACACATCATACTCAACTACACAACCTTCGGATATGAACTCAAGAGTGTCGGTCTTTCTCGCAGCGCAGCCAAATATGCTGGAATCAAGGAAAAAAGAAGCATTGTCACATCCTTCCTGATCGCCGGTGCCATCGCGGGCATAGCGGGAGGCATCATGTACCTTGTTGGAGACCGCACCTTCAGAATCAACGAACAGCTTCTCGAACAAGGGTTCACGGGCATCGCCATCGCGCTGCTTGGTCTTTCCAGTCCGATTGGTGTCGTCCTCGCCGGTTTGTTCTACGGTTCGATTCTCCGAGGAGGGGATGCTGCTCAGAGGATTTTCCGTGAGGAGATCATCGATATCATCATCGCGGTGATCATCTATTTCAGCGCGTTGTCCCTTTTCACCAAACAAGTCATTTCAAACATGGTAAGGAAGCGAACGAAAAAAGAAGTGGAAATCGCCGAGAAAGAAGGTGATGTCGGATGATCGCATTCATAAATGACCTTGGCTTTATCCTGTCTTATGCGATTCCTGTCATGATAGCTTTGATGCTCGTGTCCCTTGGAGGCCTGTTCAGCGAAAGAAGCGGTGTGATCAACATCGCTCTTGACGGCATCATGATCATGGGCGGTTTCATAGGCGCATTGCTGGTGCTTTATGTCGGAAGGCCCTTGGGGCTCCCGACCCAACTTTCTGTTTTGATGGCGCTCATTGGCGGGGCTTTGGTCGGCATGATTTTCTCTGCGGCCCATGCCTTCGCTTCGATACACATGAACTCGAACCAGATCATCTCCGCCACGGCCCTCAACCTGTTCGCGCCTGCCCTTGCGGTATTCACCGCGCGGACGATCGGAGGCACTGAACGCATCAACATCACGGACACGTATCGGATCAATGTGCCGCTCCTTGAGGACATCCCCTTGATCGGAACACTCTTTTTCGAAAGGGCATTCATCTCCACATTCATCGGGGTCGCGATTCTGGTCATAGTGACATTCATATTCCACAAGACAAGACTCGGACTCAGGCTCAAGAGCGTCGGGGAAAATCCCCAGGCTTCTGAATCGCTGGGAATCGACGTCTACCGCATGCGCTACATCGGCGTCATGACAAGCGGGCTTTTAGCGGGACTCGGTGGCGCGACTTACCTGATTTCTTTTGACAACCGCTTCAACGGGGATTTCCTCGGTCTTGGATTCTTGGCGCTCGCCATCCTTATCTCGGGGCAGTGGAAGCCGTTACGTGTATTCATCTTCGCGACGATATTCGCCGTCCTACGCGTACTTGCGAACATGCACGATTCCATAGACATCTTGGCGGCGGTTCAACTTCCCGGTCAGATTTACCGGTTGCTCCCATATCTTTTCACGTTGGTCATCCTTGCGTTCTTTTCCAAGCAAAGTCAAGCACCTCAAGCCATCGGGCAACCGTATGATCAGGAAAAACGTTGATTTCCCCATCACCGCAGCAATCCGAACCCACCTCATGAAAAACGCTTACCCCTTGATGTGTCCACATCAGGGGGTTTTTGTTTGCCCATCTCTCGCTCTTGACAGTGGTGATAAATAAAGGTTCAAGGACATAATCGACATCATTCATATCCACCAGCTTTCTCATACGCATCTGAGCATATAGGGATTAAGCATGAAATAGTTATTTTCGCTTTATGAGTGTATGCTTGTATGGTAGAATATAACAATAAACAACTCGGGTGATGCATATGGCCAACCATTTCAAAAGAACCATGTTACTTTTCACATTCATTTTCCTTGGATTTCTGTCAATGGAATTGGTGTTCAGGGTCGGTGTTCTGAACATTTTCATCACGGACACACTTTTCCGTATGGTGCTTTTTGTCTTTGTCTATTCGGTCATCGCGACCGCCATATTCAAATTCTTCGGCAGGGTCGGCCTCCTTTACGCCCTTCCGGTCTTTTTCGCGTTGCTCACTGCATACTTTTTTTCACAGACCTTGTATAACTCGGTAGTGGACGGCTTCTATTCGTTTAACATGCTCACCGACGCGGGGGATGGGGCAGGCTTCTCTGATGACATCTTCAGCGCCTTGAGACTTTGGCACGTGCTGTATTTCATTCCCTTCCTTTTGACTGTATTCCTTGCAATCAGGCATCGCCGTCTGAAGGGGACATGGTATGATCTTTTCGACGGGCACTACCGCAGTTACCGGTCCCCTCTTTACATGGCTGTTTTCAGTGTCGCCATATTCATCGGCGCGATTGCCTCCATCCCGGAAGCGTCGGATGAGGATATTGATGAAGACATGATCTATGACCGGTTATTGAGCACCCGGCTGGCGGTGGACCGTTTCGGTCTGATGACCTATGCCCACCGTGATGTTGCGAATGTGTTCAGGGAACCTGTCGGTCTGACGGATGAGGACAAACGGTCTGAGGAATTTCTTGAAAACCGTCCCGAGCATAGTGAAAACAATCCGATGACGGACATCTTCGAGGACAAGAACCTGATCTACATCACCGCCGAGAGCCTTGATACATTCGCGCTCCATCCGGAACTCATGCCCAATTACTTCGACATGCTCGATAACGCCTACCATTTCGAGAACTTCTACGCCCCCCTTTATTACCGCACGACCGCGGACACCGAATTCATGAAACTCACATCCTATTTCCCGAACCAGAACGTCAGATTGAGCATGGATGAGTACAAGGACAACCATTTTCCGAACACATTGCCCAGACTGTTCGCCGAATTGGGCTATGACACCCAAGCCTTTCACAACTATTCCGACCACTATTACCCCAGAAACACCTTCCACCCCGAAACCATCGGTTTCGACAACTATACCGGTGCTGAGAACATGGGCCTCTGGGATGAGGATCACGACGGCCCTCAGCACCCCTGGCCAAGCGACCTCGAGATGATGGAGAACACCATGGATGATTTTTTGGGTCAGGACCGCTTCTTCGCTTATTACCTCACAGTCACCGGCCATCTCCCTTACAGTGACAATCACGACATCGCGAGCGAGCACCTTGACACCATCATTGACATCATGGAAGATCATGACATGGATACCGACATACCTGAAGAGCTCCTTTATTATCATGCGGCACATTACGAATTCGACCGTGCCCTCGGCTACATGGTCGATAGGTTGAAAGCCGAGGGTGTTTACGAGGACACCGTCATCGTCATCGCCTCCGACCATTACGCCTACGGCCTCAGCGATTCGGTTATCGAAGGCTACGACACGCGCAAGAATCTCGAAGAGACCGACCTCAACATGCACAAGGTACCCATGATGATCCATCATCCGGATATCGAGGGGACACACACAGTCGACAACACCATCTCCTCTGTCGACATGACCCCCACCCTCGCGAACATGTTCGCCCTGCCCATCCGTTATCATGAGATCATGGGTTATGATGCTTTCGAGGGAGAAGGGGCCCCCGTGTCCTTCCAGGATCTCTCCTTCATGAGACAAGGCTACTTTCTCGAAGTGGAACGCGACCTGAATATCCATATCCGCGATGAACAGTACACCGAAGCGGATGTCCTAGCGGACTTCAATCATCTTACGAAACGTCGGGAGATCAGCCGTTATATTCTTGAGACCGACTTTCTGGAACGGTATACCGACTGACCATTTCCAGTCAAACCTGCACCGCCATTCAAGGATGGCGGTGTTTTTGATTTGAAATACTATTGAAAGCTTCATTTTCTAGCCAGGGAAAAGGAATTTGTGACATATGGCTTGAAAAATGTGTTACAATTGAAGCGAAAACGTTTTAGTCATATATGGGAGGCATTCAAGTGAAAAAGATTCCTTTGGAAGAGAAAATCAGATTGACGAGCGGCCAGGCCAATTGGCATTTCTTTGAAAGCGACCATGTGGATGGGCGCAGAATCAACGTGGCAGACGGACCGCATGGGGTGAGGGTGTATGGAAAGCCCGTGAATGACGGAGACTTCCTGAGCAAACGCTATCTGGAGCCGACGACCCTTTTTCCCTGCGCCGCCGCGATGGCGTCCACCTGGAATAGGGACCTGATCGAGAAAGTGGGCCGCACAATCGGACGGGAGTGCAGGCATCACGAGGTCGACGTGCTCCTCGGGCCCGGCATCAATCTCAAGCGCAGCCCGCTTTGCGGACGCAACTTCGAGTATTATAGCGAGGACCCACATTTGACGGCAGAGATCGGCGAAAGTTTCGTCAAGGGCGTCCAATCTCAAGAGGTCGGTGCATGCATCAAGCATTACGGACTCAACGAACAGGAGACAATGCGTCGTTTCGTCGACGTCGAGGTCGATGAAAGGACGATGCACGAGATGTATCTTCATCCTTTCTTTAAAATCATCAAAAAAGCGGACCCCTGGATGGTCATGAGCAGCTACAACCGTTTGAACGGCGACTATGCATCGGAATCGGCCTATCTGCTTCAAAATGTGCTTCGCGGACAGTGGGGGTATGAAGGCGTGGTCATCTCCGACTGGGGCGCTGTGCAGGACAAGGTGAAATCCATCAAACACGGCATGAACATCGAGATGCCGGGCCCATCCTCATTTGAAAAGGATGTGAAGGACGCGCTTGAAAAGGGCGAGATGAGCGAGAAGGCACTTGACGACAGCCTCGAACCGCTATTTGACCTTCACAGAAAAGTGAAGACGATTGAGCGGCTCGGCTCCATCGATTTGGACACACACCATGAAGTCGCAAGGGAAGTCGCGCGCGAAGCCATCGTCCTGCTTGAGAACGACGGCATCCTGCCCGTGAAGAACACAGACAGAAAAGTCGGCATCGTCGGGTCGTTCGCCAAAGCCCCGAGGACAAACGGCGGCGGCAGTGCGACAGTGAAACCCTACAAGCAGGAAATCCCTTATGAAGCTTTCGCCAATGTCTTCAAAAACCATACCTATGCGGAAGGCTACCGGGAAAGCGACACCACGGACACCCTTCTAGAAGAGGCTGTGAAGGCCGCTCGCGAAAGTGAGATCGTCTTTTATTTCACAGGCACCACCGAGGCGATCGAGACCGAAGGCAAGGACCGTGAACATATGAGGCTTCCAGAAGGACACATGGAGGTTTTCAAAGCGATGCGCGAAGTCAACGGGAACATCATCGTCATCCTGAGCAACGGGAGTGCGCTCGACCTCCGCGAGATCAAGGAAGGCAGCCGTGCCATCCTCGAGACATGGTTCCTAGGCGGCGCGGCCGCCGAGGCGACGGCGGAAATCGTGAGTGGCAAGACTGTGCCGAGCGGAAGACTGCAAGAAACCTTCCCGCTCAAGCTCGAACACACCCCGCACTATGCGACTTTCCCCCCGCTTGAGACCGTTGATTACACCCAGGACCTCATCATGAACGGATACCGCCATTACGACACGCATGATTACGAGGTTCTCTATCCTTTCGGCTACGGGCTCAATTATGCGGACATTCACTATGGGGATGTCGTCTTCTCGGTCGATTCGTCCAGTGAGGAAGCGTTCGTGACGCTCGATGTA
>CAZCTR010000031.1:0-1471 GCA_964501715.1 uncultured Candidatus Izemoplasmatales bacterium | reverse complement strand
TGTGATGTATGGAAAGATTTCAAAAAGGGTTCGATGGCCTGTACGGGAGCACTGTTCATTCAGGATGAAAATCCGCCTTCAAGAATCCTAGGAACATGTTATAATTCAATTGGCTGAGGACAAAATGACCCCTTAAGCGACCAACATGAAATAGCGTGCAATTCATACGAGGAGGAAAAACCTTGAGAATCGAAAACGACTTGAAACTTAATTTTGACAATGTCTTGCTCCGGCCGAAACGATCATCCTTGAACAGCAGGAAGGAAGTCCAGCTTGAGAGAAGGATCGATTTCAAGCACAGCCGCCACACCTTCGAAGGTGTGCCCATCATGGCTTCGAACATGGACGGAGTGGGTACGTTCAAGATGGCTTTGGAACTTCAGAAGCACAAGATGTTCACCTGCCTGCTCAAGACCTATACGGTCGAGGATTACAAAAAACATATCGATGACTTGGACAAGGATCTGTTCGCCGTAAGCACCGGCATCAATGAAGCGGACTATGCAAACTTCAAGGAGATCATGAGAGCCTATCCGGATATCAAGACCATCTGCATAGATGTCGCCAACGGCTATTCGGAACGCTTCGGCGCATTCGTCTCGAAGATTAGAAACACCTATCCCGACAAAACCATCATCGCCGGCAACGTGGTGACGGCCGATATGACTCAGGAACTCGTGCTCAACGGTGCCGACATCGTCAAAGTCGGCATCGGTCCCGGGTCGGTGTGCACCACCCGTTTGCAAACGGGTGTGGGCTATCCACAGCTCAGCGCTGTGATCGAATGCGCGGACGCCGCACACGGGCTTGGTGCACGCATCATATCGGACGGTGGATGCGTGGTTCCCGGGGACATTGCCAAGGCGTTCGGTGGAAACGCCGATTTCGTGATGCTCGGTGGGATGCTCGCCGGCCACAAGGAAGGTGGCGGGCGCATCACTGAAAAAGAAGTGTTCACCGATGAAGTCGCTTACGAGTCAGTTGAAAAGACGAATCGGAACAAAAAAGTCAGGAAAACAAAAACCTATCAATATGTCGAGTTCTATGGCATGAGTTCCGATACGGCGATGGAGAAACACAAGGGTGGCATGGCATCTTACCGCAGTTCCGAGGGAAGGACGGTCGAAGTGCCCTACAAACCGTCACTGAAGAACACCGTACAGGATATCCTTGGCGGTTTGCGGTCGGCTTGCACGTATATCGGGGCCAGAAGGCTCAAAGAGTTCTCGAAGTGCACGACGTTCATCAAGGTCCACAAGCAATACAACGATGTCTTTGACAGATAACGTTCGCCGGCTTGCTCCTACATTTGTTGAAAAGCCCCTTTCTCACGTCCAAGGACGTGAGAAAGGGGCTTTTGTCATGTTTCGCTTCAAATCAAGTTTTTAAGGATTTTAATCATGAGTGGTGTCTCCGACGTCTTTCGCAGCATACATCGCCCGGTCGGCACGGCTGAAGAGGCTGTCGACGG
>CAZCTR010000030.1:0-11140 GCA_964501715.1 uncultured Candidatus Izemoplasmatales bacterium | reverse complement strand
CCGAAAAGGCTGAGCCATACATACATGCGTTCCCCGTAGATGTATTCCCTCCATGGGCCCACCCGCCTGTATTGCATGTATTGATTGAAAGCGAACAGGTTGAAAGTCAGGAAATAGAAGACCAGTCCGGGAATGACGAACCAGGGAAGCTTTGAGAGATCCCCGTTATTGAGCATGTAGATGACGATGAGCACCCAGGGTGTGACCCCGGCGATCCAGCCGAAAATGTGCGCCGTCCAATCCGTCTCGCTTCTCTTTAATGGGTTCATCTTCTCCATGAGCAGTCCGAAAAGGTTCATGAGTGCGTTGATTACGAAAATCAGGATGACCGCCTCGATGGTGAGAAGACCGAACATCGCGGCGAGCAGCACAATCATGATTGAGGACGACAGGGCGTATTCATACCATCTAAGTGGATTGATGCCCTTTTTTATGTTCGAGAGGTAGTAAGCCTTGAACGGTCCGGCAATCAGAAAGTGAAAGACCGCACTCAGAAGTAAAAAGACAGCCACAAGCATCCCGAATGGCAAGTCGAAGAGCGCTTGAGTCCCAGGACCGTATGCCCCGCCCTCATAGACTTCGAAGAAGCGGGCGAACACTGTAGGCCTGAATGACTTGAACGTCTCCACAGTCAAAGCCAGAATCAGGATGGCGATGCCCTGTACAAGGTGGACACCCCCCATTTTTCTATTGAAAGCGATTAATGAATCATGCATGATGATCCCTCCTCTTATTATTGTTTCATTATAGCAGACCTTCAAACAAGTCGAGCCCTTCATGCACTTTGAACCATTGTTCAATGGAGTCCATCTTGTTTAATGAGTAAAAATATAGTAAAATTAAACCATATTATTTACCGAGGTGATTCGATGCCGACATTGAAACATATAGCTGACGCCACAGGCGTCTCCATCACGACCGTCTCACGCGTCCTCAGCGATGACAAGACCTTGAATGTCAACCGTGAGACTAGAAGAAAGATTCTTTCTGTCGCAGAAGAGATCAACTACAAGAAGAAATCGAAAACCCATGACAGACACCTGCACATAGGCATCGTCCTCTGGTATGACTCCAAACAGGAGATCGAGGACCCTTATTTCATGGAAATACGCCACGGCATCGAGAAGCGTGCGAAAGAAAAAGGGATTTACATCATGACGCTTTACCGTGAGGACGGCGCGTTCAATCTCGACCGTCTCTCAGAGATCGACGGATTGATCGCCATCGGCAAGTTCACCGAGAAAGAACGCCGCGCGTTCGAAAAAAAGACCCTCAACATCGTCTATGTCGACAGCGCTCCAGACCCCCTCAAGTTCGACAGCGTCGTGATCGATTTCCGTGAGGCAGTCCGTCAGGTCCTCGAATACGCGATTCTACGACCATACAGGAAAATCGGTCTCATCGGCGCGTATGAGAAGATCGATCAAAACATCCTCTACGGCGAGCGGCGGGAGAAGTTCTTCCGCACCTACTTGGAAAAACGCGACCGCTATTACGCGAACCATGTCCATATCGGTGAGTTCACGAGCGAGAGCGGCTACGCGCTCATGCGCGAAGCCATAGAGAAAGGCGACCTCGCCGATGTGTACTTCTGCGCGAACGACTCGATCGCGATGGGCGCCATCAAGGCGCTTCATGAAGCTAACATTAAGATCCCGGATGATGTGGCCGTGATCGGTTTCAACGACATCGCGCAATCACGCTACATCCATCCCTCACTCACAACCTTGAAAGTTCAGACGAACGCCATGGGCGAGGAAGCGCTCAAGTCGCTTCTTGAGAGGGTCTCGGACCATGACAGGATCCCCGTGAAGAAGATCATGCCCACCACACTCATAAAAAGGCAATCAGCCTAAGCAAGGAGAAAACGATGGAAAACACACTCAAGGAACGTCACCAATCAGTCTATCAAAAGACCCCCGACCGACTGTATTTCTCCCCGGGCCGCGCGAACCTCATCGGAGAGCACACCGACTACAGCGGCGGATACGTCCTGCCCGTGAGCATCAGTCTCGGCATCCACGCAGCCGTCTCCTCGCGTGAGGACAAAAAGATCCGCGTCTATAGCGAGGACTTCAAGGAGTCCGGGGTGATGACAGCGGAAAAAGGGGACGGATATGTCCAAGGCAGAGGCTTCATGAATTACATCGAAGGCATCCTCCATGTGTTGAGGGAAGAAGGGAAACCTCCTTTGAATGGGTTCTCCATCACCCTCATGAGCACCTTGCCCAAAAGCGCCGGGCTCTCCTCGAGCGCCGCGCTAGAAGTACTCATCCTCACCATCCTCAACGAGGAGTGCGCGCTCGGCCTAGACAAAGCTTCCATCGCAAAGCTCGCAAGGAAAGTCGAAAACACCTACATCGGTGTCTCGAGCGGCATCATGGACCAGTTCGCGGTCGCACTCGGCAAAAAGGACCATGCCCTCCTTTTGGATACGGAAAGCCTCGACTGTGAACACATCCCCCTGGATCTCGCCCGTCACACCCTGGTGATGATGAACACCCACAAGTCGCGCGACCTTGTGGACAGCGCCTACAACGAACGCTTCCGGGCGGTCGAGCGTGCCAAGGACCATTTCACCCGCCCCCTCGGCAAGGTCTCGCTTGAAACCTTCGAAAAGGAAGCGCCCGCGATGGAGGCGACCCTTCAAAGACGCCTCAGGCATGTCGTGAGCGAGAACAAGCGGACCTTGGAGGCGAAAGACGCCCTCCTCAAGGGGGATTATGTAAAAGTGGGCTCCCTCATGAACGCCTCGCACGATTCGCTTAAAAACCTTTTCGAGGTCTCGTGCGCGGAGCTTGACTACCTGGTGGACTGGCACCGTGCGCATGGCGCCCTCGGGGCGCGGATGACCGGCGCCGGTTTCGGCGGGACGATGATCGCCCTTTATGAGAAGAAGGACGTGCCCGACTTCGACGGGCTCGCAAGTGAATATGCGAAACGTTTCGCCCTCCCCCTCGGTGTGTACATGGCACAAGGGGCGGACGGCGCGAAAAGGATGGGAGGCGAGAGATGATGCGTGTACTTGTCACAGGCGGCGCCGGCTACATCGGCTCGCATGCTGTCATGGCCCTGCGCGAAAAAGGCCATCATGTCATTGTCGTGGACGACCTTTCTACTGGGTTCAAAAGGAGCGTGGCGGAGGATGTGCCCTTCTATGTCTGCAGTCTGCACGACCATGACGTCATTTATGGTGTACTGAAGAAAGAGAGGGTGGATGCGGTCATGCACTTCGCGGCCTTCAGCCTTGTCGCCGAGAGCGTCGCGGACCCACTCAAATACTACCACAACAACGTAGAAGGCTCACGCGCGCTTGTGAGCGCGATGCTCAAGGCCTCGGTCCATACGCTCATCTTCTCCTCAAGCGCGGCCGTGTACGGCGAGACTGAGGTCCAGCCGATCACCGAAGACGTGCCCCTGAAGCCGAAGAACCCCTACGGCGAGACGAAACGGGCGATCGAGACCATGCTCGAACACGTGAGCGCCGTCACCCCGCTCAACTATGTCGCCCTACGCTATTTCAACGTCGCGGGCGCCCACGAGAGCGGCCTGATCGGAGAGAACCACACCCCCGAGACGCACTTGATCCCGAACTTGCTCAAGGCGTCTTCGGGCGAAGACGACACTTTCACCCTGTATGGGACGGACCACCCGACCCCCGACGGCACCGCGGTGCGGGACTATGTGCATGTCGAGGACCTCGTCGAGGCCCACATACTCGCCTTGAACCATGCTGTGAAACATTGTGTGTCCGACGTGTTCAACCTGGGCACCGCGAAAGGCTACTCCGTCCGGAACATCCTGGAAAAGACCAAAACCGTCACCGGCAAGGATTTCAAGGTCTCCTGCGTAGACAAACGCCCGGGCGATCCCGCGGTGCTCGTCGCCTCCTATGAAAAAGCGAAACGCATCCTTGGTTGGTCTCCTTCCCGTGACCTTGAGGCCATGATCGTTTCGGCCGACAGATATTTCACAAAGGCGGGATTGAAGTGATCAGGCATGTGTTCGAACTTATTAGCTACGGCCTTGAGAAGAAACTGATCAAAAAGGTGGACTGTGATTACGCGGTGAACCGCCTCGCTTACAAGCTGAAAATCGCACCGAAACCCTTCGAGCGGGTGAACCCTCCCGGCCTTGAGGCCATCATGGAACCGATTAAAAAACATGCCGTAACGGAAGGCCTGATTGGTGATTCGCTGCCGGAGAAGGACAACTTGGAAAGCGACCTCTTCGATGTGCTGACCCCCATGCCGAGCGTCATCCAGGACACCTTTGACGCCCTGCCGGCCAAAGAGGCGACTGAATATCTCTACAACCTATGCAGACACAACCAATACATCAAGACCGAGCGCATCAAGCGCAACAAGCATTTCGCTCATGATTCCAAGTACGGCACCATGAAGATCACCATCAATCTGAGCAAGCCAGAGAAGGACCCGAAGACCATCGCGAAACTGCGAAAGACCAAGAGCACGAGCTACCCCAAATGCCTCCTTTGCAAGGAGAACGTGGGATTCTACGGTCATCTTTCCCATCCCGGTCGCAGCAACCACCGCACCATCACGATGACACTGAACGGTGAACCGTTCCATTTTCAATACTCACCTTATCTCTACTATAACGAACACGCCATCGTCCTGCACGAGTCGCACATCCCGATGGATGTCGGCCGGCACACGTTCGAACGACTCTTCGATTTCGTTGAACGCTTCCCGCATTATTTCCTCGGTTCGAACGCGGGCCTCCCCATCGTCGGTGGCAGCATCCTCGACCACGAGCACTACCAGGGTGGACGCGCCGTCTTCCCCATCGACCATGCGGAAGTCATCAGGACGTATGAAAAGCACGGTGTGACCTATGAGATCCTCCACTGGCCCCTCAGCATTGTGAGAATGAAATCTACAAACCGTAAGACGCTCACCGACGAGGCCGAACGCTTAAGACGATTCTTCCTGGATTACAGCGACCCGGCCATCAACCTTTTGAACGAGACCGGCGAGAGACACAACGCGATCACCCCGGTCGCCAGATTCGAAGGCGGCGTCTATACACTCACCATCGCCCTCAGGAATAACCGCACGAGCGACACACATCCCGACGGCATCTTCCATCCCCATCGTGACGTCCACGTGATCAAGAAGGAGAACATCGGCCTGATCGAGGTCATGGGCCTGGCCATCCTGCCCGGTCGCCTGGAGTCCGACCTAGCGGCGATTGCGGACACACTCAAGCAAGGCGGGACGTTCAGTGATACGCCCGCACCTTATAAGGAGTGGGTCGCCTCACTCGACCTTGATGGGCATGCCTCCTATGAGGACGCACTCAAAAGCGCGACCGCCCGCACTTTCGTGAAGGGGCTTGAGGACTGCGGCATCTTCAAGATGACAAAGACAGGGCTGGCGCATTTCGAAACGTTCATGGAGGCCTACCTCGATGATTGAGACCTACACCTTTCAAGCTGACGCGTACACGATCGAACTCTCGCCTCTCGGCGCCTCGATCGTGCGTCTATTGACGCCTGACAGGAACGGGCGTTTCGAGAACATCGTCTTCACCTACGCAGACAAAAGCCGCTACGAACACAACACAAAGTTTCCGGGTGCGACCATCGGACCGCTTGCGGGCCGTGTCTATCCGCCTGAAATCTTCCAAAACGGAAAAACCTACACCCTAAAGAGCGACCATGCCGTCCATCATCACAGCGGGCGTGACAACCTCGCTTTCAAACGGTTCGAAATGGAAAAGAGGAAAAACGCAGTCATCTTCACATTGAAACCCACCTATGAACACTTTCCTGCGGCCGACACGGTGCGTGTGATCTACCGTTTCCGTCCCGACGGGTTCACCATCACTCATGAGACAACCACCGACCATGACACGTATTCGAACCTCACCAATCACACGTACTTCAATCTTGGCGGTGAAGGGCATGACTCGCTCGATCACCACACACTTAGGTTGAATGCGGACAGGGTCTATACATTGAGTGAACACAATATCCCTATGAATTGCGTACCGGTCAAGCACACCTGGTTCGATTTCACCGAAGAAAGACCTTTGAAGGATTCACTGAAAGCCCTCGCGGACACCCCGCAAAGGGGCATCGACCACTGTTTTGTCTTTTCATCGCCCAAAGAGATCACCTTGAAATGCGCCCAGGGCGGCCGGTGTCTACACATCACGACCGATTACCCGTCCGTCCAGGTCTACACCAACAATTTTCCTGCAGACGACCCGGCGGAAGGCTTTAGGCCCGACAAGGCGCACAGCCACATATGTTTCGAGACGCAGCACCCGCCCAACGACATGCACCGTGACCAGAATCCCGGAAGTTTTCAAAGGAAGCACACGACAAGGACCCACACGACGTCTTACACGTTCAAGGAGGAAGAGGATGATTCATTTTGATAAACAGAAACGCATGTTCCATCTGAGCACCCTCGCAACGTCCTATGTGATCGGCATAGATGAGACCGGCCACCTGTTGCACCTATATTACGGTGCGAAGCTCGGTGAGGTCCACACCCAGGCGCACTTCCTCAACAAGCGCCACATCGTCGGAAGCACGACGAACTACGAGGACCATGAGGACTTCTCGCTCAATCACGTCCCTCTCGAAGCCCCTAGCCATGGCAAGGGGGATTACCGTGAACCCCTCATCCACATCGAGGACGAGAGCGGATTCCGCGCGATGGATTTCCTCTATCACAGCCACGAGACCCGTAAGGACGTGTCCTTTGAAGGCTTGCCGCAGGCGAAGAAGGGCGAGACGCTGATCATCACACTCAAGGAGAAACACCACGACATCCATCTGAGGCTTTACTACACCGCCTTCGAGGACGAGGATGCCCTTGTGAAGAATCTGACACTGACAAACGACACCGACGAGGCTTTCACACTTGACCGCGTCCTCAGCTCCACGGTCGATTTCCTCGAATCGGACTATGACCTGCTCACCCTGGATGGCGCGTGGATCAGGGAGCGTCACATGCACCGTCATCCCCTGCGCTACGGCGTCCACAAGATCGACAGCAAAAAAGGGGTCTCAAGCAGCGACCACAACCCGTTCTTCGCGCTTCTAAAAGAGGACGCAAGCGAGGCGTTCGGCGATGTGTATGGCTTCAATCTCATCTATTCGGGCAACTTCGAGGCCACCTTCGAGAAAAGTCCGCATGACATGCTGCGCGTCAACATGGGCCTCAACAGCTTCGATTTCAAGTGGCGGCTGGAACCGGGGGAGACCTTCACAGCCCCGGAGGCCGTGCTTTCCTTCTCGGATTGTGGCCTGTTCGGCATGCGCAAGCACATGCATGACTTCATCAAGCATCACCTCAACAGTGAGAACAGGGACCGTCCCATCAAGGTCAACAACTGGGAGGCGACCTATTTCGATTTCAACGAAAAAAAGCTCCTGGCCATCGCCAAGAAAGCGAAAAGACTGGGCATTGAGTGTTTCTGCCTGGACGACGGGTGGTTTGGAAGACGCGATGACGACACGTCTTCCCTTGGCGACTGGCACGAGAACCTGAAGAAACTGCCCGGAGGCCTGCCGAAACTGAGCAGGAAGATCAAGCGGATGGGTCTTAAGTTCGGCCTATGGGTCGAACCGGAGATGGTCAACAAGGATAGCGACCTCTATTTGAATCACCCGGATTGGGTCATCGAGAAACCCGGCGTCAATCCCTCGCTAGGAAGAAACCAGCTTGTTCTCGACTTGAGCAAGGGGGAGGTCGTCGACCATCTCTTTAAGACCTTGAAGGACGTCTTCACCCGCGGGGATGTCGACTATGTGAAGTGGGATATGAACCGCAACCTTTCGGACCTTTATTCCAAGGGGAAAGACAAGGCGCATCAGGGAAAACTTGCCCATCTTTACGTCCTCGGGCTTTATAACCTCCTGAAGCGCCTAAAGGATGCCTTCCCGGACGTCCTCTTCGAATCCTGCAGCAGCGGAGGGAACCGTTTCGACCTCGGAATGCTTTATTACATGCCACAAACCTGGACGAGCGACAACACCGACGCGCATGAGCGCCTCGCCATACAGAAAGGGACGGCGCTCTCCTATCCGCAAAGCAGCATCTCGAACCATGTGAGTGACGACATCTCACATCAGGTCCTCAGGCATACCCCTCTTGAGACACGCTTCAACGTCGCCTGTTTCGGGGTGCTCGGATACGAACTCGACCTGCGCAAGCGCCCACGCTTCGACCGCGAGGTGATCAAACGGCAGACGGCCTTTTACAAGGCGCATAGGCGTATTTTCCAATACGGCGAGTTTCACGACCTCTCCAAGGGGGACGATACGCGGTTCATGGTTGTGGACCAAAACAGGGAAAAAGCCGTGCTCGGCATCTTCAAGGGCCTCGCCTCTCCGAATCCGAAAGAGGAGACAGTGCGTCTTCGCGGACTCGATGAGACGAAGCGCTACAAGGTGAGCATGCGTGAGCAATTCGAGAACATCAGACGGTTCGGCGCCCTTGTGAGCCACGCGCTTCCGATCCGTCTGAAGCCGCACGGCATGGTCTTCAACTGGCTTTCAAACCGGTTCAGGTTCAAAAGCGAGCCGTTCGTGTGCGTCGCAAGCGGCGCACTTCTGATGCGTCATGGCCTCGTGCTCCCCACACGTTTCAGGGGCACGGGGTATCAGGAGGGCATGCGGCTCATGCCCGATTTCAGCTCAAGACTATATATCATCGAGGAGATAGAAGATGCAGACAAAGACAGTATCGAAAAGACATAAGTTCATATTCGCGTTCGGAGGGCTCGGCAAGGACGCCATGTTCGCGATGAGCACCATCATGGCGTTCTTCTTCATCGACCTGATCGGCATCTCGCCCCTTTTCATCGGGACGATGATGATGATCGTGCGCATCTGGGACGCCGTCAACGACCCGATCATGGGCAGCGTGGTGGCGAACACAAACAGCAGGATGGGCAAGTTCAGGCCCTGGATCCTGATCGGGTCCTTCCTGAACAGCATCATCCTGGTACTCATATTCCTAAACCCCGACCTCTCTCCCGACTCGCTACGCATGTATGCGTACGTGACGGTGCTCTACACGCTTTGGGGCATGACCTATACACTCATGGACATCCCCTTTTGGAGCATGATCCCGGCGCTCTCGCAATCGCAGAAGGAGCGCGAGAGCATCACCGTGCTGACCCGCCTATTCACGAGCATCGGTTTCTTCATCGTCTCGGCGGGATACCTGCAGCTCGCGGAGATCCTCGGGGGCGGGCGGAATGTCGAGGCTCAGACGAGAGGATTTTTTTTCCTCGCCCTCATCGTGTCCTTGGTGTTTTTCTTCAGTGAGCTCGTGCTCGCGCTTCGTGTCCGTGAAAATGTCGTCACGAAGAAGGCGAACAAGGTGAGCCTGAAAAGGATGTTCAATCTTCTGCGGGGCAATGATCAGCTGCTCGTGGTCATGGTCGTGGTCCTCATCTCGAACTTCGTGCTCTACATCACAAGCGGCATGGCCATCTACTATATCCTCTACGATATCGCCCGCCCGGAGCTCTTCATCGTCTTCATGGGGATCGGCGGCGTGCTACAGGTGATCGGCTCGCTCATCTTTCCGCTCCTCAAGAAAAAGCTGTTGCGCAAACAGGTCTTCAACCTGTCGGTCATATTGCAAATCGCAGGTTTCGCGCTCCTCTTGTTCAACGCATTCTTCTTCGAGAACACCTTGGAGCTTTCCCTGCTATTCGCCTTCGGAGGCTTCGTGTTCATCGGTCAGGGCCTTCAGATGGTGCTTCAGACCGTGCTTGTCTCCGACACCGTAGAATACGGCGAATACCATCAGAACGAACGCTCGGAGGCTCTTGCATTCAGCGTGCAGACCTTCATCGTCAAGCTGTCGATGGGCCTGAGCCTCGGCGTCATCGGTGCGGGGCTCGAGATCTTCCAGTTCGTGCCGGCCATCGATGATGTGAGACAGCCGCAGGCGGACCTCACCATCATCGGGATGAGGATCCTCATGTTCCTTGTGCCGATCATCGGACTCCTCATCTCATTGACCCTTTTCAACAAGAAGCATGTACTCGACGAAAAGGCCTACGCCGAGATCGTCGACAAACTGAAGGAGCGTGACATCTATGCGGAAGACGGCATTGAACTTTGATTGGCGCTTCAAGCAAGGCTTTTCGGAAAAAGACACCGACACGCCTTTCGAGGGGACATTCGTCGACATCCCCCACACTGTGCAGACACTGAGCAAATCCTATTTCGACGAGACCGCGACCGAGGGTGTGTATGCCTATCAGAAGACGTTTTCCTATGACCTTGAAAAGAAGCGCCGACTGTTCGTGAGATTCGAAGGCGTCATGAGCAAGGCGGAAGTCTATTTGAACGGCAGGCATCTGAAGTCTCACGTCGGGGGCTACACGGCCTTCGAGGTCGAACTCACCGACGCCCTTGAAAGGGATAATCTGCTCACGCTCAAGGTGGATTCAAGGGAGACTTCCGACCATCCGCCTTTCGGGCACGTCATCGATTATCTCACCTACGGCGGCATCTACCGTGAGGTGACCCTGATCGAGACACCGCGCGACGCGGTGAAACACGTGCTCATCGACGGAAATGAGAAGAGCCTCAACCTCCGCATGGCGTGTCTCAAGGAAACAGGGATGCTCGAAGCCTTGTTCGAGATTTTTGATGGAGAGACTTTGATCAAGACTTTCAAGGCCGATTGCGAGACAGACACCGTCACGCTTGAAGAGGAGCATGACCTGACGCTTTGGACACTCAAGCACCCGAAACTCTACACGCTCAAGGTCCATCTAAACGGCGAATTCGCCCACGAGACCCGTTTCGGCGTGCGCACCGTGCACGTCGATGAGAACCATTTCTATCTTAACGGCGAAGCCGTCTTCCTGCGCGGGCTCAACCGCCACCAATCATTCCCTTTTGTCGGATATGCCATGCCTGAAAGCGCGCAGAAGAAGGATGCGGACATCTTGAAACATGAACTCGGAGCGACCATTGTCAGGAGTTCGCACTACCCGCCGAGCCGGCATTTCCTCGACCGCTGTGACGAGATCGGGCTCTTGGTCTTCACCGAACTTCCCGGTTGGCAGCACATAGGGGACGAGACCTGGAAGGCACACGCCATCCGCGACCTCGAGTCGCTCGCCATCCATG
>CAZCTR010000029.1:0-11864 GCA_964501715.1 uncultured Candidatus Izemoplasmatales bacterium | reverse complement strand
GAAATTCAGCCTGCTCTTCGGTTGTTGGTTTGGCAAGGGTGATGGTCGATTGGACTGTCATCCTGTCATGATCCTCGCCTTTCAGGGCCTCATGGAAGAGAACTTCTGTCTCTATGTTGAAAAGACCATGTGTGTCGCCGGTCTTGCCTTCAGCGGTTTCAAGAACGACACTCTGGAAATCGGAAGTGATCGAGCGGTCCGGAAGAACCAGCAGTTCGTAGGTGTATGTGATTTCATCGACATCCCCCACAGTGAGCAGGGACCCTTTGGGAACCAGATTCTGACCCGGTTCATATGAAGTGGTTGAATTTTCGACATGGTAGCCGTTCAGGAATAAGGCGTGCCTGTAGTCATTGGAGGCGTCCCAATCCGAAAACAGTTTGAATGAGAAAGAGAAAATAAATAAAACCAATGCGCCAGCGACAATGAATTTTTTCATCATCAGCACTTCCTTTGGATAAGCAAGGTAACTGGCTGTCTCAGAGAGACCCTGTAGTTTTCCGTCGCCGGATTGCTCCGGGTTTGGCTTTGTCAAACCTATTCGCCCAATGGAAATGCGGGCATTAGTTTGATTAATTTCATCATAGCACGGATGCATTGAAAAAGCAATCAGAATTGACTGTGAGGTATGCATGCATACTGCAATCCACACGCAATTTACTCATCCATATAAGGGATGGATTCGCCATGTAACAATGAAAACGTATTCTTGAAAAACCGTCTTGTATTACAAGTTTATGTCAGATATACTAAGGTTGAAATCGATAAAAAAATATCGTATAGAGGTGCGTTATGACGAAGAAAGTGCCACAACCCATGCTGAGACGTCTGCCCAAATATCTTTTGTTGTTGCGAAAATACAAGAAAAACGGCATCGCGTTCTGTTCATCTTCAAGAATCGCGGAGGACTTGGGATTCACACCCATCCAGGTGCGTAAGGACCTGCAAACTGTCAGTGACAAGCCGGGTGTCCCGAACCAAGGCAGGGATGTCAGGCAGCTGATCGATGACCTTGAGACCTTTCTTGGCTACAAGGACTTTTCCCAGGCTGTCCTCGTCGGGGTGGGACACCTCGGTTCCGCCCTTTTATCCTATGAGGGATTTCGTGATTACAACATGAAAATCGTGCTCGCCTTCGATACCCGGGCGCGCACTCCGGAAATGCAGAGCGGTGTGCCCATCTATCACGTGTCCAAACTCAGACAGCTCGTATCGAGGCTCCATGTGCAGATCGGCATCATCGTCGTGCCGGCCGAGAGTGCGCAGGACATCACCGATGCGCTTATCGACAGCGGCGTGAAGGCAATCTGGAATTTCGCGCCGGTTCATCTGAACGTGCCGGATAACGTGGTCGTCTACAACGAGAACATGGCCGAGAGCCTTGCGTTCCTCTCAAGCGAGCTCAGAAAAAAGGAGGAGAAGTGACATGAACATTTCCGTATGTGTCGGAAGCAGCTGCCATCTCAAGGGTTCCTATGAAGTGATCGACAGGTTCAAAGAAGCCATAAGTGAAAACGGACTTGAGGAAACGGTGGAACTGAAGGCGTCCTTCTGTCTGAACAACTGCATGCACGCCGTCTCTTTCAAGATTGATGACGGTCCCTGCGAGAGTGTCTCCCTTGAGACGTTTGATACTGTATTCAAAGACAAAGTGCTAAGAAAGCTGGATGACGATGGAACTGATCAGAACACGGACCAATGATTGCGAGAACTGTTACAAGTGCATAAGGACCTGTCCCGTCAAGGCCATATCCTTCAGTGACAACCAGGCCCAGATCATAAGTGACGACTGCATCTATTGCGGATTGTGCAAAAACTCATGCCCGCAGGACGCGAAAGCGGTGCATAGCGACATGGACTTCCTCAGGAACTGGCTTTTGGAAAAAAGGGAGATCGTCATCTCCATCGCACCCTCCTTCCTTTCGGACTTCTATAAAAGTGACTTCAACAGCATGCGGGAAGCCCTGAAGACACTCGGCGTCCGAGAAGTCTATCAGACCGCCGAAGCGGCGACCGTTGTCAAGAGGCGCTACGAGCGGGAAATCGCGAACAAGCGTTCCCCCATCATCATCAGCTCGGCCTGCCCGACGGTGAATCTCCTCATCCAGAAACACCATCCCGCCCTCATCCCCTATCTGTCCAATACGCCGAGCCCGATGCACATCCACAAGAGGATGCTCGATGAACGCCACCCGGATGCGCTCAAGGTATTTATCGGGCCATGTCTTTCCAAGCGGTATGAAGCGGAGGTGGACGATACCATGGACGCCGTCATCAGCTTCGTCGAACTGAAACATTGGCTCGAGGAATCGCAGGTGGACTGGAAGAGGACCGACACGGACAACCCTAAGGGTAGAACCAACGCGTTCCCTGTCTCAGGCGGCATCATCCGGAGCTTCGCCCGACACGAGCCTGATTACCATTATCTCTCCGTCGATGGCATCGAGGCCTGCGAACAGGCCTTGAGCGACATTGATGAAGGCGTCATAGACAATGCCTTCATCGAGATGAGCGCGTGCGACAACTCCTGCACGGGTGGCCCCCTCAGGAACACCCACACCAAGAAACCCCTCAAGAGCGTCATCAACATAAGGCAGAACACCACCTTCGAGGATTACCCTGTCGAAGGGTTGTACGAGCAGGCAAGCGTCACCTATGATTGCCTGCATAAAAGTGACAACGAACCCACTGATGAAGCACTCGACGACATCCTCAGACAGATGGGCAAGGATGAAAAGAAGAAGATCCTGAACTGTGGCTCCTGTGGATACGACACCTGTTTAAGCAAGGCCAGGGCTGTCTATCAGGGAAAGGCCGACCTGACCATGTGCCTGCCCTATCTCAAGGAGCGGGCGGAATCCTTTTCGGACAACATCGTCCACAACAGTCCAAACGGGGTCCTCGTCTTCACAAGCGACCTCAAGGTACGCACGATGAACCCCGTGGCCAAGCAGCTCCTCGGTGTGTCGGGCATCAAGGAGAGCACGCTTCACATCCATGAGCTGCTCGATCCGGACCCGTATCTCGACATGCTGGAAAATGAACGGACCCGTCACCATCATGCGTTCTATCTGAGCGAGCAGGACCGCCACATCGACGAGACCGTCGTCTATGACTCCAAGTTCAGGGTCTTCATCGCCATACTCAGAGACATCACCGCGGAGATCCAACACAAGCGTCAGAAGGAGAGGGCCACAAGACGCACCGTCGCCATCACCGACGAAGTGATTGACAAGCAGATGCGCGTCGTCCACGAAATCGCCTCGCTGCTCGGCGAGACCACCGCAGAGACCAAGGGCGCGCTCAGCGACCTCAAGAAGGTCATCGACGATGAATGATCTCAGTGTCGAGACACACACCCTCTCACTGCACAAGGACGGAGAGGAACTCTGCGGTGACAACGTGGTATCCAACCAAACGCAGAAAGACCAGGTGCTGGTGCTTTCCGACGGGCTTGGAAGCGGGGTCAAGGCCAACATCCTCTCCACGCTCTCAAGCACCATGGTCGCGACCATGGTCGCCCGGGGCGTACCGCTTCAGGAGGTCATGGACACCGTATTGAAGACGCTTCCCGTATGCAAGGTGCGCGACATCGCCTATTCGACCTTCACGGTATTCCATATCAGGAAGGGCAGGACCGTGACCATCATCAACTATGACAATCCCGAGCCGATCGTCCTTCGCAAAGGGACTCATCTGCCTCTTGACTACCGCCACATCGAAATGAGCGGACGGACCGTCTCAATCGCCACTCACAGCCTTGAAAGCGGGGACGTCCTCATGTCGATGAGTGACGGATGCATCCACGCAGGTGTCGGGGAGGAACTCAATTTCGGTTGGCAGCGTCATCACATCATTGAATATCTTGAAGCGATGTATCAAGAGGATTATTCCGCAAGAACCCTCGCCGAACTCCTGATCGATGAGTGCGAGAGCCTCTATCACGGGCGTCCGGGAGATGACACCACGACACTCGCCCTCAAGGTCAGACCACGGAGGAACTTGAACCTGTTTGTAGGTCCTCCCGCCCACAAGGACGATGACGTGAAAGCGATGGAACTCTTTCTGTCCAAGAAGGGCATGCGCGTCATCTGCGGTGGGTCGACCGCTCAGATGTTCTCAAACCATATGAACGTCCCGCTCGAGGTTGATATGAAAACCGCGACGAAGACAATGCCCCCAGCGGGAAGGCTTGCGGGCATCGACCTTGTGAGCGAAGGCATCATCACCCTCTCACATGTGCTCAAGAACGCCAAAGCCCACAAGGAAGGTTCTCAAAGATTCCTTTTTCAGGGGAAGAAGGATACAGCCTCGAAACTTTCCCATCTTCTGTTTGAGGAGGCGACCGACATCCATTTTTTCGTCGGGACGGCGATCAATCCGGCCCATCAGAATCCGGACCTTCCCATTGACCACAGCGTCAAGATGCGCATCATCAATGATTTGAAAGAAAACCTCGAGGCCATGGGGAAACGTGTCCGCATGAGTCAATTCTAGGAGCGATTCGATGATATTCGACACAAAAGTGCAGGAACTCAAATACAAGGTCCTAAAAGGCGTCGCAAAACATGCGATGCATGATGATCTCATCAATGCTTACCGTGACATCCCCTATGAGATCATACCGGGTAAGACCCCGCATTTCCGCTGTTGCGTATATAAAGAGAGACACATCCTCACAGAACGCATCTCGCTCGCCCTCGGCGGACGCAAGGAAAGCGACCTCAAGGTCGAAGTCATCGAGGAAGCCTGCGACGAGTGCCCGGTGGGCGGTTTCGAGGTCACCGGGGCCTGCCGGGGATGCATCGCACACAGATGCGAGCATGCGTGCCCGAAGGACGCGATCAGTTTCGATCACGCCCATAGGGCGGTCATAGACAAGGAGAAGTGCGTCGAGTGCGGCCGCTGTCAGAAAGTCTGTCCTTACGGGGCGATCATCAAGCTTGAGCGTCCATGTGTGCGGGCCTGTCCTGTCGATGCGATCTCGATGGACGAGGACAAGGCCGCGAAGATCGACGGGGACAAATGCATCGAATGTGGTGCCTGCGTCTATCAGTGTCCCTTTGGCGCGATCAGCGACACCTCCGAGATTGCGGAGGTCGTCAGGATGCTCAAGGACAAGCCGCTCGATGATAAACGCATATTCGCCATCGTCGCCCCGTCGATCGCTTCGCAATTCACCTATGCGAGCCTTCCGCAAGTCATCACCGGCATCAAGATGCTTGGTGTCGACGATGTGGTCGAGGCCGCCCTCGGCGCGGACTATGCGGCCATGGAAGAGGCGATGGAACTATCCGAAAAAGGCGTCCTTACAAGTTCGTGCTGCCCTTCGTTCGTCGCCTATGTCAAGAAACACTTTCCCTCGCTTGAGGATTATGTCTCGCATAACCCATCCCCGATGGCCATCGTCGCCGACTTCATCCGAGAGCTCCATCCGGATGCCGGGATCCTCTTCGTCGGTCCCTGCGTCTCCAAGAAGCGTGAGGCGACCAACACGGAAGTCGACCATGTGCTCACTTTCGAGGAGCTTCAGTCCCTCATCGATGCGTTTGAGATCGAGCTGCCAAGGCTGAGGGGGAGCACACTCGACAATGCGAGTTTCTACGGGAGGATATTCGCACGCTCGGGCGGGCTGAGCGATGCCATCCGCGAAGCTATGGAGGAACAGGACATCGACTTCGATTTCAAGCCTGTCGCCTGCAATGGCATCAAGGAGGCCAAGGGTGCGCTGCTCAAGCTCAAGGCCGGAAGACTCAATGGCAATTTCATCGAGGGCATGGCCTGCGAAGGCGGATGCATCGGCGGACCCTGTTGTCTTTCCCATGGACCGAAAAACGCGAAGGAAGTCGACAACTATGGAAAAGAGGCCCACGAGAAGACCATCCGCGAAGCGGTGAGAGTCTTCGAATATCAGAAAGGATGATCCATGCATCCTTTCTTTTTTATAGGCCTGATGGTCTGAGTAATTTTGCCCGATCCTGGCGTCGCTTTTCAGAAAAGCGCTTCAAAAACCATTCCGTATCATTTATACTGTATATAGTATATGTGATTGAGCCCCAGTCGTTGCGCATTCAGACCGGTCATCCGCCTTTCTTTTCTTTATAAAGGTTCACAATATTTCATTTCCCACTTATCCAACCACTGCATTACGAGAGGAGACAGCATGAAAAAACAAAGTGACAGCCTTGTGAGCAAGCTCGGATACGGGTCCGCCGACCTTTACGGAGGCGGCGCCTTTCTGATCATCAGCATCCTCTATCTCTATTTTCTCACCGACATCGTCGGTCTGAGCCCGCTGCTCGCAGGGTCCATCCCGTTCATCGGTCGGGCCTGGGATGCTGTGAGCGATCCCCTCATGGGACGCATAGTGGACCGTACGCGTTCGCGCTTTGGCGCGAAAAGGCTCTTTTTGCTTTTCGGGAGTTTCATCGCGGGCTTCACGTTCTTCCTTCTCTGGCTTTCAATCGGAGGCGGGGAGTGGGTCCAGTACCTCTATTATCTTGTCACCTTCATCATGTTCTCAACAGGGTTCACCATCGTCATGGTGCCTTATAACGCACTCCTTCCCGACATGATCCGCGATTATCACCTGCGCGGGCAGTACACAGCCATACGGATGATCTTCTCCGCCTTGTCGGCCATACTCGGAGGGCTCCTTCCCGATATGATCGTGAACCGGTTCGACGGAGGGGAGGCCGGGTTCGCAGTCATGGGCGGGGTGTTCGGGGTTCTGTTCCTGGTGGCCATCCTGGTCACCTTCACGACCACCTGGGAACGCCCCGAGGGCAATGTGAGAAACGCTCCGGAGAAATGGAGCGCGAACCTCACGGTGTTCAAGAGCCGGGCGTTCCGCTATTATCTCGGCATCTTTCTCTTCGGACAGGGTTCGATGGATTTCATCATGGCCCTCGTCATGTATTTCCTCACCTATGTCCTCTTCCAATCCGGACAATATGTACTCGTGATGGCGGGGGTCCTCAGTTCGCAACTTCTCGCGATGTTTCTCTATCAGGCGCTGCTCAAGCGCCATTCGAAGAAGCTTCCGGCCTGGATCGGCTTCCCCATCCAGGCTGTGGCCTCGCTCGCCATGCTTTTCTTCGCCTATGAGGGCGCGCCGATGATTCCGGTCGTTGTGCTGTCGTTTCTGATCGGTTTCGGCACAGCTGCCGGGACGGTCACCGCCTTCTCGATCCTCGCCGACATGGCCGATGTCGACGAGCTCATCACGACAAAACGCCGGGCCGGACTATATTCTGGCATGGCCACATTCGCCCGCAAGGTCGCCAACGGCATCGCTCTGGGTTTGATCGGGCTCGCCCTTTTCCTCATCGGGTATGACGGGTCCTTGGATGTGCAGGCCCCCCTAGCGCGTGAGGGCATCAAGTACATGTTCATCCTCATGCCGGTCGTCTTCATCGCCTTCACCCTTTTCTTCGTCAAGAAGTATCCGCTCACTCAGGAAGGGTTTGACGTGCTTCAAAAGGCGATCACCGACTTGAAAGACGGGAAGGACACCTTGAGCGAAGAGGAAAAAAGACAGTGCGAAGCCATCACAGGCTATGCCTATGACGAACTGTGGAGTGAAGACAATGCGGAACTTTGAAACATTGCTCAATCTGAATGCCGACGTCCCTGTCATCGAGATCGCTAAAGGGGAAGCCCGTTATCGCATGAAACGCGGGACCTTCAAAACCAAGGACAAGATCAAGGAAAGAAGGGCCCTTGCGTTTGAAAGGAAAGACGGAAACACCCTTCATTTCAGCGACGGGGATGTCGCTTGCACGCTTACGGTCAACGAAGACGGTCACACCATTCTCAGTGTGTCATGCGATGAAGGTTACAACCGTTTCTGGCTCCATCTTGAAACTTTCGCTGATGAGCACATATACGGTTGCGGCGAACAGTTCGCCGCCTTCGATTTGAAAGGGAAGACGGTCCCCATCTGGGTGAGCGAGCGCCATTCGGTGATGAAACTGCTCAAGAAGACTGTCCGTGAGAGACTCTTCGGTGTGAATCCCGACCACCCGGAAAATTTCAAGGAACAGGAGACTTACTACAAACAGCCCTCCTTCATGTCGAGCGAGCGCTACATGGTGCATGCGGAATCGGTCAGGTACGCCGAGTTCACATTCGGTATCAGCCGCACCACGCTTTACTTCCGCGAGATACCAGAAAGGATCCGTTTTTTCTTCGGGGATACGTTTCCGGACCTTGCCGGACGCTTCAACCGTTTCATCGGCATCCAGCGTCCGCTTCCCAAGTGGACGGGTGAGGGTGTCATCCTCGCCCCGCAAGGTGGAACCGACAAAGTGGACAGCGCGATCCGGACCGCCAAGGCGGCGGGTGTTCCGGTCACCGGCGTCTGGTCGCAGGACTGGAGCGGCCATGTGAAGACCCCGTTCGGCTATCAGGTGCTCTGGGATTGGACGGCAGATGAAACGGCCTACTCAGACCTTGAGAAAAGGATCGGGAAGTGGAGGGAAGAAGGCATCCATTTCCTCGGCTATATCAACACCTTCCTGAAGGAGGACACCCCGCTCTTCAACGAGGCCAAGGACAAGGGCTACCTCGTCAAGAACAGGCATGATGACCCCTACCTCATTGAATCGACCACCTTCAAGGCGGGCATCTTCGACCTTACGAACCCGGACGCCTACGTCTGGGTCAAAGGGCTCATCAAGCGCGAGATGATCGGCATCGGGATGGCAGGCTGGATGGCCGATTTCGGTGAATACCTTCCCACGGACGCGAAACTTCACGGCGGCTATGGCACGGCATGGCACAACCGTTGGCCCGACCTCTGGGCCAAGGTGAACCGCGAGGCGATCGCGGAATCGGGTAAGCATTGTTTCTTCTTCAGCCGTGCCGCCTACAGCGGCACGCTCTCACACACAAATACGCTCTGGATCGGCGACCAGCATGTCGATTTCTCCGATGCCTACGGCCTCGGAAGCGTCGTAAACGGGCTTTTGAGCGTGGCCATCTCGGGCGCGGGCACACCGCACAGCGACACGGGTGGCTACACGACCATCTTCCACATGAGAAGAAGCGCCGAGCTTTTCATGCGCTGGGCGGAACTGAACGCGTTCACCCCGCTTTTCAGACTCCATGAGGGGAACCGACCCGAATCAAACGTTCAGTTCTCGGACTCCGGTGTTCTCAATCACTTCGCACGGATGGCCCAGGTCTACAAAGCCCTCAACCCTTACCTAAGCGCCCTCAAGGAAACCTATCAGTCCACGGGGGTCCCCGTCATCCGCCCCCTTTTCTATCATTACAGCGAGCGCTGGTGCTTTGAGGCACGGCAGGTGTTCATGCTGGGCCGTGACCTCATCGTCTATCCCGTCGTACGAAAGAACGTGAATGAACTTGAAATCACGTTGCCGGAAGGAGCCTACGTACGACTTGGAACCGATGAAGTCTATCATGGAGGCGTGCACCGCGTTGCTGTCCCTCTTGGCTTCCCTGCAGTCTTCTACCGGAAGGAAAGCGAATGGGAGCCGGTCTTTAGAACAGTGGCATTCAAATGAATTACCGCATTCTGTAGTCAAGCCCCTGGACGAATGATGTGTGTCCAGGGGCTTTTTCATACCTGTTTTGTTGATGGATCTGTAGATATTCAATGCAAAAGGGGACCGGAAAATCCGGTCCCCTAATATGGGTGCGAGGCTTGGCATCCAAGAGGTTGATCATTCGCGAATGGATTTCATGGCTTTCGTCCAGCGTTCGAGTTCGTCGAGGAGGGTCTTCAGGTTTTCTTCATGAAGGTCGTTTCTTGGCTTGAAGTCTGAGAAATTCTCAAAGTCCTCGAACAATGAAAGCAGCGGATGGGTTCTCACATGGGCCATTCTGAGTTCTGTAAGCACCGCCCTCAGATGTTCGGCTGCACGTGCGCCGCCGGCGGAGCCGTAACTGACGATGCCTGCGGCTTTTTCAAACCAGGCTTCCTTGGCTGAATCCATGGCGTTCTTGAGCGCTCCGCTCATGGAGTGGTTGTATTCCTGGACGATGAAGAGGAAACCGTCAAGTTCGGACAGTTTCTGGTTGTAGCGTTCCACTCCGCTTGTATCCTCACTGGTCCCAAGGAGTGGGAGGTTGTAATCCTTGATGTCGACAATCTCATACTCCGCGGTACCGAACCGGTCCGCTTTCTCTTTCACCCATTCGCCTACTTGAGGGCTTACGCGCCCTTCTCTTGTACTGCCTAGGATGATGCCTATTTTCAATGGTTCACTCATAATGAATCTCTCCTTCGTTTTGTTTTCCTATTTTCTTGAGCAATCGTTGCAGTTCTTTTTCCTCGTGGTCATCGAGCACATCGAGGTGCGCCCGCATGTTCTTCCTGTGGGTTTCGTACATGCATTCGAATGTGTCCTTGCCCTTGTCTGTAAGTGCGATGAGGTAGGAGCGTTTGTCGTCGGGGTTCCGTGTCCTGGTGATGAGCCCTTTTTTCCCAAGTGCCTCTAAAACGTAGGACATGCTCGAGTTCGCGACAAGCACCTTTTCGAGGATGGCGTTCACGGTGAGAGGACCCTTGTGGTAAAGGGCGTCGAGCGTGCCGAATTCAGTGATGTTGAGTCCGTAGGATGCGATGTCGCGCTTGATCAGCCCCTCAAGGGTGCCACGTGTTCGAAAGAAGATGGTCAAGGTCTTGAGGTCACGCATCGAACCATTCCTTTTCCCTTTTTTGGTTCGGGTTCTCTATGTCGAGGGGTTTGATGAAATTCTCGACCTCTTTACGGTGCTTGCGGAGGGCCGGAGGCAGGGAAAGGGTGCTTCCGAGCGTCTCGTAGGTCTCCTCGTCGTCGATGAAACCGGGCCCTTCGGTCGCGAATTCGAAGAGGATGTAGGGATAAAGCCGGGTGTAGAGGCTCTTGAAATAGAATCTGTCCACAAAACCCGAGTGGCGTGCGCCGGCGCTGTTCAAATGGTCGATCCATTCGAACAGCTCCGGTTTGTCCTCTATCCTGAAGGCGACGTGGTGGACACCGCCGTAGCCCTGGCGGGCGATGGGGGATTCATTGTCGGTTTCGACGATGACGCTGCCGCCGTTGCCCCCCTCGCCCATCTCATAGAGGGTGAGAGCCCCGTCACTTTCAACCTTCCGCATCCCCATATGTCCGGTTAGGCTTTGCTCCATCCGCTTTGGGTCGCGTACAGTGAGAAAGATGGGGCCGAGTCCGGTGATTGCGTAAGCGTCCGGCACCGGGCCGTTCTTCCATGGTGTGCCGCCTTCGATGCCTCCTGAGAGTTCGTCGGAGACGATGGCGTAGTCCTGGTGGTCAAAGTCGTTAAAATATATCGTCTTCCTTCCAAAGAGGAGGGTCTCCTCATAGACGATGTTGTAATGGTCGAACCGCCGTTTCCAGTAGTCGAGAGCTTGGTCGTCCTTGACGCGGAATCCCGTCCGTGAAATCTCGTCGGTCCCTTTCACCGCCGCCGCGGCACCGGGGAAGTCGAAGAATGTCATGTCGGTCCCGGGACTCCCTTCATCGTCGGCAAAGAAAAGATGGTAGGTCTCGATGTCATCCTGATTCACAGTTCTCTTGACGAGTCTCAGACCCAGGATATCTGTGAAGAAATCGTATATTCTCTTGGCGTCACTCGTGATCGCGGTGACGTGGTGGATGCCTTTCAGTTCGCGCATTTGAATCACCTCACTTGAATTATATTTCGAAACCGAAATAATATCAACCGAAACGCTTTCCATGAATCAATCGGTCGTAGCACGTGCAAGAGACGCCCACTTGTGCTATAGTGTCCCATGGGAGAAGTGATTGTATGTTCAAAAGACACATCGCGCTCAAAATGGCGCTTTATCTCATAGGGTTCCTCATGTCCGCGCTCGGCATCGTCATGGTGCT
>CAZCTR010000028.1:0-13644 GCA_964501715.1 uncultured Candidatus Izemoplasmatales bacterium | reverse complement strand
AACACTAATAAAACGGATTTTCAAGGGAAATGTCAAAAGGGTGTAAAGGGCCCTTAAGGACCCTTTACAGCTTTCCGAGCGTGGCGACGTATGCGGTGAACTGCGATTCTCCGTCGAGTCCGAGCAAATGGTTAAGCCTGTCATCATCGTAGGCGGCGATGGCGCAGACGCCGCTATCGATTTGTTCCGCGACCAGATAGAGATTCTGTGCGACATGGCCCGCATCAAGGAGGATGTAGCGGTATCCGCGCTCACCATAGCGGTATGTCGTGCGGTAGGCATCGGCGACCCATATGAACACGGCTCCGGCAGTCTCGACTTGTGGCTGTTTCAAACAGGCCTGGCGCATCTTCTGGGCGATGTCCGAAGAAGCCTCGAGCCTTTGCAGCTTGTGTTCGAGGGCGAGATACCGGTAAAGTCCGCGCTCGAGCCCCTCCACATGGTTGATGAGAAGGATGGTCTCGAAAGGATGGCGCGCGCCCGCGGATGGGACAGTGCGGAAGGTCGCCTTGTCCTTGACGGTCTTTCTGACACCCTGCGTCATATATAGCGCATAGGTGAGTTCATCAAGCGAGAGGGGTTTGTGTGCGTATTCCCTGTGGGTCCTTCTCGATTTGATGGCGTCCTGTAGACCGGTTCTTTGGACCTGGATGCGTTCGACCGGCTTGAGGTCGATGATGGGTCCGTCGGCTTCGTCATGAGGAAGTTCCAAGGGAGGCTGGTTCTTGCCCTCCTTGTGTGGCGTTCTCGGCATGGTGTTCGGCTTGGTGCCGTCGAGGAACGCTTGTCCAACAGTTTTTTTGGTCATTCGTATCATCCTTTCTCTCTTGGGCGTTATCCGTAAAGTGTGTATTCCGTGTCGCAGATGTCTTCATAAAAGCTTTTTTCATGGGATACGAGAATCAGCGTGCCCTTGTATGCATTAAGAGCCTCTTTGAGGGCTGATTTCGCATTCTGATCCAAGTGGTTGGTCGGTTCGTCGAGAATGAGGACATTGCCTTTCTTGTGATAAAGAAGCGCAAGACGGACCTTTGTGCTCTCACCACCGGAAAGCGTGCCGATTTTACGCATCGCCTTGGTGTAGTCGATTCCATGATGGCCTAGAAGCGCCATCACATCCTGTTTTGTGAAGGAGGGGTAACGTTCATGCACAATCTGAAAGGGGGTGAGCTGTGAATCAAAGTGCCCTTCTTGTTCGAAATAGGCGATATTCGCGGTATCAATCCAACTGTAGCGCCCTCCGAGCGAATCGACCTCACCGAGCACCGTCTTGATGAACGTGGACTTCCCGATGCCGTTCTCCCCTGTGATGGCGACCTTTTCACCCCGTCTTATGATGAAGGACAAGGGGTCTGTGAGCGGCGTGTCATACCCGATCTCGAGCCCGTCCACCTCGAGGACGTCCTTGCCGGTCGGACGTGAGAAAGGGAAGGCGAAGCTGTACTCCGGGTTCTCTTTCGGCCTTTCGATGCGTTTCATTTTTTTGAGTTGCTTCCGGCGGCTTTTCGCGCGGTTCGATGTGGACGCACGGGTGATGTTTTTCTGTATGAACGCCTCGGTCTTCTTGATATGTTTCTGCTGGGACTCGAAGGCGCGTTCATGCTGGGCGTGCCTGAGCGCCCGTTCGCTCTCGTAAAAGGCGTAATTCCCTTTATAGCGTTCAATCCTGCCATATTCCAAAGCGAATACAGTCCTTGCGATCCGTCGCAGGAACCCTTCATCATGGGACACGACAATGAAGGCCTTCTCGTATTGATTGAGAAAGGTGGAGAGCCATTCGATATGCTCAACATCGAGAAAGTTCGTGGGCTCATCAAGGAGAAGCACATCCGCCTCCTCAAGCAGGAGCTTGGCGAGTATGGCTTTGGCACGCATGCCGCCCGAGAGCTTGCCGAGGGTTGTATTCAGCCAATGGCTCTCAAGGCCGAGGCCGCCCATGACTCGCCCGATCTTGGATTTTATGGCATAGAAATCCTGTTCCATAAGATATTCGCCGATCTCGCTCGCCCGATTCAGAAGCCGTGTCTGTTCTTCGGGTTTTTCTGTCCTGCCGACATCCTCATAGAGTTTCTCCATCCGTGCCTCTTTCTCGAACAGGGTCGCAAAGACGCCGTGAAGATATGTCTTCAGGGTGAGGCTGTCATCCAGCGAGGCGTACTGGTCCAGATAGCCCACACGTTTGTTGTGCATCCATTCAATGGTTCCGGAGTCGGGAATCAAACGTTTGGCGAGCAGTTTCATGAACGTGGACTTCCCTGTGCCGTTCGGTCCGACAAGCACGGCGTGTTCACGTTCGAACAGTCTGATGGACACATCCTTCAAAAGCGTTCCCTCACCATGGTCGAAGGTGAGGCCCTCGACAGTGAGGAGGCTCATGCGGTGCCCTTTTCCCCGTTTAAGGCGTCCGCTTTTGTCTGGAAGACGAGGGGCGCATGCTCAAGGGCAACCTTGCCCGAAACGACTTCAACAGTCTCACCGCTTAAAAGGTTCTCGTATTTTCCATCGCGGAGGGGGATCGAAACCTCGCCTTCAAGATTCCGGATGTTGAAAAGCCCGAATGAGAGGGTGCCTTCCAACAGGTATGTGGCGTACACGGCGTCATGTGAAGCGGTCTTTCTGACATCGTACGCACCGTGAGTGTGAAGCGGGCCGCGGGTGAGGTCCGCAAGCTTTTTGATCAAGGGGGATATGTCCTTTGGACCGGGTTCATAGGGATCCTTCTCAAAGAGGTCTGGATGATGGTCGGAAAGCGTCTCGCCCCCAGCATAGATCATCGTGGCCCCCTTGCTGAAGAAAGTGAAGGCATGCCAGTTGATGAGTTTCTCCGTGTCATTTTTAAGAAGTGTCGCAATGCGTCCGAAGTCATGGTTTTCGAGGTTTCTCAGTTTGACGTAGTTCTTGGGATAAATTTCCTCTTGACGTCTGAGCCAGGTGAGATAGGCCTCCAAAGACCCCTCCCCCTTCATGAAATCAAGCATTGTGGGCTGGGTGTCGTAATCATAGGCCATATCGAAGACGCGGTATATCTCGCCCTCGCTCAAGCCTTCGAACCCTTCGTTTCTAAAATCCCTCAAAAACCCGCCATGCACGGATTCAGACAGCCATATGGTATCCTCATCGATGGCTTTGACCGCCTTGTGCGCCCGCTTGAGAAAACCCAGTGGCAAAAAGCTCGCCACATCAAAGCGAAATCCGTCCACGCCCATGCGGGCGTACTGGCTCAAGGTATCGATGAGATACGTTTCAAGGCCGTCGGCCTTGTCATAGTCGAAGTCTACGATATCCCACCAATCACCGACACGGTTGGTGTAGGCTCCGTTCTCGCAGTAGAACCATTCCGGATGTTTCTTGAATAGAACGGAATCATAGGAGGTGTGATTGAATACGATGTCCATCATGAGTTTCATGCCCTTTTGATGAACCGCATCGATGAGCGCCTTGAACTCATCCCTTGTTCCCAGCGCCGGATCGATTGCCCGGTAATCCTTGATGGAATACGGGCTACCGATTGAACCCTTCCTGTTTTTCTCGCCGATCGGGTGGACAGGGAGAAGATAGACGATGTCGACACCCATGTCACGAATCCGGTCAAGTTCTTTTATAAGTGCGTTGAAAGTGCCTTCTTCTGTATGGTTCCTGACAAATACCTGATAGATGAACGCATCTCTCAAAGACGCGTCTGTGTGTATACTCATAATGCACTCCTTTGATGTATGATTCAGTGTTTTTTAAGCCAGCCGAGGAGCACAAGGAAGATGACAGCCCCCAAAACGGCGATGATGAAACTTTGAAGATTGAATCCGCTGATGGTGCCCATGCCGAGCCTTGTGGCGATGAACCCGCCGATAAAGGCTCCGATCAGTCCGACCACGATGTTCTCGATCAGACCCATCTGTTCATGGTCATGGGTGATCCGGCTTGCAAGCCATCCGGCCAGGCCACCGAATACAATCCAGGAAATGATGCCCATGCGATGTGCCTCCCTTATGTCACTGTGTCGTCTATATTATAGCATACATGCCATTCAATTGAAGAGACCGGGCAAGGAATTCACAAAAAGAAATCAAGGAATAACCAAGTTCGAATCCCATTGCATGCATTGTGTGTCTTATGGATGCTCTGATGCATGGACCGTCTTCTCATCACTTTACCTCTTCAAAGAAAAAGCCCTTGAAACGGCTTCTTGTGTCTGAACCCGTTTCAAGGGATCGGTTTTGCCTTCTTGCTCACCGGGTGTAGGTGCCGACAAGACGATTCGTTGCGATCACATGAGGTTCGATCTTTTTGAGAAGTTTCTCCGCCGATAATCCGGGTTTGAGATTGAGGGCCTTGTCAAGCGCAAAAACATGAAAATAATAACGGTGTGTGCCATGCCCTTTTGGCGGCATCGGTCCGGTGTATCCGGCGGCGCCTTGCTCATTCACACCCTCTGTGAATGATGTGTCGGCCGCCTTGAGTTCCTGTATCTCCCTTGGGATGTTGTAAACCACCCAGTGGACAAAGCCCACACCATGCTTCTTCACAACCGGGGCATCGGGATCGACACAGATGATCGCGTAGGACTCAGTGTTGTCGGGCACCTTGGACCAGGAAAGCGGGGGAGAGACGTTCTTACCTTCTCCGGAATGTTTCTTCGGGAGGGCGTCCCCTTCTTCGAAGACGGGGGACTTCAATGTCATGTCCGAGAGTGCGAAACCCATCATCATCACGCCTTTCTTGAATGTTGTTCACTTGAAGCTATGGATTCGACATTCACTTACATTATAGCTTAAAATGTTATAATAATAAAGTAAGGGGTACCATCGGAAGTGCTTAGACTCATGAATTTTTGATTGCGGAAGCGGTGTTATGATGACTTTTTCAAAAGAAATGAAGGGTTTCACGGAGTCCTTGCGGCTTTATCGAGAGACACTTGAAAAGAAAGCATGCCAGCAGGAGACATCGGGATTCTTATATGCGTTCGAACACCTCCTTCGTGAGGCATCCGAGCTTATAGAGGCCAAAGCGGTCTTCTCTCATTATGGACTTCTGAGAGGCTTCTGTGAGTCGGTGGTCATGTTCGAATGCCTTTTGGAACATGAAAATGAGGGAAGTTTCGAATACTATGCGTCCTACCGTGGGAAAGTGCAATCGTATTTCCATACCCTTGATCAAGGGCGCACCCATCCTGAAAACGACCGGCCTCACCAATATGACTGGTACAATGGGATGAAACGCGGAGGTTTCACCACCTCCAAAGTTAGTCTAAAGACGCTTTCAAACGAGGCGAACAAACCCTTGCTCAAGGCGTTCCATATACTCAATGTGAAAATACACAACGCGGAATTCCTTTTGACACATCTCAAGGACGGGCGGTCAAAGAACAAGGAGATCGAGAACCTGAAAGACACTTATCTCTTGGTCTTGAATCACATATTGAGAATTCTCCGGCTGTATGTAGACACCCCGTCCACAAAGCCGATCCTCGACAGCCTTCTCGGAAAAAGGAACCAGATGGCGCTTATGGGTGAACAAAAAGAAAAGAACCTTCCTTGAAGGCTCTCTTCCTCGGCTCACACCAACGATTCGACCGCTTCGACCGCTTGGTCCACGACCTCGTCGATATGACGGGGTTTTTTTGACCGTGGAAATCGCACAGACCCCGCGAAGACGGTCCCGGATTCCGGCGTCCTGGCGATCGAGGCCATGACCTTCATCGCGCGGTTGCCTCCGAAGAAACGCGGAAGCGCGCATGTGGAGAAGAGCACGAGCTTTTCGGTCTCGATCGGACGGACCTGATAGAGGTATTCCCTCATCACATGCGAAAGGGTGAAACCCCATGCCGGCGCACCGAGCACAAGACAATCATAGCCGCGGGGGTTCGGTGTCACCTGAAGCGTCGGCATCTGTTCCTTCCAGGGTTTTTTACTCTTGGCGACCACGCTTTGCAAGTCGACTGTGTGCCCGGATGCCTCGAGTCTTTTCTTGATTTCTCGGGCGATGCCCATGGTGTGACCTGTTTCCGAGTGAACAATTATGCCTACTTTCATAGTTCGCTCCTTCTTATCCGCCGGACAGGGAAGTGTGGCAGACAATTCATAGGATCAATGATTCCTGGTTAGACATTCAATCAAAGAGAGCACAAAATGGATGGCATTTCTTGAAAATACGCTATTGGTCGATATACGTCATCTAACTTATTATAACAAAATTCGAGAGATAAATGTAGTCATTTCTAATGAGCCATTCTTGTAAGTCCGTCCTCAAAAAGAAACAGTCGAAATGAGATGCATGTTCTCGCTGAACCCATCATAATTCGAGATGTCTGGTGAGTGCATCAATCAGCAGGTCTATATCCTGTCTTTTGATGTCTTTGTGGCACACGAGACGCATATACTCACCCTTATAGCCTCCGAGCAGGATGCCTTCCTCTGCCAACGCATCTCTGAGTTTGTCTAGGTCATAGGGACATCTGAAGAAGACCATGTTGATATCACGGGCCGAGAAGTCGATTTCGAACCCTTCGAGTTCGGTGAGCCTATCCGCAAGATAACTTGCATTGTCGTGATCGTCTTGAAGGCGGACGGTCATTTCCTTTAACGAAAGCATTCCCGCCGCGGCGAGAATGCCCGCTTGTCGCATGCCTCCGCCAAGCATCTTGCGGTGCTTTCGGGCACGGTCGATGAATTCCCTGTCTCCCGCGAGGATGCTCCCTACAGGGGCGGACAGACCTTTGGAAAGACAGAACATCACCGAATCGGCATAATCCGCGATGGTCAAGGCATCCGTTTCAAGATGGGCGGCCGCATTGAATATGCGGGCGCCATCCAGATGGACTTTGAGACGATGCTCATCCGCGATGTTGCGTATGCTTTCCATATACGAAAGCGGAGCGACACGACCAGTGCCATGGGCGTTCTCTACACAGATCAAAGACGTTTCAGGGAAATGGATATCCCTCTTGCGCACGCCATGGTCGACGCCGCGCACATCCATCATGCCGTGTGTTTCGGCAACCGTATGGAATGATATGGCGGATAGCACCGCGGCCGCACCGACTTCATAGGTCTTGATATGACTGTGTTCACCGAGGATGATTTCATCACCACGGTTTGTATGGGTCATCAGGGCGATCTGATTGCCCATGTGTCCGCTGGGTATGAAAAGGGCCGCCTCTTTTCCGACCATGGTGGCTGCTTCCTTTTCAAGGGCATTGATGGTGGGGTCGTCCCCATAGACATCATCTCCGACCACGGCTTCCGCCATCGCCCTGCGCATGGCCGATGTGGGTCTGGTGACAGTGTCGCTTCTGAAATCGATCATAATTGACTTCCTCCATTGAATGGTTTCACAGATTCATATGCCTCATGTGCCATGGATTCCATGACACATGGTTAAAATGATTATAACAGATGTGTCCGGCTTCTCAAATTCCAGATGATGCATTCCCATAAAAAAAAGCCTGGCTGATCGCCAGGCTTTCGACTTTATCTGAGGGCTTGCTCAATGAACCAGATGTGCTTGTCATAGACGCCTACGGCATCCTCAAGCATCGCGACGGTTGTGAAATCGCCTGCTTCATCCGCAGTGTTCCTTGCTTCTGTCGCAAGGCCGCGAAGGTATTGAAGAGTGTCAAGCAGAAGTTCATAGACTTCCTTGATTGGATAGTCCCTGTCTTCTAGTTCTTCAATCTTAGTCATTTCAAGATAGCGTTTCTGCGATGCCGGTGGGAATTCCCCAAGCATCTTGACGCGTTCAGCAACTTCGTCGTACTGTTCGTCGAGATCATCATAGACTTCTTCTACGAATTCGTGAACCGCCTTGAATTGTTGCCCTGTGACGTTCCAATGAAGATTGTGCAGCTTGACATACGCAACCGAGAGGTCAGCTACGAGTTGATTGAGTTGTTCGATTTTGTTCATGGTATTCCTCCTTGATTTGATTGATTACAACTACATTATAATGTAATCATTACATTTTTGCAACAGTTACACATAAATTAATGCAACTTTTCGGTCGAATGTGAAAGGATTTCAGGCAGTGGTGAAATAGGGGTTCAGTCCCTTGCCTTCAAACCAATGCCTGTAAAAATCACTCAAGGGGATGCCTATGATGTCTCCCAACCGCTTCATGAAAGCCTGATCATCAATTCTCGTTCCACAGTTGGCGGTGTAGAGCCGATGTAAAGCGTCCAGAAGCACGGTCCGTCCGACATGCCTTTCAAGGTTCTGAAACGCAAGTGCCCCTTTGAGATACCAATGGTCATAATGGTTGTCGAGAATGCCCAGATCGTTCATGGCATGGGTGTTCAACCGATCGTTCTTTTCAAGACGATCAACATACCATCTGAAATAGTTTTCAACGATCTGGTCATCTCCATGAAGACGTGCGGTCAAGACCACTTCGAGATACTGTGTCACGGCTTCTGCCATTCGGTTTGTCAAAAGGACACCGACGCCGAAGTAAGCGTGAATCATCTCATGCATCACTAGCGATTTTTTGAGGCCCATGACCGTGAAGTCATTTGCGACGGCATACTTCAAAAACGCATGTCCGATGACCCAAAAATGGGCCCGTTCATACCCCCAATCCATCGCCGAATCCCCTCTGTCGCTCACGATGCCGATGTTTCCCCTGTCTGTCAAAGGGGGGCCGAAGACATCAATGAGCACATCGGTACAACCGCTGTGGTCCTTTAGCATGGCTTCTTTTTCTCCAGGTTGCAACATCCGGGGCAACACCAGGTGCATACCTTCATAGACATGCACCTGAAAGCATTTTGAGGCACACAGAAAGATGTCCTCGACCGGACGGTCAAGATAGGAAAATGAGCGTTCGCCATCCGGAACCCTGTCGAACGGGCGGTCATCAGGCACCAACACAGTCCAAGTAGGGGGAAGATCCGTCTCAAGCGTATAAGTGAAACGCTCCATCTGGCATTGCGGTTCGATCGTCGGGAAGTAAAAACCGAACCCGGAAAGTTCTATGGATGAATCCAATATCATGTTGACCCGATATCCGTTATCGGGTCTCACCTCCCCTTCATAGACCATGGTAAGCGGCCGGGTGGCATTGATCTTCTCCACTTTGTACATACGGGTGAGTCCGGATCCCTTCAGTTCTTCAAAGGGAAGGTGTTTGCCCTCTTGAGAGACCTCGGTGAGCGTGAATGAGGCTCCAAGATGAAATGTCTCCTGTGTCTCATCCGAATCCAACCATAAAGTGTCCTTGGCTTTGAGACGCCTTTCCCGGGGTCTCAAGGATAAAGAAAGGTCATGGTGATTGATCTTTGACATCGCATGTCCCCCTTTCTAAAATATGTTTCATCTTATCACAAAGTCTCTAACTATTCCATTTTCGAAAGCGGACTTCCGGATGGTTTCGACCGGGGCAGGATTTGGTTGAGAAGGATGCCTGCCGTGGTCGCGAGCGCCATGCCTGATACACTTGAGACATCGTTGATCTCGATCACGGCCCCACCAAGACCGATGACCAGTATGACCGAGATGATGATGAGGTTTCTCGAATCCGCCAGATCGGTCCCACCGCGGAAAAGCACTTTTATCCCGTTGGCGGCGATGAAGCCGTATAGTATGATGGTGACACCGCCGATGATGCCGCCCGGAATGCTCAAGATGAAGGCCTGCACATGACCTGAGAAGCCGAGTCCGACGGCGATGAACGCCGCCCCCATGATCACCCGAACGCTTGCGACCTTGTTCATCGCGATGATTCCGGTGTTCTCACCATAGGATGTGTTCGCAGGCCCACCCATCAGGGCGCTCAGGAATGTCGCGACTCCGTCTCCGAGGATGGTCCTAAAGAGTCCGGGGTTCTTTAGGTAATCCTTCTGGGTCACCTCGCCGAGGACCTTGTGGTCCCCGATGTGCTCAGCGATGGTCACGAACGCAAGTGGAAGGAAAAGGGGGACCATGGTCAAATCCAAGGCATAGCTTCCCACGAAAGTGAACGATGGGACACTGACCCATGAGACTCCGCTGAAGGTATCGACAAGGCTGACCTCTCCGCTCAGAACAGAGAATGTGTAGCCGATCAGTATCGCAAGCATGAAGGGAATGATCCTGATGAACCCTCGTCCTCTCAAAGCGATGAGTGCTGCGGCCGTGAAGGTCACGATGCCGATCATGAGTCCGCCTTGGGTGTCGGCGCTCATGCCGAGCGAATCAACCGCGACACTGGCGAGGTTGAGACCGATGACCATGATGACAGGGCCGATGACCACAGGAGGCAGGAGCCTGTTGAGCCATCGGGCCCCGGTGAACGCCAGGATCACCGATATGAGCACATACATGAGTCCCACCCCCATAAGGGCGGTGAAGGCGCTCCCCTCACCGCCTTGGTTCAATGCGAAGGTGATGGCGGCGATGTAGGCAAAAGAGGATCCCAGATAGATTGGGACCTTTTTTTTCGTGATGGCGATGTATACGAGGGTCCCTAGCCCGCTCGCCACCAAGGCGACCCCGGTATCGAGTCCCGTGAGAAGCGGGACAAGGATGGTTGCCGAAAACATTCCGAAGACATGTTGCAAGCTGAGAAGGAACCATTTCCAATAAGAGGACGGTTTTTCATGTACATCAAGTACGAGTGAGTTGTGATTGTTTTTTTCTGACATGGATGCTCTCCTTTTGTTTTTTTAAAAAACACCCCCTGTCCGGAAGGACAAGGGGTGGATGGTCAAATGTAGATGACGTCGAGAACGAAATATAGGATGAAGAATGCGAGAAGGAAGAACATGACCGGAGACACTTCTTTTCTTCTGCCGGTCGCAATCATCGCAAGGGGATAGAAAATGAAGCCTACTGCGATGCCTTCGGCGATGGAATAGGTGAAGATCATGAAGGTGATGGTCAAAAAGGCACTGATAAGGATCGGTTTGTCGTCGAAATCAAGATTTTTGAGCTGCGAGAACATCAGTGCGCCCACCATGACAAGGGCCATCGAAGTGACCGGCGAATAGACTATGCCGGTCTCCGGGTCGAACACGCCCGTGAACAGCCCGATGAGAGGGTAAATCAATAAGGAAAGGAGGAAGAGCGCACCGACTGTGAGTGCCGTGATGCCCGTACGGCCGCCCTGTTCAATGCCTGTTGAGGATTCGATATAGGCGGTGACTGTCGATGTACCGAAAAGGGCCCCGGCGACTGTGCCGCCTGAATCGGCGATGAGCGCGCGGTTTCCGCCTTTCAATTCCCCATTCTCATCGATGAGGCCGGCGCGGTCTCCGACCGCGATGAGCGTGCCCGCCGTGTCAAAGAAATCCACAAACAGGAATGTGAAGATGATGAAGACCGCTTCGGGTTTGCTGAAGAGGTCGCCAAAACCTCTGAAAGCGGCGAAGATGGTCTGGCCCGCTCCACTTAGGAGGCCTTCCTGATCATCAGCGAGCGTTGGCATGTGCGCAACACCGAACGCATTGAGGATGACCCCTATGAGGGCGGTCAGGCCTATGGCCGTGATCAATGAGAAACGAAAGCCTTTCGCATAGAGCGCGACAACCACTATGAGACCGAACATGCCAAGAAGCACCGCCGGATGACCGAGGTTGCCGAGGGTCACGAATGTATCGGGATCACTGACAATGACCCCCATGTTCGTAAGCCCGATGAATGTGATGAAAAAGCCGATTCCCGCTCCCACCGCGTACTTGAGTCCTTGTGGGATTGCGTCGATCACCATTTTCCTGAGGCCGCTCAAAGAAAGCAATAAAAAAAGCACCCCGCTCAGGAAGACCGCGGCGAGTGCCGCCTCCCAACTGAGTCCATAGGTGCCTACGACCGTGTATGTGAAGAATGCATTGACCCCCATCCCGGGAGCGAGAGCGACGGGATAGTTGGCGAACCACCCCATGATGATGGCCGCGATGACGGATGCCATGATGGTTGCGAAAAACACTCCGGCGACAGGGATGCCCGCATCGCCGAGCATGTTTGAGTTTACAGGCAGGATGTAGGCCATGGCAAGGAAGGTGGTCAGTCCCGCGAGCAACTCGGTCTTCATAGTGGATCCGCGTTCTCTCACTTTGAAGAATGTTACGATTTTTTCCATAAAAAAAGCCTCCTATATTTTTTTGTCAGTAAGTATACTGAAATAGGGAGGCATCTCTTGTCCATATATATGGCTCTTATATATGAAGTAGCGTAGTTCCGGCATTTGGGGTGCCAGAGTAGAGACGATCAGACCCTATTTCTGATCATATACGTTACCAACTGGTTTAATTATACTTATCCTGGTTTCGATTTCAAGACCGGAAAACACTTTCATCTAAATTCAATGTTTTCGCTTTATTGATTTTTAAATTGCGCGAAAAAGGTTTCCATGGAAAAGTGATATTGATTGTATTGAGAAAATCTCCTTGATAGAATGATGATACTCATATGGATTATTTTAATTGGTTCTGAATTGGAAGCCCTGTTTATGTAAGGAGGTGCGCGATGAGATACATAGGAATCGTACTGGTGATGACCGCCGCTTTGTTCTGGGGGATCAGCGGCGGCATTTCAAACATATTGCTCAACAAAGGGTATGACGCACTTGTGATCTCTTTCTACCGTGGGGCTGTCGGATTTCTTTTCTTCCTCACCTGGTATCTGTATCACTTCAAACAGAAATGGATCACCTCTACGCGGTTCTACTTGTGGTCTTTTCTGGCTGGAGTGGGCGTTGCGGGCAACTTCACATTCTATTATCTTAGCATAAGGGCTGCGAGCATCAGTGTCGCGGTCACCCTGATGTACACCGCTCCCGTGTTCGTCCTCCTCACCGCTTTATTGCTTGGCTTGGAACGGTCGACCTGGTTCAAATGGGGAAGTGTGTCCCTGGTCATCGCCGGCATTGTCATACTCACGGGTTCCTACGACATAAGTTCCGTTTCCACAAGCTTTTTGGGAACAATCGCGGGACTTGCTTCAGGCCTTTCATACACCCTTTTCATATTCTCATTCAAAAACGCCGCAAGGATTGGAAACACCAAAGCCACTTTGACCGTCTCGTTCTTTGCCTTTTCGCTTATCCTCCTTATAATCATGGACACCAGGGAAGCCGCTGACGCACTGATCTCAGAGGACCTTGGTTGGTTTCTTCTTCTCGGCATCCTGGGTGCCGGTCTATCATTCATCTTCTATGTGGTCGGTCTCAGAAGCACACCACCAAGCATTGCCTCAATGGTCGCGATGGTCGAGCCTGTGACTGCTTCCTTGTTCGGCATCCTTGTCCTTGGTGACATGTTTACCTTGACACAGTTCTATGGCATGGTTCTGATTCTCGGTACCGTCACGCTGCTCACTGTCAAGACTGCTTAGAAACGCTGCCGGCTTCAAGCAGGACAATGTATGGAGTCCCATTCAAAAGAAGAATGATGCAAGAAGCATCATTCTCTTTGGGGTGCGACCCATTATCGGATCATCAATCCTTTTTACCCCATGGGAATACCATGGGGTTTTTTGTGTACGTTTTCAGCCCTCGTATTTGGCCATGTGCTTTTCAAGCAGCGGATGGAGAGCTTGATAAGCACAATCGCCATGGTGAAGGGTCGGGGCGTTTTGTATTCAGAAGTGGAGACCAGCTACCGAATACAAAAGCGGGACCCTACCGTAATCCACGATCGCTCTGTTTAAGAAAAGTACTGATAGACATTGTGAGTCCAGC
>CAZCTR010000027.1:0-13866 GCA_964501715.1 uncultured Candidatus Izemoplasmatales bacterium | reverse complement strand
GACGCGTTCGCCGACCATGAGAGGGACATCAACTTCAAAGTGATCGACGCTGCTGACGCTGAGATTCCAGACACTGTCACACTGACAACCACCATGGACACCTACTCCTTCGATTTTACTTATGATGGTGACGAGGATACCGGAAAGATCAGCATCGAACTGGGTGCAATCGGGGATGCGGAACCTGGAACGACAACATTCGACAACATCAGCATCGTCAAGCTCGACGATTCAGACGAGGTCATTGAAGGCAGCGACATCGTACTGAACGGAACGTTCGATGAAATCATTCATTGGGACACCTGGGCACAAGACTGGGACAACACGCCGACCACTTCAATGGAAGTTGTGGACGGAGAACTCGTCTATACCTATGACGGTCTTGGTGATGAGAGCTGGTCGATCCAGCTGTTCCAAAACGATCGTGAATTCGTGATCGGGCAAACCTACGTGCTTGAATTCGAAATGAAAGCCGACCACGAAAGGGACATAAACTCCAAAATCATCTCAGGAGAATACGAGATTGAGAACGTGGTCTCCCTTACTGAAGACATGACGCATTACAGATACACATTCGAATATGACGGACCTTCGGAATTCGGAAACATCAATTTCGAGTTCGGCAACATCGAAGGCGCGAACGACTCAGGCGTCATCACAGTGGACAATGTCATGCTCTACAGAACTTTCAATCCTCAGGACTAGTAAGAGAATGCGGGGTGGTTCCAAACCACCCTGCTCACTTGGCAATATTTCAACTGCATTTTTCTTGAATCATTTTGTTTGATGGCCATGAACATCGTAACGCCTAGACTTTTCATGGTTTCGATTGATTCTTATGTCGTTTCAAGAAGGGCAGGCATATCCAGACCTTTTGCGGATTTCTCCTAATCTTATAAATTTATTGCGAAAAACATTGATTCACCATTGTCTGGAAAAGAAAGCGGTTGTATAATCGGTTTCGTAGGGAGGCGGACACCTCCGTCTCCCGTGCTTGTCGTTTTAATAGAAGTCCTTTATAAGAGAGGTTAATATGAAAAAAATATTGTTAATGGTATTGACCATCGCTTTGACGCTTACCCTCGTGGGATGCGGGAATGGCGATGATAATGACAATGGCGACAAAAATGGCTCTAATTCGAGCAACATCGTGCTCAGCTATGCCGACTGGGGCGACAGTGAGATGAACCAGGCCCTGATCGACGCATTCGAGGAGGAGCATCCGAACATCAAGGTCGATCTGCGTCAGGATATCACCGGCACAGGCGGAGAGTTCACCGCGAATCTTCTCAATGCTCAGGCTGCGGGTGTGCTTCCTGATGTCTTCGCGATCGACAATGTCCCAACAGGCTATTCGAACGGCATGATCATGGACATCTCGGAATACTGGGATGCGGACCCTGATACTGACTATGTATATCCCAATATAAAAGATACCGCGGTCTATGGCGATGGACGGTATGCGGTACCATCCTTTCAGTTCATAAAAGGCATCTACATGAACCTCACGCTTCTGGATGATTTGAACATCGATGTGCCTGACAAGGACTGGAAGTATGATGAATTCGTAGAACTCGCCCGCGAGATCAGGCAAAAAGGTGCGAGCGATGAAAGTTTTCCCGTTTACGGACTGGAACCATGGTTCGGAGACTTGGATTTTTCGTCTATCTGGCCCACACAGGACCATGAGGAAGTCGGATATAACACCTGGGATGGTGAGAGGTTCCATTTCGATACTGATATGTGGATCGAAGCCTTCGAGGCGCGCAATGAACTGTTGGGCGAGGATGTCGTCTCGGCTTTCACTGAAGAAGAGATGCAAGAGGTTTCAGGTGACTGGGGCTGGCTGAGTGGCCATGTCGGCATGAACATCGATGGAAGCTGGAACTTCTGGATGATCGATGCCATGTTCGACGATTACGGGCAGGAAGTCGGATTCTGGCCTTACCCGGGCGGGGATGCCGGACAATTCCCACCGACCATACTGGATTTCCAGGTCGTCTCTTCACAGACCGACCATCCTGAGGCGGCTTATGAGCTGGCCAAGTGGATGACGTTCGGAAAAGAAGGTTGGATGACGAGGCTTGACATCATGGAAGAGCGTGGAGATCTGATGCTGGACCGGTTCCCTGTAGCGGATTATGAAGAAGTCTGGGCGCGCATGGACATCTACATGAACTATGTGGAGGGTCTGCAGGAGAGTATTGATCTTTTGGAATACTCAAAACCGGATGTCGACAAATGGCTGCCAGGCTATAAAGCTTTCTGGGAATGGGTCGATGTGGAAAATGACTATTGGGACCAGATCAACGAGGGTCTCATAAGTCCTGAATCATTCGCACCCGAATGGGAAACAAAAATCAACGAGCTTGTAAATGATGCATTAGATGAATGACGGTCAGACTGTAAAGCTTGGCGAAAGCCAAGCTTTACACCATTATTGAGGTGTTGACATGAAGATGCTGAAAAGAACACTTGAATTTCTGAAGCGCCATAAGTACAAGACCCTGATATTGATCGCCGCTGCCGGTGTCGGTGTGTTTTTCATGTTCAATCGTGCTCAGGAAGGCCATGTGAATATCGACCCCGGAGCCATCATGGCGGCTCCATCTCTCGATCATAAATATTATCAAGTCAGAAACAGCTGGAACGCGGAGGCTGTCCAGGATATCCATGAGACTTTTGATGCCTCTGTGCTTTCTGACGATGCCAGATACCTTGATGAGCATGAAAAAGAAGCGGTGTCTTTTGAAAAAGGGGACACGATCACGGTGGATGTTGAAATGGACGAGCGTGGAGAATATGTCTTCGCTTTCGACCTGATGGATACGGGACAGAACCTGCTTGAGAATCATCTGGCTGTCAAGGTGAACGGGGAAAGCCCATATGAGGAGAGTGGTTTCATCGAACTGCTTCCGGCGTGGGAGTTCGTCCAGGACGAATTCTCCCTGGACCGATATGGGAACGAGATTCTTCCTATGTCACGCAAGATCGAGCGGTTTGAAAAGACCTATTTCTATGATTCCACGGGACTCAACAGCAAAGCGTTGACCTTCCTCTTGGAGGAAGGCAGCAATACGGTTGAACTCATCAACAGAAGAGGCGAACTCGAAGTCGCCTCCTTCATCGTGAAGAGTGTCGAGACCAGAGTGGGGTATGAGACGTATCTTGAACATCACGATGCATCACTCGTCGAGGACGCCCTTATCATCAAAGGCGCTGAAAGCATGGCTTCAAGAAGCAACCCATCGACAAGACTCATGAGCATCCGGGACTATTCCGCGACAAGCTATGACACACGCTATCAGCGTTTGAACGCCCTTGACGGATACAGTTTCAGGCATGGCAACAACACCGTGACCTATGAACTGGAAGCCCCGGAGAGCGGATTTTATCATCTCGGCTTCAAATACGAACAGGACTTTTTGATGCAGATGCCCGTATTCAGGGAAATCCGGATCAATGGGGAAGTCCCTTTCGAAGAAGCGGAGATGGTGCCTTTCCATTACACGAACGATTATAAGAACATTCTTCTCAATGACGGGGAGGAACCATTCAAGTTCTATCTCGAGGAAGGGACGAATACGGTGAGTCTCAGAGTCGTGCTCGAACCGTATCGTCACGCCTATGACAACCTCACTGTGATCATGGATGAGATCAGTGATCTGAGCCTTGAAATCAAGAAGGTCACTGGGAATACCCAGGACCGTTACAGACGCTGGGATATGGAAACCTATATCCCGGACATAGAGCAAAGATTCGACCGTTGGATCGACCGCCTTGAACATGTCAAGGAGGAATTGTCCCATTATTCCGAGCATGATGATCCCGGTGAACTCACCAATCTCGATGTTGCGATCAAACAGCTCAAGGAGTTGCGCAGGGATGTCGATCAGGTCCCGCACAAGATGCGGATGCTTGCGGACGGCGATTCTTCGACGGCGCAACTGCTTGGCATCACCATACAGTATTATCTGGAGAACGGATTGAGCCTCGAGAAAGTCTATTTAAGTGGCTCGACCGACCTTCCGAGCCCGAAAGCCAACTTCGTTCGCAGGGGCTATGAAGCCACCGTGCGCTTTTTCCTGTCTTTCAGGGCTGACGAGTATGCGGTCGGCGATGTCGATGAGGACACCGTGGAAGTATGGGTCAACCATCAACGTCAGCAAGTCGAGATCATGCAGCAGATCATCGATGCGCAATTCACACCCGAAACCGGCATCAAGGTGAAACTTTCGATCATGCCCGACGAGAACAAGCTGATTCTCGCGAGTTCGGCGAACAAGGCGCCCGATGTCGCCATGGGTGTCAACCACTGGATCCCTTACGAATTCGCCATCAGAAACGCGAGTCTCGATCTGAGACAGTTTGATGGATACGGGGATACTGTGTCGAATTATTCCAAGGGCGCAATGGTTCCCTATGCTTTCGAGGACGGCGTCTTCGGCCTGCCTCAGAACCAGAATTTCTGGGTCACTTATTACCGCTCGGACATCGTCGACGGGCTTGGGATTCCCGTGCCAGACACGTGGGATGAAGTGAAGGAAGTCCTGCCCGAACTTCAACGCTATCAGATGAATTACTATGAACCCATCGCACTTCACGGCGGGTTCAAGCCGTTCGTCTCCACGTTGCCGTTCATCCATCAGTTCGGTGGTGAGCTTTACAGCGAGGACGGGATGAGCACACTCATCAACAGTGAGGATTCGCTGGAGGGCATGCAGCTCATGAGTGAGCTTTTCACCATTTACAATGTGCCCAAAGAAGTGCCAAACTTTTACAACCACTTTCGTTTCGGACTTTATCCGATGGGCATTTCCGATCTGTCGACCTATCTTCAGTTGACCATCGCAGCTCCGGAGCTGCAGGGCAAATGGATGATCGCACCCCATCCGGGTGTCGAGAACGATCATGGTGAAGTGGTGCGCTGGGCCGCAACCGGCCAGCAATCGAACATGATCCTCGCAGGCACGGACATGCCTGAAAAGTCCTGGGCGTTTTTGGAGTGGTGGTCAAGCACCGAAATCCAATCGGAGTTCGCCCTTCGCATGCAGACCACCTATGGCCCCGAATACCTGTGGAACACCGCGAACCTGGAAGCTTTCGCACAGCTTCCCATCCCTGAAGAACACATCGAAGTGATTCTCGAACAATGGGATTATGCGCTTGAAGCCTCTCGTGTCCCCGGCGCCTACATGGTCGAGCGCGAGATTTCCAATGCCTGGAATAGGATCGTATTCAATGACGCCAATCCCCGAATCGCCCTTGATACCGCAGTACGCGTATCAAACCGGGAGATACTCTACCGGATGGAGGAGTTCGGTTATGTGGAGAACGGACAAGTCCTGAAGCCTTACCGTGTCCCGACCATCGACAACATAGACTACTGGCTCAAGGAGCGTGATGACAATGATTAGACGCATGAATCATCCCGCATGGTTTTTCACGCCCTATGTGATGCTTTTCGTCATGTTCATCGTCATTCCGGTGCTCATGGCCATCGGCCTTTCATTCACGTATTTCAATACCATTGAGACCCCCGAATGGGTAGGACTCAGGAATTATATCGAGCTTCTCACCCGGGACGAGGTGTTTATGCAGTACGTGCTGCCGAACACCATTAAGTTCGCCTTCATCGTCGGCCCTGTAGGGTATTTCATGAGTTTTCTTCTCGCCTGGATACTTGCGCAGATTCCACACAGGCCCCGCACCATCTTCGCCATTGTGCTCTATAGCCCTTCGATGACCGCCGGTGTCGCCATGGCGGTACTATGGCGTGTCATCTTCTCGGGTGACCAGACAGGCTACATCAACGCCACCCTTCTCAACTGGGGATTCATACAGGAACCGATACAGTTCCTCACCTCTCCGGATTACCTCATGACCATCATGATCATCGTCTCCCTTTGGAGCAGCATGGGCGTGGGATTCCTCGCCATGCTAGCGGGGATACTCGGCATCGACCAGTCGCTTTATGAGGCCGCTTATATGGATGGTATGAAAAACCGCTGGCAGGAGATCTTCTATATCACCATCCCCTCGATGAAGCCGCAAATGCTTTTCGGTGCGGTCATGGCGGTTGTCGGAACTTTCACGGTCGGCATGATCGGCGTTGAACTCTCAGGGAACAACCCTACCCCTCAATATGCCGGTCAGCTCATGGTCAACCATATCGAGGATTTCGGTTTCATCCGCTTCCTCATGGGATACGCCTCGGCAGTGAGCGTAATCCTATTGATCATCATATACGCCATCAGCAAAGGAACCTTCTCGATTCTCGGGGAAAGGAAATAGAGGTGGATAGTCATGTCTAAATTCGCAGGAATGAAAATAAACCCGAAGAGGTTCCATAGAAGCCAGCTGAAATTCTATTTCATACTGGTACCCATGACCGCCTTTTTCGGATTGCCGATCCTTTTCATCTTCTCCCACGCCTTCAAACCGTCGAACGAGCTCTATGCCTTTCCCCCGCGGTTTCTTGTCAGAAGGCCGACCCTGGACAATTTCACGGACCTTGTGAGATTCGCGGGCGACGGCGGCGTACCATTCAGCCGTTATCTGTTCAACAGCCTCGTGGTCGCGTTTCTCGGAGTCTTCTTAAGCATCCTCGTGACAGCGCTTGGTGCTTACGGTCTTTCAAAGCTTCATTTCAGGGGGAAGAAGCTGCTTTTTGAGATCAACACGCTCGCCCTCATGTTCGTGCCGATCGCCGTCACGATCCCGAGGTATATCACCATTGCGAGAATGGGACTCATCGATTCCTATCTCGTGCTGGTCCTTCCGCTCATCGCCATGCCGGTCGGTCTTTTTCTGGTCAAGCAGTTCATCGACCAGACCCCGAACGAACTGATCGAATCGGCGAAAATTGATGGGGCGAGCGAGATGGAGATTTTTCTCAAGATCATCATGCCGATCATCATGCCGGCTGTCGCCACAGTCGCCATCCTCTCGTTTCAGCTCATCTGGAACGACCCGATCGGTCCCAACCTTTATATCGACGACGAGTCGATGAAAACCCTGCCGTTTTACTTCCAGACACTCGCCGCCCAAGTCGGAGGCGGTCAGGCGGGTAACCCTGTCGCCGGACAAGGGATGCTCGCGGCGGCCAGTCTGATCATGTTCGTGCCGAGTTTGATCCTGTTCATCTTCCTGCAAGGAAAGGTCATCAACACCATGGCCCATTCAGGTATCAACTGATGAGGAAACTTGTCAGCGCGCTTCTGGTCCTCACCGCGGTTTTCATTCTCGGCACGACCGCTTCCGGTGAGTCACCGACCCGCTATGCGACCTACACCATCAGCAACCAACGCCTGGTCAGGACACAGACGGCCTACACGCCGGTCACCAGTGTGAGCCATGTGTTCGGTGAACCGGTCGACGACCCCAACGACATCCATATCGACAAGGACAACACCGTCTATATTGCCTCCACCGGTGATGAAGGCGGCAAGGTGATCATCTTCAATCTGGAGACCGATGACATGAAGGTGATTGGTGAGGGGTTCCTCACCAATCCCACCGGGGTCCACGTGACCGACAATGGCGACATCCTTGTCGCTGACCGCGCGAATCAGGCGGCCTATCGTCTTGATGGGGACGGCAACATCCTTCAGACGTTCACCCGACCGGATTCGCCGCTCTTCGGCACCGACACGTTCAGGCCGAGAAAGATCCTGGGCGACATCCGTGGAAATGTCTATGTGCTCAACCAGGGAACACGAGGCCTAGCACAGTTCGGACCGAACGGTGATTTCCTGGGATACTATGGCGCGAACACCATCCGTCCCACTTTGCGCACCATCGTCCAGCATACCTTCTTCACAGAGGAACAGCAGGCCCGCATATTCAATTTGACGCCGCCTGAAGTAACGAATGTCTCACTGGACGGACGCGGCCTCATCCACACCGTCTCAAAAGGTGTGGAGGAAACCGCCATCAAGAGACTCAACATAAGCGGTGACAACCTTCTCCCTTCGATGTACAACTCGACGGATCTTGTTGACATCGCCGTCGGTCCGATCGGAAACATCTATGCGATCTCTGATACGGGCATGATCTATGAATACGACCGCGACGGAAACCTTCTTTTCGCCTTCGGCGGCCAGGATGTCTCCAATCAGATCAAGGGGCTCTTCAACGTACCGAATGCGATCGGTGTCGATGGCGACTTCAATATCTATGCCCTCGACAGGGCCGCGGGCGAACTTCAGATCTTCATGCCGACGGAATTTGCCAACCTTGTCCATACGGCGCTTGAGAGTTATCAGGAAGGGTATTATCTTGAGAGCCAGGGTCCTTGGCAGGAAGTGCTCAAGATGAACGATTTCTTCGATCTCGGGCATCTTGGCATGGGGAACGCCTACTATTCCCTCGGGGAGTACGAGGCGGCGCTCGATTCCTATGAGACCGCCTATGACAGGGCGGGATACAGCGAAGCGCTTTGGGAAGTCAGGAACGACTGGCTGCTTGACAATGTCGGGTATATCATCGGTGCGATCTTCATTTGGCTTTTCGCTTACGTCGTCAATCTAAAGCTTCGTTTCATGCACCATGTGACGCGACCGGTCAAGAAGGGTTTCGGCAAGCTGCGTGAACAAAGCGGCACGTTCGACCAGATGGTCTATGCCTTCAGTTACCTGAGGAACCCGGCCGACGCGACTTATGAGATCAAGCGGAAGAATCGTGTGGGGTATCTGAGCGCGACGCTTCTATTGTTTGTCTACTTCCTTTTCTATTTGTATTATATCTACAACCTGGCGTTTCTGTTCAACCACCGCATCATCACGAACATCAACATCGCGGAGGAAGCGATCAAGGTGTTTCTCCCCATCCTTCTGTGGGTGTTCTCGAATTATCTGATCGGATCCATCAGGGAAGGGGAAGGCCGTTTCAAGGACGTCTACATCACGACCATCTTTGCGCTTTCACCGTTCTTCTTAGTCCTTCCGGTGCTCACTGTCTTGAGCCAGGGTCTCACATACAATGAAGCGTTCCTCCTCGATTTCACCATGACCATCGCCGTCATGTTGACGGTCGTCTATTTCTTCTTCATGGTCAAGGAGACCCATTACTACAAGATCAAGGAAACCTTCCAGTCGATACTCATCTCGGCTTTCACCATGGCGATGCTGCTGCTTGGCACCTTCATCGTCTACATGCTTCTCAATGAACTCATCGTCGTCATCAAGGACATCACTATGGAGGTGCTGCAACGTGTCTAATCTGATCAAACGCCTGCTCATATCCGCTGCGGCCCTAAGCCTCGGCATGGTCGCCATCCACGCCTCCATTCCAACATCGAGCCTTGGCGATGCGCCTATGGGTGATGACCATTTCAATTATATCGAGAACGAGAAGCTCAAATCGAACCTGTACGCGCAAGAAGAGGATGAACGCTTGCTTGACCCCGATCTCTTCATAGAGATTAAAGAAGAGGATGAACGGGTCGCCTCCAATGAATCCTTTGAACTCTATCTTGATGCATCCACAATCGGTTTCAAGGTCAAGAACCTGGAGACGGACTATGTATGGGCCACCACCATGGAAGACCCCGATGCAGGGACTTATGATGGCCTCCTCTCAAGCGGGGTCGGCATCGAGTACATCAACAAGGAACAAAGCATGAGGTTGAATGAGAACATTGGAATCACAGAGACCGAGTTCACAGTCGACAAGACATCCATAGAAGATGGTGTGAGACTCGACATATCAATCGGCGGGTATTGTTCGACCCGCAACTGCAGCAGGCTTTATGACGATTATCTCGACGGAGTCTACACCCTCGAACAGATGATCGCTTTCGGCCTGACGGAGATCAACGCCTCTTTCAGCTTGGAAGTGAGGCTCAACGGTTCGGGTATCGAAGCCCATGTTCCCTACGCCTCCGTTCATGAGGAGGAATCGGACTGGGTCACCCTCTCAAGCATCATCCTGTTCCCCGCCTTAGGGGCCACAACCCTTGATGAGACCCCTGGTTACATGGTCGTCCCCGACGGGGCAGGTGCGCTCATACGTTATGAGGACAATGAGGGCCGCTTCGGAAGTCCTTATAACGAACGGTTTTACGGACCGGACATCGGTCTTTCCACCACTGCCTCAAGGCTCACCTCATATCCACTTTCCATGCCGATATTCGGCGCGGTGCACGGAGTGGAACAGAACGCCTTCATCGGCATCATCGAATCCGGGGACATCAATGCGAGGCTCCTGGCCTACCCCAATGGTGCTGCGAACCTCGATCATAACCTCATCTTTCCGAAGTTCACACTTCGGGAGACTTACCGTCAGAGCTTCACAAGCGACGGGACCGGCGGAGCCCGCCGGGTCGCTGAGACACTGGCGTCCGATATCACGGTGCAATACAATTTCCTGAAAGGCGATGACGCGAACTATACGGGCATCGGCAGGAATTACAGAAACCATCTTGAGAATGAGGGCATCTTGAAAAACGGACCATCCGTTGAAGGCGACATACCCATCCATTTTCAATACCTGATGAGCGATTCGGTCAACCGCTTCATCGGCAAAAGCGTGGTGCAAATGAGCGATGCCGAGGCGGTTGAGACCATGTATCTCGAACTTATGGCGCAAGGGATCACCAACCAGAGAGTCTCGCTCATGGGATGGAATGATGGCGGATACAGCGGCAATCTTCCAAGCCGCGTCAATTTCGAGAGAAGTCTGGGAAGGACCCGTGATTTCGAGTCCCTCTTAGAGCTGATCAACCGGGACAATCAGGCGTATCTTCTGAACGATTATGTCTATGCGGGCGGAGACGCCAGAAACATCAGCTACAGGCGTGATGTCGCACAAGGTGTGGACCGCTTCCAGATTGAGTGGACCTGTGAGCATTGTGTCCATAAGAACTCTTATCTGCTTTATCCTGAGACGTCGCTTCGCCTTTCCAGCCGACATGCCGAATCCTATCAAGACCTAGACACCGGGGTTCTTTTCGAAAACCTTGGTTCGACCGTATTCTCATATTACGACTCCGATGCTTATATGCGCGAGGATACGCTTGAGCATTACAAAACGATCATGGAGACCTATGCGGGCCATAATGCATACATGTATCCGAACGCCTACGCCTATCCCTACACCGACGAGTTCTTCCATGCGCCGCTTTTCAATTCCCAGCTGAAATATTTCGATGATTTGGTCCCTTTGCTACAGATTGTCTTAAGAGGCAACATGGAAGTTTATGGACAGTTCATGAACTTCAACAGTCTGGGGCGTGAACAGACGCTCATGATGATCGATTTCGGGATGAATCCCGCGTATATCCTGAGTGATGCCCGCTCAAGTGAACTGAGAGGGACGGACATCGAACGGTATTATTCCACCCATTATGACAGATGGAACGAATCCATCATCGAGGATTACTTGTATATCAATGACGCCCTTAAACATGTCAAAGGGGAGACGATTGAAGTGCGCACTGTCCTGGAAACCGGCGTAGTCGAGACCACTTACAGAAACGGTGTGTCGATCGTCATCAATTACACCTCCAAGCCCTACACCCACGACGGCAGTGAAATCCAACCCCTTGATTACTTGCTCGGAGGTGTCTCATGATGAAGGTTCTCAGCAAAATAAGACCATCCTTCGAACGATACGTAAGCTCACCCTTAAAACGTTACGTGATCACACCTCTTTTTCGCTTGTCACACCGGCTCACCCACAACCGGGTGATCATGAAGAAACCCACCTCTGTAGTGTTCTTTTCCCGCTTTACATACAAGATCACCCACAAACGCCGGGAGAACATGGTCGGCATCGCCTTCATATTCATTTGGATTGTCGGGTATCTCATATTCACGCTCTACCCGGTTTTCTACAGCCTTTTCTTGAGTTTTTTCAAAGTCACACTCGACGGACAGAATCTGAACCTCGATTTCCTCGGCATCGGAAACTACAGAGCCGTGTTTTTAAGCGACCCCTATTTCATCGGCATTTTGGTCGAATACGGTCTTGAGATGATCATCAATGTCTCGATCACGATCGTCTTCGCGCTCATCATCGCGATGCTGATCAACCAGGACATCAAGGGGAAAGGAGCTTGGAGAACGGTGTTCTTCCTACCCGTCATCATCACTTCCGGACCTGTGATTTCAACTTTGATCAGCCAAGGGGCGACCACCCTGCCTTCGATCGAGGACTATGGTGTGATCACCCAGATTCTCGACAATGTCGGCGGCTTCATCGCCAACCCCGTCCAAGCGCTTTTCAATCAGATCCTTCTGGTATTCTGGTTCGCGGGCATCCAGATCCTCATATTGCTCGCCGGGCTTCAGAAGATCGACCGGTCGGTCTACGAGGCGGCTTCGATCGACGGCGCCGGCCCATGGGCCTCGTTTTGGAAGATCACATTGCCTTCACTGATGCCGCTCATCAGCGTCACCATCATCTTCACAGTGGTATCGATGAGCGTGTTCAGCCTGAATGAGGTGATCATCTATATCCAGAACATCATGCTCGGTGAATCCACAGCCTCAATCACCAGCGGATATGGTTACACAGCAGCCCTGGCATGGGTGTACTTCATCGTGATGGCGCTCATCATCCTGCTATTCATCGGCGCCGTCAATTTCAGGAGGGCGAAAGCATGAAGATGATAAAGAACACGAAAGCCTTTTTCACCGAAGTCACGGGGATGCTAAGGGAGAAGAAGTACGCTGAGGCCAAGGCCCGCGTCAAGCATCTTCTCTTGGGTTCGAAACTCACGAATGGACTGCTTTTCAAACTGTTCATCTACACCTTGCTCGTGAGCCTCGGATACGTCTATCTCTATCCGATGCTCTACATGGTCACCAATTCATTCATGTCGATGAGCGACATCATCAATGTCGCCGTGCGCTGGATCCCCACGTCCCTCAACTGGGACAACTACCGCATCGTCTGGCAGGACCTCAACTATCCCAGGGCCCTTCTCGACGCCTTCATCCTGGCGGGGCTCCCGGCCGTATCGGCCACAGTCGCGAGCGCCTTTGTCGGCTATGGTTTCGCGCGCTATGACATGCCTCTGAAGAAGACGCTCATGGCGCTCATGATCATGGCATTCATCATCCCGCCACAGATCACGATGTTGCCGATGTTCCGGATGTATGCGAACTATGACCTTCTCGGATCTCTGAGGGCTTTCGTCTATCCAGCGATACTCGCACAGGGACTCAATGGGCCGATCTACATCCTGCTTTTCTGGTCGACCTTCAGAACCATCCCCAAAAGCCTCATTGAGAGCGCCCAGCTTGACGGTGCGAGCGCCTTCAAGGTGTTCACGAAAGTCGCAGTGCCCCTTGCGGTGCCCACCATCATCATTGTCTTCCTTTTCAGTTTTGTCTGGTACTACAATGAAACCTACCTCGCCGGGCTCTTCTTGCGAGGCAGCGACATGCTGACACTGCCGCTCAGGGTGGAACAATACATCAACGAATACACAAGCATGTATCCGGAAGGTTCGCGCGCTAGGGAGCTTATGCAGGCGGTCAGCCTTGCTGGAAACATTTTGTCGCTTTTGCCGTTACTCATCCTTTACTTCTTCACTCAGAGACACTTTGTCGAGAGTATAGACCGTACAGGAATCACAGGAGAATAGACTATGAAGATAAACTTGCTGATTATGATGTTCATCGTTTTCACCTTGGGCGCCTGCACCAACGGGGCAGTGGTAGATGACAAGGATTATGACCCACGAGGACTCGTCACCGAGGAGTGCGAACATCTTGACAACATCGACGACTGGCAACCTGTCTGGTGCGACGAGTTCGATACGGACGGATTGCCCAGCAACAGTCACTGGTCCTATGACACCGGAGGCCATGGGTGGGGGAACAACGAATTGCAGTTCTATACAGATCGCGACCTCGA
>CAZCTR010000026.1:0-13950 GCA_964501715.1 uncultured Candidatus Izemoplasmatales bacterium | reverse complement strand
GATTTTTTGTGTGGGAGGATCGTTTTTTCTGAGATGGCTCAGGAAGGGGGTGATGCCGATGCCGCCCGCAATCCATACCTGGGGCGATTCATAATCATCGAATGTCATATGGCCGAACGGTCGCGTCAGATGGAAGGCATCGCCGGGCCTGAGTTCGGATTGAAGCGCTCCGGTGAAATCGCCGAGAGTCTTGATGGTGAACTTCACACCATGGGTTTCTCCTCCCGAGAGGGAGAAAGGGTGGGGTTCGCCATTGAAAGGCGGCTTGTCGATTTTGATGAATGTGAACTGCCCCGTTTTGAAAGGGTAGGGTTCATCCAGCTCGACATCGATCTCCACGATGCCATCGGCAACACTTCTCACTTCCTTGACAGCCCCTTTGTGGATAAACGCGGTGCGTCTGTACATGAGAATCATGTAGGCACTCGAGAGGACACCGAGGGAAATCATCCCGATCATCCACACGCCGAGCGGGGTGAATGAGAACAAGGGGTAGGAACTCAGGAAGAAGGCGTGATAGGCCGCAAAAACATAAGGGACGACCATGAAGCGGTGAATGAGGCGCCAATGTTCATATTTCATGTATTTCGCGAGCAATGCGAGCACAATGAGGGCGATGAAGAGATATAGCGCGAGCAAACCCATGTCCGCCGCATCGAACGGTATATCACCACGATAGTACTGGATGATCTGTGAAGATGTTTGTGCGTGCAGGAACACGAGGCCAAGCGAAATGATCGCCAACCAACGATGGGTGGTGTAGACATTCTCAAGACCGTTGAAGAGCCAGGTGACAAGACGGTTTTTCGTCGATAGGAAAAACACGGCTGTGAACCCGAGCAGGATGCTCGATCCACCTATCTGCCCCACAGTGCTCTCAAGGGGTTGGTCGAAGATCGGTGTGGCGGTCAGCCACAGAAGCCCATTCAGCCCCCAAAGGGCGAGCAGGGTCACAAGGCCTTTCCATGAATCAATCAGAAACCGCATAATTTTCACTCCTTGCCTGCTTGAATGCATGATGTTCATAATCATTTAAGTTCTTTCCCATCAACCATACAACAGATGGTTTATTAAAGAGCACCGACCGAGGTCGGTGCTCGAAGAATCACGGCTGGAAGGCGCCGAAGAGCACAAGCCAGGTGAGTATGGTCTTCGCGACAAGCGAGAGGATGATGTAGCCACGCTCACCGTAGAGGTAATCCTTGAATTTCCCGATGCCCTTGTACTGCAGGAACATGTTCACGGGGAAAGTGTTGAACGCCAGGAAATAGGTGACGAGTATCGCCCATACGAAGCCGGGGATCTGATCCAGGTTTGGATTCACGCCGATATAGAGCGCGATGGCGACCCATGGGGCGAGACCGATGATGGACCCGAAGATGAAGGGCAGCCAGTTCTTCTTCCCCGACTTGTCCTCACCGGCATTGAGAAGCTCCATGTCGAGCCCGAAGAAGTTCATCGCCGCGTTCGCAAGTGCGATGAGCGCGAAAAGGGCGATGCCGCGCACACCGAACAGCGAGGCGATGAGCACGATCATGATCGAAGAGCTGATGGCATACTCATACCAACGCATCTTGTTGATGCCACGCTTCAAATCCGCCACGTACTTCTCCTTGTAGGGGAAGGCGATGATGTAGTGAAACAGGGCGGAAATGAGAAGGAAGCTCGCGGTGAGCGGAATGAAGGGAAGTTCAAAGAGCGTGTCCGTGGTCGTGAGGACGAGCCCTTCCCCCTGGACGAATTCAAGATAGTTTCCGACTACCGGGATGGTGAACGTCTGTGTGCCGGTGCCATCAAGATTGGGATAGATGAAAAAGGCGAAGAGCATCATGAGCGACCCTTGCACGAGGTGCACAGTCCCCATGATCTTGTTGAAGCGGATGAGACGTGAGAACGAGAGTTTGTTTTCCGTTGCGGTTTTTTCAGCCATGCAATCACTCCTTGTATAATGATTATTCGATATGTCCAATGATACCACATAACTAATTGTATTAATATCAAAAAAGCACCATGAATTTTTAAAAAAATATTTCCATGAAAACCCTTTATGTAAAAATACAAGCTTTTCTCCTTTACTCTACTGCTCTATAGTGGTAGAATGCTTTTAAACCTTCATTCTTGAACAGACGTATCATGGTTCCCATCATTAATGTCCAGACACCCAAAGGAGACGCTTATGACCCCGATATTCAATCTGAAAAACGAACTCAGCTACCTGAAGGACAAGCAAGCCTTGCTTCAGGCGTTCACCAACCTGGCTTCAAAGGAAGGCTATGTGCTTTTCGAGACAGAGGATTTCGAATCCTATGAAAGTTTCAAACGGATCAATGACAGAGTCAATCCTGACGAGATGGTCAAGGTGACAGATACGGGCGGTGAAGTCCTCGTCCTCAGGCCCGATGTCACGACCCAGGTCATCAATCAGCTCATTCCGAGATGGGATGGGAACTCCGCGCTCAAACTCTACTATGACACCACGGTCTATGCCCATACCCCCGGTGGCATCGAGGGCAAACGGCAATTCGGCGTGGAATGCATCTCAAAGGACATAAAGACCTCAGACAGGGCCATCGCTTCTCTGGCGACAAGGATGCTCAACGAGGCGGAGACCGATTATGTCCTCGAAATCGGGAATCAACGATTCCTGAATGCCCTTTTCGATCAGTTGAAGCTTGAAGATGACTCACTTCGCCGACTGAAGGAAATCATCACCCACAAGAACCAGTTCGAACTCGAGGTCTTCATCGAGAATCAATCCCTTTTTGGTCCCGCGGCGACCCTTCTCAAGGCGCTACTATCCTTGGAAGGCGCCATCACGCAGATCGAAACGCTTCTAAAGCGGCATACCCTGAATGACGCGATGAGACAGGCCATCGAAGAGATCCGCACCGTTCTTTCATCACTCAACGGCGCAAAGGTCATCGTCGATTTGTCTCTGCTCTCGCAGTTCGATTACTACGAGGGGATCGTCTTCAGAGCCTACATCCCCTCTTCCGCGGATGCGGTGCTGAAAGGGGGGCGCTACGCCCCCCGCAGCGAGGATGTGAGCGCCATCGGGTTCTCGCTTGACATCCAACCTCTATTGAAAGGGCGTGCCAACCATGAATGATTCCGACAAGCTAGTCATCGCTCTTCCCAAGGGAAGACTCGGGAAAAGCGCGATTGAAAGGCTTATCGCCATCGGCATCACCCCGGAAATCGGACATAGCACCCGAAAGCTGGTCCTGAATGACGAGGCGAACAAGATCGACGTCATGTTCGTCAAGGCCGGGGATGTCATCACGTATATCGAAGAGGGTGTCGCCGACATCGGCGTCGTCGGTCGCGACAACATCCTAGAGGAACGCGCCGACATCTACATCCTCAAGGACCTCGGCTTCGGCAAGTGCACATTCTGTGTCGCCGGTTATGCGGACAGGCCCTATCCCGCGGAAGGCCGGCCCCTCAAGGTCGCCACGAAATACCCGAATGTCGCGAGACAGTTCTTCAAGGAGAAAAGACAACCCATAGAAGTCTTCTATCTGAGTGGTTCGGTCGAACTCGGGCCCATCGTCGGCCTTTCCGATGTGATCGTTGACATCGTAGAGACCGGAAACACACTTAAGGCGAACGGACTGACCGTGCTCGAAAAGATGCACGACGTGTCCGCCAAACTCATTGCCAACAAAGGCAAATACAGATTCAAGATGGCCCGCATAAAGCACATCATGCAGGCTCTCGAAAGGACGTGAGAGACCATGATTCCGATCATCGACGCGAAACATGAAAAAGATACGCTCAAAAGCATGCTGAAACGTACGCAGTTCGACTATGAAGACGTCAACGATTCCGTGAGCCGCATCGTGGAGGATGTCAAGACGAACGGGGATGACGCGGTCATGCGATACACCAGACAGTTCGACAGCGACAAAGTAGAGCAGTTCAAAATCGGCACCGATATGATCGATGCGGCGTTTGAAAGGATCGACGAGACCCTCAAAAACGACCTGGCACTGGCCGCCGAAAACATACGCGCCTTCCACAGGACGCAAACACCGATCACCAGGACCGTCAAGGATGAAGACGGCGTCATACTCAAAGAGCAGGTTCGACCCATCGAGACTGTCGGCATCTACATCCCCGGCGGCACAGCCGCCTACCCTTCGACAGTCCTCATGAACGCTATACCCGCGGCCATAGCAGGCGTGAGTCGCATCGTCATGGTCACCCCGCCGCTGCCTGAGGGAACGGTCAAGGACTCCCTTCTCGTGGCCGCAAGATTGAGTGGCGTCACCGAGATCTATCTGGCCGGCGGGGCACAGAGTGTCGCCGCGCTCGCCTACGGGACAGAAACATTCCCGAAAGTCGACAAGATCGTCGGCCCCGGAAACATCTATGTGTCGATGGCCAAACGGATGGTTTCGGGATATGTGGGCATCGACATGGTGGCAGGCCCCTCCGAGATCCTCATCATGGCTGATGCATCCAGCAACCCCGCCTTCGCGGCGGCGGACATGCTCTCACAGGCGGAGCATGACCCTTACGCAAGCTCGATTGTGCTGGCGAGCTCGATGGAGGTCGCCGTAAACATCAAGGCCGAAGCGCTCGCACAGGCAAAGAAACTTCCCCGGCGGACCATCATCGAGGAAAGCCTCTCCACGAATGGGGGCATCATCGTCTGTGACACGCTGGACACCATGGTCGATATCGCGAACGCGTTCGCTCCGGAACACCTCGAGATCCTTCTCAAGGACCCGGCTTCCATCACGGACAGGATTCTGAATGCCGGGGCCGTCTTCGTCGGGCCCTACACCCCTGAGCCCGTCGGCGATTACTTCGCCGGACCGAATCACACCCTGCCCACCAGCGGATCCGCACGGTTCTCAAGCGCACTTTCCAGCCGTGATTTCATCAAGATCACCACCATCACGGAATACACTGAGAAAGCCCTGGAAAGAGATGGGGAGTCCATCATTAACATAGCACGCGAGGAAGGGCTCACGGCGCATGCCGAGGCGGTGCGCCTCCGGCTGAACAAGGGGGGACGGCTGTGAAGAAGACCCTCGAGCGGTTGAAACCTTACAACCCCTCCTCTTTTCGCCCTTCGATCAAGCTTGATGCGAATGAGAGCGACAACTTCCTGTTCACCGACGGACTTGACCTGAGCGATGTCGCCATCAACCTCTATCCGGATTCCAAAGCCGGGGCCCTGAGGGGTGAACTCTCGAAACTTCACGGAATCCCTGTTGAGAACATCCTCACTGGAAGCGGATCGAGCGAACTCATCGAACTCACCATCAAGACCTACATGAACCCGGGGGACACCGTCCTCTCCATCGATCCCACCTTCGGGCTTTATGAGATCTATACGACCATCCACAGCGGCCGCTACACAAGTGTCCCCCTCGACGAGCGCTGCGAGCTCGACATGGAGCGGCTCATCGATGAGGCGGACCGCAGCGCCCCCGCCATCATCATCCTCTGCTCCCCCAACAACCCCACAGGAAAACTCATCAGTGAAAAAGCCATCAAACGCCTGCTAAAGAGGACGGACGCCATCGTCCTCCTCGATGAGGCCTACATCGACTTCGCGGGCGAGGGCGCTTCGATGAAACGTGAAGTCCTCGCTCATCCGAACCTTCTCGTCACCCGCACCTTCTCCAAGGCCTACGGCATGGCGGGAGCGCGCCTGGGCTACATGTTCGCCCCCAAGAAGCGCGCTGATGAGTTGAACGCCGTCAAGACGCCCTACAGCGTGAACGCGCTCAGCCAGGCGCTCGGGCTCAAGGCGCTCGAACACCCGGAGAAAGTGAGCGCGCACTGCGAAAGCGTCGCCAGACGCAGGGAAGCGTTGAAGGAGACACTCAGGTCCTTGGGGCTTCGCACGCTTGAGAGCGACACGAACTTCCTCTATGTCCTAAGCGAAGACAGGACCTTGAAAGACAAGCTTCAGACCCGTGACATCGCCATCCGTGCCTACACGGAAAAAAGCCCTGCGAGCTACCGCATCACAGTCGGAAGCGACCAGGAGAACGCCGCGCTCATAGACGCCCTCAAGGAGGTTTTATCATGAGAGAAGCCACACGCAAGAGAAAAACCAAGGAGACAGACATCACGGTATCTGTCAATCTCGACACGTTCACAGAACCGGACATTGAGACGACCATCCCGTTTTTGGACCACATGCTCACGCTTCTATCCTTCCACGGACAGTTCTCTTTGAACGTGAAGGCCGCGGGCGACACCTCAGTCGATTCCCACCACACGGTCGAGGACGTCGGCATCGCCCTGGGCGAAGTTTTCAAGGAAGCCCTCGGTGACAAGCGGGGGATCGCCCGCTACGCCACGGTCTTCTCCCCCATGGACGAGACACTGGCACGAATCGTCCTGGATATCTCGAACCGTCCCACCTGCGTCCTCGACTGGTCCTATGCCCGCGAATCGATCGGCGGGCTCGCCCTTGAGAATGTGCGGGAATTCCTGAAGGCGTTCTCGGACAACGCACGCATCACGCTCCACGCGGGCGTGCTTTATGGGGACAACGACCATCACAAGGTCGAAGCCGTGTTCAAGGGGCTCGGTCGCGCGCTTCGCCAAGCCACTTTCAAGGATGGCGACACGATTCCTTCAAGCAAGGGGAAGCTTTGATGGTCACCATCATCGACTATGATTCGGGCAACCTTGCGAGTCTCACGCAGGGATTGAGGAAAGCGGGCATCGACATCACGGTCTCAAAAGACCATGATACCGTCGCAAACAGTGACGTCCTCATCCTTCCGGGCGTCGGCGCTTTCGCCGACGCCATGAAGAAACTCGAAGCGACAGGCCTCATCCCCTTGATCGACAGACATGTCGAAGCCGGCAGGCCGCTCGTGGGGATCTGTCTGGGGATGCAGCTGCTTTATGAACGGAGCTTCGAATACGGTGAAGCCTCCGGACTGGGGTATCTGAAAGGCGACGTGACCCGGATTGACACATTCCATCCCGTACCCCACATGGGATGGAACGAATTGACGCTTCGCGACAAGGACAGTCCGCTCTTCAAGCACTTGAGCGAACCCGCTTTCGTCTATTTCGTGCACTCCTACAAAGTGCCTTTCGACCCGGACATCATCAAGGCCACCACGGATTATGGCGACATCATCCCCGCCATCGTCCAAAAAGACAACATCACCGCGATGCAATTCCATCCAGAAAAAAGCGCGGAGGACGGATACGCCCTCCTCCGTGCGCTATCGGAGATGATCCTATGACACTTTATCCAGCCATCGACCTTTACGACAAGAAGGCCGTCCGCCTTCTGAAGGGCGATTTCAAGCAAAAAACCGTGTATGACGATGACCCGGTAGCGCTCGCGTTACGTTTCGAGAAAGCCGGGGTGGAACGCCTACATGTCGTGGACTTGAACGGCGCAAAAGACGGTTCCATGGTCAATGACGCCCTGATCGAAGACATGGTCGCAGCGCTTTCGATTCCGATCCAGCTCGGCGGCGGCATCCGCTCGATCAACCGGGCCGAGGCCCTGTTATCCAAAGGGGTCGACCGCATCATCATCGGATCCATGGCCCTCAAGGACGAGGCCGCCCTCAAAAAGCTTCTCACCCTCTATCCCGGACGCATCGCCGTGGCCATTGACGCGGAGGACGGCCTGGTCAAGACGGATGGATGGACATCGCACTCCGAAGTGGACGCCTTCGCTTTCGCCAAGCGCATGGTCGCGCTTGGGGCGAACGTTCTCATTTATACGGACATCGCGAAAGACGGCACCTTGAGCGGTGTGGAAACAGCCATGTATGAAAAACTCGGCACCCTGGGGGTCAATGTTGTCGCCTCAGGGGGCGTGGCCTCCATCCAGGACATCGAGGCGCTCAGAAGACTCTCTTTGGAAGGCGTTATCACCGGCAAGGCGATCTACGAGGGAACACTCGATATCGAGGAGGCGCTGGCATGCTTGCGAAGCGGATAATCCCCTGTCTTGACGTCCGTGACGGACGCGTCGTCAAGGGCACACAGTTCAAGGACATCGTCGATGTGGACGACCCGGCCACACTCGGCAAAAGATACAGTGAATCCGGAGCGGATGAATTGGTCTTCTATGACATCACGGCCTCCCATGAGAAACGGGAAATCTCCATGCGCTTCGTGGAGGAAGTCGCCAGGACCATACAGATCCCTTTCAGTGTGGGCGGCGGACTCAGGAGTGTCGGGGATATCAGGGATGTCCTTAGAAAGGGCGCTGACAAGGTCTCGCTCAATTCAAGCGCCGTCCTCGACCCGGACCTCATCAGGAAAGGTGCCGAATGGTTCGGAAGCCAGTGCATCGTCCTGTCAATCGATGCGAAGCGAAAGGACGGAAGCTACGAGGTCCTGATCAACGGCGGGCGGACCCCCACCGGGCTCGACGCCTTGGAATGGGCCAAGGAGGGTACGCGGCTCGGCGCCGGGGAGATCGTCATCAACAGCATCGACACCGACGGCATGAAAAGCGGGTACGACATCGAGCTCCTAAAGCGCCTGAGAGCCGCTGTCGATGTCCCCATCATCGCTTCGGGCGGTGCGGGCACGATTGAACATTTCATCGAAGGGGCCGTATCAGGCAAGGCTGACGGTTTGCTTGCGGCGAGCGTCTTCCACTACGGCACCATCCCCATCCCAAGGCTCAAAGAGGCACTTTTGAAAGCCGGCGTGCACGTACGCCCCATCAAGGAGGTAACCCATGGAAACGATTGACACACGCACACTCAAAAACATCCGGTTCGACGGGTCGGGCCTCGTCCCCGCGGTGGTTCAGTCCATCGAGGACGGCTCGGTCCTCATGCTCGCCTACATGAACAAGGACGCGCTTGAGAAAACCCTCACGACCGGACGGGGCACCTACTACTCCCGTTCGAGACAGGCCCTCTGGGTCAAGGGGGAGACAAGCGGAAACACCCAGGAGGTGCGGGAGGCCTACTACGATTGCGACGCCGACAGCATCCTGCTCAAAGTCAGACAGACCGGCGTCGCCTGCCACAAGAACCGCAAAAGCTGCTTTCACAATCCACTGCTTGAAAACCAGCCGGAAGAGTCTTCCACAGGTGATATCATCGAGGAGCTCTACAGTGTCGTACGTGAACGCAAAAGTCGTCCCGTCGAAGGGTCCTACACAAACTATCTCTTCAAGGAAGGCATTGACAAGATCCTCAAGAAGGTCGGCGAAGAGTCAAGCGAGGTCATCATCGCATCGAAAAACCACTCGAAAGAGGAGATGACCGAGGAGATCAGCGACCTTGTCTATCATACCCTCGTGCTCATGGCAAGCGAGGGGGTCACCCCCGAAGAAGTCGGTGAGGCCCTCAAGAAAAGAAGGCCCTCCGATGATTGACCAGCACGTCCACACTGTGGCGTCCCCTGACGCGAGCGAAGCCGCGACATGCGAGGCTTATGCGAAAAGACGCTTAAGCGCCGTCACCTTCACCGACCACGTCGACTTCTCCTCGCCTGTGCCCCTGTTCGACACCTTTCCCGATTTCGACAAGCTGTTCAGGGCCAAGAATACTCTGAACGCATCCGACGCCGGCACCTCTTTCGGCGTAGGAGTCGAACTGGGGTGGCAGCGTCCGGTGGAGGACGATATGCGCACACTCGTCTTGTCCCGCCCGTTCGACCTCGTCATCATGAGCCTCCATGCGGGGGACGGGCTCGATTTTCACAACGGTGACTTCTTCAAGCGTTACGGACGGAAAAAGGGTGTCCGGAGGTATTTCGAGCTGGTGCTTGAGTCCCTTGAGACCTATACGGATTTCGATGTCTATGGCCACATCGACTACATCTCGAGATACGTCCCGGGTGAACCGCGCGATTATGATTACGAGACGCACAAGGATATCATCGACAAGATTCTCAGACGCCTTGTCGAACTCGACAAGGCCATCGAGATCAACACGTCCGCACACTGGAAATACGGTCTTGACGATTTCAATCCCAAACCCGCTGTTTTGAAACGGTTCCATGACCTCGGGGGAAGGAAGGTCACAGTCGGCAGCGACGCACATGACCCAAAGGACGCTGCGAGAGATATGGATGCGGCCAAGGAAACCCTAAGGCGTGCCGGGTTCACTCAATTTTGTCATTTCGTGAACAGAACGTGCAGATGGGTGTCGCTTTGACATGTCCATGAACCGGTTCTCCACACCCCTATGACCCTTGAAGCAGATGCTAAGACCTGATAATCGCTGGATGCTCCTTCGAGGGTTTTTTCATGGAAAGGGGCCAAGGTTTCATACCGCCACATCACAATGAAAACCTTCGCTCCACGTTACAGCTGGTCCTGATGGTCTGTTATAATGAAGATGAGGGGGCGTTATGATGTATACATTGGATTTCGTCAATCCTTATCTCATCTATCTATTGACCATCGGTTTGACGCTTCTCACCATTGCCTTCGTGCTTCTGAAGCGTCATTTCAGCACGGGTCAGAAGGTGATGCTATATACCGTTTTCTCACTTCTTCTCCTCTATTCCATCAGTGCGCGCTACATCATCCCGTATGTGCTTGAGGGGGCTGTGAGGTTCCCTTTCTTCCCAACCCGTCTGGCTGCGATCCTAAGTCTCATATACCTGATTGTGCGTCCCAAAGGGATGCGTTTCTTAGTCTATTTCATCGCTTCTACGAACATCGTGCCCGTCTTTTTCCCGATGGGGCACCCCCGGAATATCATGCTGCTGGATGAAATCTTTCTGATCGACCACTATGTGGGCGCGGTGATCCCTTTTTTGTTGATCCGTTTCGAGGACTACACCCCCTCCTTCAAAGACGCGGTGATCTCCGCCTTTTTGATGGCGGTGGTCATCTTCACCTTCATCCCCTTGAATGAGGCCTTCGGTTTAGGAAGCTACTTCTTCATGCATGAGCGGAATGTCATCCTCACTTATTTCGATTGGATGGGCCACTATCATTTCGCAGGTCTTCTGACCATCAGCCTTTTCGTTTTCTATTTGCTTTATGTGAAAATGGGCCAACGGCTCGCAAAAAAGGTTTCAAGTTCCTCGAGGTGAAACAATCCTTGCGTGAAACCGGCATACAAAGCGTGATGAGGGCTATGAACAATATATTGCGTTTGGAATCGATCAAGCCGGATGAAATGCTATGATGGGGGTGTAGTTAGGTGGTGTCTCTATGTATAGGAATGGACCGGGCTTGTTCATACTTTCCTTCATCATGATTCTCACTCTGTTCGCGTGCGGTGGGAACGTCACGGAAACGGACGAATCTCTCGCAGAGGCGACCATTGAGGGGGTTGGAGATTTCACTTTCGACCCCGATGCCGTATCTACCCTCAGAAGCGACATTTTCCAAGAGGGGCATTTCTCCGTCTTCGATGTGCTCGTACATCTGGACGGACTGGAAAACCTCGGGCTTGAATACCATTTTGATCAGTCGTTGAACACCCATGTCATCACGGCCATGAACGATGAGTCCCATTGGTGGTACAACGTGCATTATGATGGCGGTTGGGATGAATTCAGCGTGTTCAGGATGGACCTTTATCCCTACAAGGACAGGATGACCATCACCTTCACGCAGAGGTATGCGGACAGGATTGAAGACATCCATGATGTCTACGCCTCCGAAGTGAGACGGCTTGATGCCAACGATGGCATCCTCATCATCCCGAAAGTCATCCTCGATGGTGAAGTCTATGAAGATGTCGAGGTGACCCCTCACCATCTCCGTGATGATGTCTTCAAGGATGGTGTCATCACCGCCATCGATGTGGTGAAAAGTCTGGGCGGCGAGGGGACCATCGATTATGAGCTCAAGTGGTACGATTCCATCGGGAGGGCCGAAGTCGTCCAGAGTTACTGGGTCCACTCGCTCAACGGCCGTTCGAGCGAAGGGCGTGCCGGGTTCGTTTATGAGAGTGGCGATGAGCGTTTCCACCGCTTCAGCGGGAACCATATCCACCTCCCTTCCGACACGAGGGTGATCACATCCCCCGGATATCTGGAATATTTCTGGATCGACCTCACCTCTCCCTTCTCCGGACTAGACGAGGAATAGAGCGTCTGAACACTTTAGTCGCCATATCTTGAACAAGACACTCAAGAGGCTTGCATAGAAAACCGCGCACTCGCCGAATCGAGCGAGTGCGCGGTTTTATCTTACTAATCATCAGACTTAGGGGGAGTGAAGGTCCTTTCGGCAAGTTCCTTGTCCAGAATGTAGAGCCCTGCATCCTTGACAAGATCCACTTTTTGAATCAGGTCGGTAAAAGTCTCTTCCTCCTCGACCTGTTCGGAAATATACCATTGCAGGAAGTTATGGGTGGCGTAGTCCTGCAGCTCCGCGGCAAGCGAGACAAGGTCATTGATCTTGCTTGTGACGATGCGTTCATGGTCAAGCGCTGTCGTGAGCATCTTTCGCAACGACCCGAAATCGATCTCGGGGTCTTCAAACCCCTTTATGACAGCCCGGCCGTCCCTGGAAACGATGTAATGGTAAAATTTCTGGGCGTGGAAGACCTCTTCTTCATACTGCGTCAATAGCCAGTGTTCGAAACCGGGTAATCCGAGTTCTCCCGCATAGGCCGCCATGCTCAGGTAGATGTGAGCCGAGTAATACTCGAAGTTCATTTGATCGTTCAGTGCGTCAATCATTTTTTGATTCATATCATCACCTCACATGTAGTGTAACACTGAATTATAAATAGGTCATGTATTTTACTTGAAAACTATATGACCCGTGCATTTTAATCATGTATTCTGTTTTTTTGTAATATATCATTTACATTTAGACAATGATATTATAATATATGGGTGAGGTGATGACATGGCAAAGAACTTGAAAATGAAAAGCGCCCGGGCCATGAAGGACATGACCCAGGCAGAACTGGCAAAGAAGGTCGGTGTGACAAGACAGACCATCAACCTGATCGAGAAGGGTGACTACAACCCGACATTGAATCTTTGCATGCGCATCGCAAAAGCTCTGGACAATACTTTGGATACACTATTCTGGGAGGATGATCATTATGAGACATGAACACTATGACGAGCGACAAACCTTTGTGAACTACAAATTGAGTCACCACGCCCTGATGATCCTGTTTGTGATGCTGGTCGCAAACGCCCTGGTGAAATCGACCTTTGGGCTCTGGGCGGAACCGATGGCGGAAACGATCATCTTGATCTTAGTCCCCGGCATCTATTATGTGACCCGTTCGATCTTTGCGGACGCCTACATGGGCAGAAGGGACAGCGTGAGGAAGAATGTGTTCTGGTTCCTAATATTGGCGGTCCTTTTCATCGTTCCCTCATTCACGCTCTACGGGGACCCCATATTCGACAGTGGACTCACGGATACGGCAGCGCCCTTGCTCACAGGCATCTTCTTCCTTTTCATCGCAGCTGCCCATATAGCGAGCCTCTGGAAGAAAGATGATGCATGATTCCATACGCGGCACAATCATTGCTTTTAAAAATCCCCTTATGAAGGGGATTTTTAAGTGTGAAGACATATGAGTCACATGTCAAAATACGCCTTGAAGCATGCAAGGGAGTCATTTGTGTAGGCTTTGGACCTTGCCCTTTTCATCATGGACAATCAGTTCGCACCGTTCATTCTCGGCGATGCGCCTGGCGTATTTGAGGGCCTGTTCCTGGGTCTTCGCGGTGCTGATGGGGTTGCGGTCTCCACCGAACTTGATCACCCACTCTCCATTCTCATGGTTCACATGAAGATTTCTGATCATGGACATCATCCTTTCAAAAAGGTTTGTCTATGGTCCAAGGGCTTTCCTTATGAGCTCCAACATGTCTGAGAACGGGTGTCCGGTGCCTTATGAGGTCCTGAAGGCGGTAAGCCGCGTTCGCGGGTGAAGTGGAGGGCAAAGTGTGGGCCATGGACAATAGGTCCGGGTTGTGCTTCTTGAATAAAGCCGCGGCCTTTTTGCCGTTGAGCAGGATTCTGAGTAGGCCTGTGTTTTCAAT
>CAZCTR010000025.1:0-14306 GCA_964501715.1 uncultured Candidatus Izemoplasmatales bacterium | reverse complement strand
ACCTTGTTCTATTGATATTTCCCTTTGATCGGCTGTTTTTATGCTGCGAGCTCTTGTCATGTGGCTCTTGGCACTACATTTTTAACTGTGAAACTCGGGTTATAACATAGAAACGCGCGCATGAAATCTTCCAAACTGTGTAATATGTCACATATGTAGCCATTCGCTTGAAAAATAGCGATGGCTCATTTAAACTATGTGTATACACCCCCCTGAGGAGATGACCCATGAGACCAGATTATACGCATTCCATCGTCAATCTCACCGCCTCCATCATGAACCACTACGGAGAAAAGCCGCTTCATCCGACCTTGAAGACACTCGATGAAGCGCTTGAAAAGGATTTTGACCATGTCGTGCTCATCCTTTTGGATGGATTCGGCACGAACCTATTCGATAAACATCTCGACAAGGACGCCTTCATGCCCGCCCACAACAAGACGACCCTCACGAGCGTATTCCCCTCGACCACGGTCGCGGCGACGACCGCGGTCCTCACAGGCAAGACCCCTTATGAGAGCGGATACCTCGGATGGTTCCAATACTTCCCGGATGAGGACATCCATTACCAGGTCTTCATGAACAGCGACTACTACGATGAATCGAAAACCATCCCCGATTCATTCTTCAAAACCCATTTCAAACAGACGACATTCCTTGAGAAGATCGGCGCCTCGAACAAGGATGTGAAGACCGTGTCCTTCTTCCCTTCCAAGGTTGACGCGGACAACGGGCACGACACCTTTGAAAAAGGATTCGATCATGTCCTGAAACTTCATGAGGACCATTCAAGGACTCTGAGTTACCTCTATTGCATCGAACCTGACCTGAGCGAACATCAATACGGTGTGGACAGCGACCGGGTCAGAAAACGTGCCCGCTACCTCAATGACACTTTGCAACGTTACCGGAAAAAAGCCGGTGAGAACACCCTCTTCATCGTGACAGCCGACCATGGCCTCACGGATGTGAAACCGATCCACCTCTTTGATTACCACGACATCTGTTCGACCATGCGGGCGTTTCCGGCTAATGAGCCGAGGATGACGAGTTTCTTCATCAAGGAGGACAAGCAGGAATATTTCATGCGTTTCTTCAATGAGCACTTCAGTGAAGACTACGACCTCTACACGACACGCGAGTTCCTTTCAAAGGGCCTGCTTGGTTCAGGTGAAAAGAGCCCGCTCGTCGACAAGACGCTCGGTGACTTCATCGCCGTTGCGAAAACGGATAAATACTTCAAGCTTTCGGACAAGAAAAACCACTTGGCCCACCATGCCGGGCCGACCCCTGATGAGATGCAGGTGCCCCTCATACTCTTCACAGGGGAAGGAAAGAAGGAATAGTTATGGGTATTTTTGATGCGAACAAAAGACTTCAAGGCTTTCCGGCGACCAACCCCGTCTCGACACTTCTGATCGCGGCGGTCACGATCATGTTCGTGATCACGCTTTTGAGCGGGGGATTCTCCCCGCAGAACCTGCTCGATCTCGGGGCGCTGTATGAGCCTCTGGTCATCGACAACAACGAATGGTACAGGCTTTTCACCGTGATGTTCCTTCACGGGAACATCATGCACTATGTCTTCAACACGCTTTTTGGCCTCTATATCATCGGTGGTGCGCTTGAAAGGCTGGTCGGGTCCCTCAAATACCTGATCATCTATTTTGCAAGCGGCCTTCTCGCCTCGTTCACGATCATCGCCGCCTACTTCCTCACGGGCGAGGCGGTGCTCACCGTCGGCGCATCCGGCGCGATATACGGTGTGCTCGGCGCATTCCTCTATCTAGTGGTCAACCATAAGGAATGGTTCGACCCGAGGGACATCTCCGGCATCAAGGGCCTCATCTTCATCAATGTGGTCTTCACCTTCCTCGGTGCGAACATCTCCGTCGCCGGTCACATCGGCGGCCTCATCGCGGGCTATGCGATCGCGACCTTGATGTATCTGAACCAAGGCAGCGACATCCGAAGACGGCAAAGGGGATTCGAGGATCCGTTCGCGGACCCCGAGTCTCAGAAGACCCGTACCATCGAATCTTTCGATGATCTCGAGAACACATTCGATGATGATGACGACGATGATGACGACCCTTTCTCGAAATATGACTGACAAGAAGCGCCTCGGCGCTTCTTTTTTCTGTACTTAAGTGGGAATATGCTATAATTGGTATGACTCTGAAGGATGGTGATTTCATGGAAACAGCACTCTATATAGGTATCATGTCCCTATTCATCGCGATGACGGTGTTCGATTTCGCGGTGCGCAAACTGAATCTTGAAGCTGGCGAGGACAATCCGCCAGCACTGCTTGAAGACCTTTATGACAAGGACGAATACAAGAATTGGCGCCGCTACAGTGAAGCGCACACTAGCCTTACGATGCAAAGCGGGTTTCTGAGTTTCGTCTTCGTGCTCGTCATGCTCATGTTCGGAGGGTTCAGATCGCTCGCCGAATGGTCTATGTCCCTTTCGGACAACCTGTACGTCGAGACCCTTTCTTTTATCGGTATCCTATTCGCACTCGAGTTCGCCTTCTCATCCGTCGTCCGATACATCCGCGTCTTTAAAATTGAGGAGGCCTACGGGTTCAACCGCTCAAGCAAGAGGACTTTCTTCACGGACCGCCTCAAGGGACTCGTGCTGGGAACCGTCATAGGCGGGGGCTTACTCGCGGGGCTGCTTTTTCTCTATTCGACCTATCAGTCGAGGTTCATCATTTTCGGATTCGCCCTCATCTTCGCTGTCTCGCTTATTTTGAACCTCACATACACCCGTCTCCTCCTTCCGCTTTTCTCCAAGCTCACCGAGCTTGAGGACGGAGAGCTCAAGGATAAGATTCACGCGCTTTCAAGACACGAAGGCTACGGCGTCAAGGCGATCAAGGTCATGGACGCCTCGAAGCGTTCAAGCAAACTGAACGCGTTCTTTTCCGGCTTCGGCCGCTTCAAGACCATCGTGCTTTTCGACACATTGGTCGACACGATGGATGATGCGTCCATCCTCGCCGTACTCGCCCATGAGATCGGCCACTCTAAACATAAGGACGTGCTCAAGAATCTGGTCGTCCAAGCTTCCACCACGCTTCTGCTGCTTCTGCTTCTGAGTGTGTTCATCACATATGAGACAGTGTATGCGGCCTTCGGGCTTGAGACGGTCCATATCGGTTTCGGCCTGCTTCTTTTTTCCATCGTGCTCTCCCCGGTCAATCTTCTCCTTGGGACCCTTTTCAACAAGGCGAGCCGCATGATGGAGTTCAAAGCCGACCGCTACGCGGCAAAAGCCACATCCAAAGAAGCGATGGAAAAAGCCCTCAGGATTCTCTCCAAAAAGAATTTCTCACACCTCACGCCCCATCCTCTATATGTGACACTCCATTATTCCCACCCGCCCCTGAAAGCACGGATTGAGAACATCCGGGAGGTAGAAACGTGAAAACCCACAAACGCCAAGCCATCGAAGCGCTGATTTTCAAAGCCAATCTGAGCCGTCTCAAGGTCGTCTATCTTCTTTTCTTCGCAGTCGAGGCCCTGTTTCTTTTCTATGTCGAGAGGCTGAGGCTTCAAGAGGCGGGCGGCGAGGCCTATGAACTAATCCTGACGAGTTATCTGCTTCATCTTGTGCTCGCCCTCACGACAATCGGATTCGCTGTCGCCTTCCATTTCATGCGCCATGCGCACAAGGAAGGGAAGATCCTTTCAAGCTTGCCTTTTGTGAGCATGTTCGTCGTCCTCACGACAAGTGCGACCATCGGGCTTTTCGACACGTTGAGCGGGACGGCGACCATCCTGTTCACGGCGCATTTGATCATCCTCGGCCTTCTCACGTTCGTGAAGCCCTATTGGCACGTGGCCCTTTACGGCTTTCCTTTTGCGATTTTCCTTCTCGGGGTGCTTCTGTATCAGGATGACGCCGCCCTCAAGACAACGCAGCTCATCAACGGTGGGGTCGCCTTCGCGGGGGTCCTTTTCGCCTCCAAGGCATTCTACGACCACAAAGTCTACACCCTCCATTACCGCATCACCTTGAGGCGGGCGAACAGGAAACTCGAGCGTCTTTCAACTTTGGACCCGCTCACCCATCTGCCGAACCGCAGACATTTCGAGTCCCAGGTGAACTATGAGGTCGCGATTTCGAGACGCTATAAGCTCAGCGCGAGTTTCCTCATGGTCGATGTCGACCACTTCAAGGAAGTGAACGACACGTACGGGCATGAGGCGGGGGACCAGATCCTTATCGAACTTTCAAACATCCTAAAAGAAAACGTCCGTGACTCCGACACGGTGTGCCGTTACGGCGGGGAGGAGTTCATGCTGCTGCTCAGCCACACAGACATCGAAGGGGCGAACATCCTCGCAAACCGACTCAGGTCGATCGTCGAGTCCCACACGTTCACAGCCGATACGAACCCCATCCGCATCACCGTCTCAATCGGGGTCGCTCCGCTCCTCCATTCCCTTGACGACCCCTATAAGGCGAGTTATCTTCTCGTCGACAAGGCGCTTTATGAGGCGAAGGAAAAGGGAAGGAACCAGGTCATCACAAAAAAAACGCCCTCCTAAAGAGGACGCTTGAAATCGAAAGTGACGACATTGATCTGTTTGGAGTATTCGACAAAACTGTCTATGAAGAGCACGTGCCCGCGGTCAATGGGCTTGAAAAGCTCGCCGTCCGAAGGATCGAGCAACTTCGAGGGTTCATATCTTCCTCGGATGAGGGCGGTTCTGTCATGACCGACCACGATCCGTCTGCCCTCCGGAGGTGTGAGACGGTCCTGATACTGCCAGACGAAGCGCTCGCGCGGCGTGTTCCGCCAATCAGGATTGTCGCCGTCGATGCCTCCGTGTGTGAAGATGGTGTTTTCATGCTCGATGAAAAGCGGCATGGAGTCAAGCCATTCATAAAGGTTTGGCGCGACTCTGTTCACGATGTCACGAAGGGCGTTCAAGTCCACGCTGAAAGGGTCCGGAAGCTTCTTTCCGGTGAAGCTTTCGAGCGTCTTTAAGAATCCATTGTGCAGGATGTTGAATTGGACCCTGTCGTCCTTCCCTTCCAAGAACTCCAGCATGAAAAGGTCGTGGTTACCCAAAATGCCTTTCGCCTTGCCTTTATTCATGAGGTCGCTGAGATAGCGATACACCTCATACGATTCCTCCCCGCGGTCGAAATAATCCCCGAGCGCAAGCAGGGAGTGATCGTCCCTCGAGGGATCAAACCCGGCTGAGTCCAACGCTTCTTTCAAAACTGTGTAGTGCCCGTGGATGTCGGATACGACGAATACCTTATGCATAGATACCCCCCTGTGAACATATTATCAATTTGTGAGAGATGCTCCCGGTCCTTACAATCTTATGATACAATAAACGAAGAGATAACCCCAAAGGAGACGATAACATGTTAAAAGGAAAAAGTCCCAGCGAAGGCCACGCCGTAGGCACGATCGTCCTTTACGAGAAACCAGAGATCGAAGTCGAAAAAAGCGCCTGCGATGAGCCCGAGGCATGCCTAAAGACATTGAATCAGGCTCTGGATCAGGCCTATAAGGACCTTGATCAGGTCAGGGAGAAGGCCCTTGATTCCATGGGCGAGGAACACGCAGAGATCTTCGAGGCCCACCAGCAGATGGTCAAGGACCCCGAAATCATGAACCAGACCAAGGCGATGATCGAGAACGACAAAGTCGATGCCGCCTTCGCCTTCAAGAGTGTCACCGACCAGTTCATCACCATCTTCGAAGGAATGGAGGATGAATATTTCCGTGGCCGCGCCGCGGACATCAAGGATATCCAGTACCGTGTCCTCGCCCTGCTCAAGGGTGTGGAGTACAAGGATCTCTCAGCTTTGAACGAAGACACCATCGTCGTCGCACACGACCTTGCCCCTTCTGACACCGCGGGGCTCGACCTTGATTACGTCAAGGGCTTCATCACAGAAGTCGGCGGCATGACAAGCCATACCGCCATCATGGCACGCGCGCTTTCGCTCCCTGCCATGGTCGGTGTCAAGGACGCCATGAAAACCCTGAAGGACGGGGAGACGGTCTATCTGAACGCGACCGATGGCGACATCGTGAGAAACCCTGATTCAGCCATGCTCGAGAAAGCCAAGAAGCGCGTTGAAGAGCAGGAGAAAGTCAAAGCCCGCCTCCAAGCGTTCAAAGATGAACCGACCAAGACCAAGGATGGCACCGCGGTCCCGCTCTATGCGAACGTCGGAAGCGACAACGACATCCCCATCGCCCGTGAAGCCGGCGCGGAAGGGATTGGACTCTACCGCACCGAATTTTTGTTCATGAACAGCGACACCATGCCTGATGAAGAGACTCAGCGCAAAGCCTATCAGGCCATGTTCGAGGCGTTCCACCCCGTCATTGTGCGCACACTCGACATCGGGGGCGACAAGAAACTTCCTTATCTCAAGCAAGAAGAGGAGATGAACCCCTTCCTCGGCAAACGCGCCATCCGGCTCACTCTTCAGGAAAAAGAGCTCTTCAAAACGCAGATCAGAGCCCTTCTCACCGCCGCTAAAGACCAAAGTGACGTGTGGATCATGTTCCCGATGGTCGCCCGAAAGGATGAACTCATGAGCGGCAAGGAAGTCGTCCATGAAGTCATCGCCGAGCTTGAAAACGAGGACAAACCTTATCAGTCGAACATCAAATATGGCATCATGATCGAAATACCGGCCGCCGCTTTGAACGCGAAAAGCCTCGCGAAGGAAGTCGATTTCTTCTCGATCGGCACGAACGACCTCATCCAATACACCTATGCGGCCGACAGGATGAACGAGAACGTGAGCTATCTCTATGAACCCTTCGACCCGACGCTTCTGAGACTCATGAAGCACACCTTGGACGCCGCACACGAGGAAGACACCGAGATCGGTGTCTGCGGTGAGATGGCCGGGGATATGAACGCCGCCCTCATCTTGAGCGGCATGGGCATGAATGAACTTTCCATGTCACCCGGAAGCATCCTGCCTTTGCGTGAGGCCCTCTCCAAAGTGACAACGAAAGACCTGAGGGCCCTTGCGGATGAAGTGCTCGCCCTTGATGATGCGGATACCGTCAAGGCAAAAGTCGACACTTTCAAAAAAACACACGGCATCGAATAGACGCTGACACCCTTTAATATTATAACGACCCTGAGCGGCAGTGTCCGCTCAGGGTCTTTTTTTATGCAAATCGGTTTTTGTTGAAGGGGTTCAAGTGTCGGGATAGACTAGAATAGGCACAACCCGAAGCGAAAGCTCAGTATGAATGATCAATCAGTTGCCGGATTTGATCCGTTCAGCGCCGTAGCGTTCCTTGAAATCATCGCTGAACGCCTTGACGGCACGTTCGCTCACGGGATGGAGGAACATCGTTTCAAAAAGCCCTTCAGGTACGGTGACCTTATGGGCCCCATGTTCAAGCGCCTGCCGCACTTCGGGTGATGTCTTGAAAGAGGCGGCGATGAGCGTCACATCCAACCCTTCGCGTTCGGTGATGACCCTCAGACTGTTGATCATTTCATACGGGGCGAGCCCGTTTTTGAGCATCCTGTTGACATAGATGGCCAAAGATGACGCGCCTGATTCGATCGCCATGAGTGCCTGATGGAAATCGACGACGGCGGTCGCGGTGAGAGGGGCTTTGTCCTTGAGGGCGTTCATGGCCTTGAATCCTTCCTTAGTTGCGGGAATCTTGATGGAGAAAGGCGGTCTTATGTGCTTGAGGAAGAGTTCCGCCTCTTCTAACATGGCATCCGCCTTCTCGGCGTTAAGTTGCACATGAACCTCCTCAGGATGGACGAGGTCGGTGATTTCGCGGAGATGATGAAAGAAATCGGTCCGGTTCTCACGTGCCATGAGTGTGGGATTGGTCGTGACGCCGTCAATGCCGTACGTCGCTTTTAGCTTTTTGATCACCTTCACGTTCGCGCTGTCCAAAAGATACATGTTCCACACCTCCTTTACTACTTTCATGATACTAGATATGCCCGGTTTTTACCAACCATAGGCCGAAGAAAAAGTGCCCCGTAAGGGACACTATTCTTTCGTGATGATGGTGCCGGTGGTGCCATCAAGCGCATCCTTCGCGTCCTCGAGCGCCGCTATGATCGCACGGGATCCGGGTTTTCTTCGCACGAACTCGATGGCCGCCTCGACCTTCGGCAGCATGCTGCCTTTAGCGAACTGCCCCTCGTCGATGTAGGCTTTCGCCTCTTCGATGTTCATGCGGGCGATTTCTTTTTGTTTTGGGGTGTTGAAGTTGACCATGACTTTGGGGACGGCGGTGAGGATGATGAACGCATCCGCATCGATGATCTCGGCAAGAAGGGCGCTTGAGGCGTCCTTGTCGATGACGGCGGGGACGCCCTTGTAGGTGCCGTTTTCCTTGATGACGGGAATCCCCCCACCGCCCGCGGCGATGACGACGCTGCCTTTATCGATCAAGGTCTGGATGCTGTTGCGTTCGAGGATGTCTGTGGGTTTGGGGCTTGCTACAACGAAGCGGTACCCCCTTCCGCTATCCTCGATGTAGGGCAGTCCCGTCTCCTTTTGCAAGGTGCGGATGACTTCCTCGGAATAAAAGGCGCCGATCGGTTTGGATGGTTCCTTGAACGCTTCATCCTCCTTGTCGACGACCGTCTGTGTGACGATGGTCGCGATGTCACGGTCCATTCCGCGTTCGTCCAAAGCGTTGCGCACGGCGTTTTGAAGATGGAAGCCGATATACCCCTGGCTCATCGAGCCGCATTCGGGAAGGGGCATCACAGGGATGTTATCCTTGCGTCTTGCGGCTTCATCAAAGGCGCTTTGGATCATGCCGACTTGTGGTCCGTTGCCATGGACGACACTCACCTCGTGACCCGCTTCGATCAGATCCGCGACGCTTGCAGCGGTGTGCTTGACGAGCTCCTTTTGTTCTTCCGGGGTGTTTCCAAGGGCGTTCCCGCCCAGTGCCACTACGATTCTCATAGGGTTCCTCCTTGTAGGCATTCTATTAAAACTATGACCGATAACGCTTACAAAGTCAAGAGCTGGATGAATATTCAGAGGGTGTCCGGCCCGCCCCCGATGTCTTTCTCGAGAATCTCATCAAGGAATTCATGAAGATAACGCATCGAAAGCATCATCTCGACAGCCTCTTCTTTGCTCGCACGGTCGATGAACGACGGTTTGAGCTGTTTCGGCCTGGTCAGTTCGTCGCTTACCGCATAAAGGGCATGAAGGATAGGGCGCAGTTCTGAGGCCCTCATGGAGGCAAGCAGTTTCTTCTGTTTTTTGAGTTCCTTGAAATACTTCTTGTTCGGGAAATGCCGCACCCCTGTTTTTTCAGCGTGCTCGAATTCCGCCGCATACATGCGGCGGTTGTGCTTGGCGAGTTTTTCAATCTGCTTTTTCAGTTTGACGTCCATGCTGACCCTCCTCAATTTTGTAAAACCGCCCATTTTAGGTATAATGGGGGTGAACCCGATGAAAGGATGTGTAATGATGAATGATGATATGAGGCAGGCGGCCCTGGAAAGGGCCGGTGCTTTGAAAGACAGTATAAGGGATTATCTTGACATCAAGGAATCTCTGCCGACAGGGCTTGAGATGCAAGAAATCCTGAAGGAAAGAAAAAAGCGGATTCTGGATGTCCTTGGTGGAAGTGAATCGGATTGGAACGACTACAAGTGGCAGCTCAAGAACCGCATCAATGATGAAGAGACACTCAGCAGGATCCTTTCGCTGACCAAGGACGAAATCGCTTCGATCAAAAAGATAAACGAAAAATTCAGATGGGCGGTCTCTCCTTACTACCTCTCACTGATCGATCCGAAGGCCGTGTTCGATCCGATCAAATTGATGGCGATGCCATCCTATCTGGAGGTGCTTGACCATGACGGCACTCTCGACCCCATGGGTGAATCAAAGACCAACCCGGCAGGGTCCATCACGCGCCGTTATCCGGACAGGCTCATCGTGAACGTGACCAACGAATGCGCCATGTATTGCAGATACTGCCAACGGCGCCGCAACATCGGCACCGAGGATCTGGCCACAAGCACTGAGGCGCTCGAGGAATCCTTCCAATACATCCGCGAGAACCCGGAGATCCGGGATGTGCTCATCACGGGCGGCGATCCGCTCACGCTTCCCCTAAAAAGGCTCGAATGGATCGTGAAATCAATCCAGGAGATTGAACATGTCGAAATCATCCGCATAGGAAGCCGCACGCTCGTCACCATGCCCCAGCGCATCACAGAAGAACTCGCAGACATGCTCAAGCAATACCACCCGGTCTACATCAACACCCACATCAACCATCCCCGCGAGATCACTGAAGAATCGAAAATGGCGTGTGAGCGACTCGCGAATGCGGGCATCCCCCTCGGCAATCAGGCGGTCCTGCTGAATGGCGTGAACAACGACAAGTTCGTGATGCGCCGACTCAACCAGGCGCTGCTTCAAATCAGGGTCAAACCCTACTACATCTTCCACGCGAAACCCGTGAAGGGAACCCACCACTTCAATACGTCAATCGATGACGGATTGGAGATCATGGAGTACCTGCGGGGCTATACGTCAGGCATGGCGATCCCCACCTACATCGTGAATGCGCCCGGTGGGAACGGAAAGACCCCGATCCTTCCGGAATACCTGGTCTCACGAGGCAAGGACCATTTCACCATCCGCACATGGGAAGGCAAAGTGTTAAAACATGAGAACCATCCGACGATGGATATAAAGAAAGCCGTGTTGGATTATCATGGGGACAAATGAGGAAACCCGCTTTCGCGGGTTTTTTTCATGCGCTTTTGAAGACAGCTTTGAAGCGGACGCCTTCGTCCGTGTTTTCAAACATCGCATGGGCTTTGTGCTGATCGAGTACAAGACGGACGATATGAAGTCCGACACCCGTCCCTTTTTTGCTCGCGCGATCCAGTGTCTTCTGTTCGTCGAACGCTTGGATGATGGACTCGTCCATAGTGGATGGGGCATTCTCCATAATGAGACTCACATCATCACGGTTGGTCTTAATCACTTTGATGGTCACACGACCGCCTTTTTCTGTATGATTGGCTGCGTTTGTGAGAAGGTTCGATAAGGCGAGTCTGAGTTTATCATGATCCCCCTCTATTCTGAGGGGCTCTCCTTCAAGCGTCTCAGTGAGTCCGTTCTTGTCAAGTATTGGTCGACTGTCTTGAACCGTTTCTTTCACAATGGTATAGAGGTCGATCGGCTTGAACGATTGAAGGTAACTCGGACGGTCGACTTTGTAAGTGTCCATGATGCCCTCAATCAGGGTTTTCGCTTTCTGGATTTCCTGTTGTATGAGCCTAAGTTGTTCTTGATTTTCTTCTTCGGTCTCGAAAACACCATCGCGAAGCGCCTCACTGCTTGCCTCGATGACGGAGAGTGGTGTCTTGATCTCATGAGATAGTGAGGCGATGAAATCCTTGCGGTCCTTGTCAAGACTGTTTTCACGTTCGAGACTCTCTTTAAGTCTGGTGTTTTGTGCATTCAACCGTTTCATGTTCTCTTCTAGGTTGTTGCGCATGGTGTTTATATCTTTTGATAGAGTGGCAATCTCGTCATGCCCCTTCACCCTGACAGAAGGGGTGAAATCAAGCGCTGCGATACGGCTGACCGCTTTGCTGAGCTCCTTGAGTGGACGGGCGATGCTTCTGGCGTTCAAATAGGTCAATCCAGCCAACAAAGCGAGGGTGATGAGGGTGGTGATCCCGAGGAATAGGAGCACATCGGAGACAAAGGTGTAGACCGGTTCGATCGGCATGACGGTGAAAAGGGTGTATGAAATGTTGTTGACTTCAAGGGGGGTGATGAAGACATAGTAATCTCCGAAGGCGTTCTCGGTTTTGAAGTATTCACCTTCACGGCCGTTCTCATTATATGAGTATGTCTCTGTATCCTCATTGACCAGATATCCGACGACGATCTGCTGAAGGGAAGCGAAATGTTCATCGCTTCGCTCGACTGCCGTGATAAGACGGTCATTATGCGTCTCGAGCGTTCCTTCGAAATCAAAGACGTTTCCGATGTTCAAAAGGTCACTATCCATGTCGTAAGTATGCACGTCTCCGCGAATCACGATTTCAACCGGGAAGTAGATCGGCTCACTGACATGAGAAGCCAGTTGCACACGGTCGATGTTCGCCCCGACCTCGAAAATATCATCATGTAAGGAACGTTCCACGTAGGGGGGGATCACGATTTCTCTTGAGGCCAGGGTGAATGTGGCGCTCCTTGAAGCAGTGAACAATGTTTCGCTTGAGAGGTCGAGGGCTTCAGTATAGACACCCTCATCCTCGCTGAAACGGCTGAGAAGAGTCTCCATGCGGCCGGCGGCACTCGTCTCGACAGTCTCGCTTGTCTCGTGGATGGCTTGTTGCATCGCGCCAATGCGACGGTTTTCATGGAAAGATTCGAACATGAAGGTGAAAAAGATGACCTGAAGGGCGATGATGATGAGGAACAAAAGAAGCGTGCGGTAAAAGATTTTCAAAGAGACACTTGACCTATTCATCGAGCGCCTCCTCATCGAGGCGGTAGCCAACGCCTCTCACGGTCTTGATCATGCTGGAATAAGGAGGGGTCAGTTTCTTGCGCACACTTTTGATGAAAGCGTCGACAACGCGTTCACCCACGAACGCGTCATAACCCCAGACGTGTTCCAAAATCTGGTCACGGGATACAGTGAAACCTTTCTGTTCAATCAGAAAAACCAAAAGGTCGAATTCCTTTTTCGATAAATCAAGCGTTCTCTTCTGGATCTTCACAACATGCTTATCCTTGTCGATGGTGAGTTCTCCGACATGCAAGGTGTGTTTCTTCTCTTGGAAGCCGCCTTCATACCTTTCGACAAGGTTTCTGACTTTCGCTACGAGCACCTTCGGGGAGAAAGGCTTGGTCACATAATCATCGGCTTTCATGTCGTAGCCTTTCAATTCATAGTCCTCCCCCGAAAGGGCCGTCATCATGACAACAGGCACATCGCTTCGGCGGCGGATTTCCGCTAGGACCTCCCAACCGTCCATCCTCGGCATCGTGATATCGAGTACGACACAATCATAGGGGTTCGTCTTGAACCGCAAAAGTCCCTGCTCGCCATTGTATGCAGTGTCCACTTCAAAATCGTTCCGTTTGAAGACGGAACCAAGTATCTTGACGAGCGATACCTCGTCCTCAATGATCAACACTCTGTTCACGATATCCCTCCTGTTGGTTCAATGATAGCACATTGAAATGCGGAATATCATCTTTTCACAGAACTTTCATAAAACATTCACTTTCTTTTCACATAGCCCGGTTATACTATGCCTGCAAATCAACAAAACAAAATCCAAAAAGGAGCGATTCACAATGAAACTTAAAATTTTATTCACACTGACTCTTCTCGTGACACTTGTCGCAGGCTGCACCGCCATCACCGAAAACGACAGAGAGGGGATGAGCACCGACCAGACACTCGCCTACTCCACGTACATGGCCGGCGCATTCATGTCCAACCCTGTCCAGGCCGACACAGCCTCCACTGGTAGTTCAGTGATGAGACTCGATGCGCACACAGAAGAGGACACCATGCTTAGAATTGAAGAGGAACTCGGAGAAGTCAGCGAATACTTCAACCGGCTTAAAGTCTTCCTGGATAACGGTATGGAAAACCCATTCACCGTCGAACAGGACTTCGAGGTGGAGGGCGATTATGACATCACCATGCGTTACACCGTCGAAGACAAAACCTACACCATCCTTCTCAACGAAGACGACGACGGTAACCTGGAGGGCACTTTGATCCTTGATGGTGTCGAATACGACGTCGAAGGTACACGTGAAGTCGACACGGACTACGAGGATGAAGACGAGACCATCGTCGAAGAACGCGAAGACGAGATTTACCTGAAAACCGTAGCCAAAGAAGGCTCTGAAGACTACGTAGAGATTTCAATCGAGACTGAAGATGAGCATGACGAATACGAATTCGAGATGGAACTCAAAAGCTATATCGACGGCGTGCTGACAGAACTCGAGATTGAATTCGAAGTCGAAGAAGACGAAGTCTCCATCGAAATCACCACCCAGGATGGCAACAAATACGAGTTCACCCGTGATTCCGACAACAACGGGGACGACATCGAATACACCTTCGAATATGAAATCAACGGCGTAGAGGGCGAAGTCGAACTCACCATCAGCATCGACGACGACGGCAACAAAGTCTATCATTACAGCATCGAAGAGGATGGCGTCCGTAAAGACCTTGAGGAATATGAGAACGATGACGATGACGACGATGATGACGACGATGACGATGA
>CAZCTR010000024.1:0-15341 GCA_964501715.1 uncultured Candidatus Izemoplasmatales bacterium | reverse complement strand
TCACTAGCCTTTCACGCTAGCATTCACGGGTTCGAATCCCGTACGGGTCACCATTATGAACACGACGCACGCTCTCACCGCTGGAGCGTGCTTTTTTCATGAATGGCTTTTGACAGCGACACAGGTCATGCTATAATCATTAAGAGGAGGTTATAACATGGCAAAGCCGAACATCGCCCAAAAAGGGCCTTACATGGTAGAGGTGGAAGAAGACAAGACATACACCTGGTGCCAATGCGGACGAAGCTCCAACCAACCTTTCTGTGACGGGTCCCACAAGGGGACGGAATTTAAACCGAAATCGTTCACAGCAAAAAAGAACGGTAAAGTTGCACTTTGCGGATGCAAACAAACCAGCAATCCCCCGTATTGTGACGGGACCCATCGAAGGCTTTAAGGTGGAAAAGGCTCAACAATGAGCCTTTTCCGAAAACCATTCAAAATGAACACAATATATAATCAGAAATGAGGCGTATTATGCATAAACCTGAAGACGCATCCAAGATCGCGACTGTCATCGCGCTCATATTCGAGGGCATCGGCATGTTCACCATGTTGGCTTTTGCGGCCGGCATCAATATTGTCGGCGGCCTCGATGTCTCGCTTTTCATGGAAGAGGGCATGACTCAGAGCCAGGCGGAACTGGTTGTAAGCCTTCTCGATATCCTTGGCGTAGTGTTTTTTGTCCTTGGTGGCTTTCTTCTCATCATCTTCATGGTCAACCTGGTTTTGTTCACAAAACTTCTCACAGGCCGTTTTGACCAGGATCAGGCCTCCAAAACCTACCTTTATCAAATCATATGGGGGGCGCTCAATCTTCTTTTCAACCAAGTGAGCGGCGTCGCTTATCTGATCAGTGGAATCAAAGGTCGCAGCACAAAGTTGAATCAACAGACTAAGCAACGTCAAGACAGGGAACAAGCATAAAAAAAATACCGACGTGGTGTCGGTATTTATTTATGGTCGCTTTTGCTTCCGTCATAGGCGAGTCCTTTGAAGAAGAGTTCTGCCGAGACGAAATTGGAAGCGAGGGGGATCTCATAGACATCCACAAGCCTGAAGAATGCGGAGACATCCGGTTCATGGGGCTGCGGGGTGAGAGGATCACGGAAAAACAGGACCATGTCGACCTTGCCTTGAGCAATGCGGGCCCCTATTTCCTGATCGCCGCCCATAGGTCCTGATTGGAAACGACGGATTTCCAGACCGGTAGCCTTCACCACCTTTGTGCCGGTGGTGCCTGTGGCAATCAGGTGGTGATGCGACAGGATGTCCTTGTATTTCTTGCAAAAGCGAATCATGGTGTCTTTTTTCTTGTCGTGTGCAATCAAGGCTATATTCATACAGTTTTGACCTCCTTGATCACATTATACACCATTTGAAAGCCAAGGTCATGCATAGGAGGGAATCATGTTTGAAAAACGGTATGCCATAGAACATTATGACACGGACAAGTACAGGCGGCTCAAACCGCCTGTGCTCACCAAGATGCTAAGTGACATCATGGAAAGAAACGCGAACAGCTATGGAGCGGGCGCCGATTATCACTTGTCGAGAAATCTCGCCTGGGTGCTTACAGAGTATCAACTGGATATCCATCGTTGGCCCAAGGCTGGTGAGACGGTCATTGTCGGCACCTTGCCCTATTCGTTCAAGAAAATGTATGGATTCAGAATATACAGCGTCAAAGATGAGATGGGAAATCCCTTGGTTGAGGGAAAAGGTAAATTCATTCTTATCGATATAAACTCAAAGAAAATGGTCAAACCGGATGATGAGATCCTGTCCAAATTCAAAGATGCCTTGAAGGAACCCTTTGCCCTTCCATTTGAAAAATGGCGATTAAAGTGCGGAACGCTCTTGCACTCGGTCGAACGAACTGTGTCACACGACCTCATTGATGTCAACGGGCATTTGAACAACGCCCACAGCGTCACCCTCGCCTATGAGGCCATGGATCCTGAATTCATGAACAATCACCCCATCCGTAAGATATATGTCCGCTTTAGGAAAGAGGCTTTCAAGAACGACTCAGTCAACATCAAGCTCTATTCGGAAGAGTATGGGTATGGTGTGCAAATAAACCGTGACGGAGCTGTGATTTCAGAGCTGCTCTTCATAAATTAAAAAAGAGGATGCATCCTCTTTTTTTATGACAGATAAGCGTCAATCAAACGGTTCACCTTGTGTGTGTCGATGAATCTTGATTCTCTCAAAAGTTCTTTTCCCTGAGAAAAGACCAACACTGTCGGCACGCTGAAGATCACGTGTTTTCCCCTGAAAGCGTCCATGTCATCGATGAAGACTTGATAATGTTCAATCTCATCAAGACGATGAACAGTATGTCTAAGATGTTCGTTGATCATGGCACAGGTGGAACAGGCATGGGTCTTGGCGACAATCATGACTATATCTTTGTTCAGCACTGATTCTATTTCATGATAATCGGTTAATGTATTCAAAAACAACACTCCTTCTCCTCTTGAACAGTATAAGTGAAGCAAAGAGAAAGTCAAACCATATGAACTTTGAAGCCAATACAAAATATATTCTTGAATGGGCATATTCCTTGAAAGGAATATATTGACGGGTTATTATAGGAACAGGAGATGATACTATGCAGCACTCAACTTTGTTTCAGCAACTTGCCAACGATACAAGAATGCGCATTGTCGCCTTGCTTACACAAGGAGAACTTTGCGTCTGCGGGCTCGAGGAAGTCCTTTTGATCCGCCAGTCCAATATTTCTAAGCATCTCAACAAGCTCAGACAAGCAAACATCGTGGATTCACGCAGAGAGAAACAGCGTATCTTCTATTATCTCACCGAGCGTTTCCTACAAGAAAACCACCTGATTCACCATTTGGAGGATGTCATTTTGCGTGATCCCACCATGCAAGCCGATCATCAACGGTTTTTGGAGCACCAAGCCGCTGATAATGACAACATTTATGTTTGCAATGCGTTCAAGAAGGAGAATCTCTCATGATCAAGAAAGCTCTGCGCGTGGATGGCATGACCTGTGCTATGTGCGCGAAAACCATCGAGAATACATTCGAAAACGTTGAAGGTGTCGACGTCAGTGTCAACGTGGGCGCCGGTAAGGTCCTTGCGCATTATGATGAGACCAAGACGACGTTGAAAGATATCGCGAAGCTCATCGAACAAGCGGGCTACAAGCCTGTGATGGAGGAGACACCAGAAGATTCGGAGCGGTCGAAAAAGAAGATGAAACGGGAAGTCGCCATTTCAGTGATATTCTCATTGCCTCTTCTTTGGGCCATGTTCGGTCATATCAGCTGGTTTGATTTTCTTTATGTGCCAACCATTCTCATGAACGGCTTTTTCCAACTCGCGGTTTCGGGTGTGGTGCAGTTCTATATCGGTAAGCGTTTCTATATCTCCGCGTATAAATCCATCCGCAAGAAAGTCCTTGGCATGGACATCCTGGTGGTTCTCGGAACCACCAGTGCGTTTCTCTACAGCTTATACTTGCTTTATGTCCATACCTTCGTTGAAGCGTTTGCGCACCCGGAATACTATTTCGAGATCAGCGCGCTGATCATCACGATGGTGCTGATCGGAAACTACTTTGAACATGTGGCCAAGGAAAGGACAACGGATGCCTTGGTGGAACTCGTCAATCTTGGCGCCAAGGAAGCTAGAAAAATCGTCGACGGGGAAGAAGAGATGGTGCCGATTGAATCGGTTGTAGTCGGAGATTGGCTTGTCGTCCTTGCCAATGAGAAGATCCCGGTAGATGGCAAGGTCGTCAAAGGTGAGAGCTACATCGATGAAGCTTTGATCACCGGCGAGAGCATGCCGGTTCATAAGTCTAAGCACGACAAGGTGATCGGTGCGACCATCAATACCGAGGAGCGTCTTGTGATTGAAGCCGAAAAAGTCGGAAGCGACACGATGCTGTCACAAATCATTTCGACAGTGGAAGAAGCGAGCAGTCAAAAACTTCCCATACAGCGTACAGCAGACCGTATCGCAGCCTATTTCGTGCCCGCTGTAGTTACCATCGCACTGCTCAATTTTATCCTCCATTTCTTCATTCTCGATTTTTCCTTCAACCCATCATTCACAAGAAGTGTCGCGATTCTGGTCATAAGCTGCCCTTGCGCGCTCGGCCTGGCCACTCCCACGAGCATACTTGTCGGTAACGGAAAGGCCGCGCAGAACCATATTCTCTACAAAGGCGGAGAATTCTTCGAACTTGCCAATAAGATCCAGGCTGTCGCTTTCGATAAGACAGGCACCCTTACCGTTGGAGAGCCTTCTGTCACGGATTTCCAGGGGGATGAGACACTTTTATCCATGCTCTACAGCATTGAGAGAGAATCAACCCATCCCATCAGCAAGGCCGTGAAAGCATACGCCGAGGATCACGGCGCAAAAACATACGATGTCGAACACTTCAAAACCATCAAAGGAAAAGGCATCAAAGCTACCATTCAAGGAAAAGAGGTAGCTGTGGGCAGCGGAAAACTCATGGAGGAAGAAGGCATAGATTACAGTGCATATGCCGCATCATATGACACGTGGCTGAAAGAAGCCAAAACCGTCAATTTTGTCTCTATAGACGGTGAGGTTGCAGGGATATACGCTGTGCGTGATGAACTGAAACCGACCTCCAAAGCCGTGATTCGTGCGATGCATGAAAGAGGCCTGACGGTCGTGATGATGAGTGGAGACCACGAGAAGGTTGCCCGGGCCATCGCCGAAGAACTGGGCATCGATGAAGTCTATGCTGAAGTCCTGCCCAAGGACAAGGCCGACCTCATTCAAAAACTCCGTGACAAGCACGGCATCGTCGCGATGGTAGGCGACGGAATCAACGATGCGCCAGCCCTCAAACTTGCGGATATAGGGATTGCCATGGGAAGTGGGACTGATGTCGCCATCGATTCGTCCGACGTGACCTTGATGAGTCAGGATCTCGGACTTGTGATCAAGGCCATCGAGATGAGTAAAGCCACGCTCAGAAACATTCATCAGAACTTCTTCTGGGCTTTCTCATATAACCTCGTCGCCATTCCGCTCGCTGCAATGGGGCACCTGTCCATGGTTCTGGCGGCTGTCGCGATGGGCTTCTCCTCAATCATGGTGGTGCTCAACGCCCTGCGTTTGAAACGCACCAAGCTACCAGGTTTCGATGAAACAGCGGATATTCAAGAAGAAAGGGGGGAGAAAAACATGGAAGTGAAAGTCAAGGACATGAGTTGCGGCCACTGCAAGGCTACGATAGAAAAAGCCCTCAAAGATGCAGGCTACAAGCGCGTGAAAATCGACCTTCAAGACGGGGTCGTCAAAGTCAAAAGCGATGACTATGATACAATCAAGGAAGTCATAGAGGCAAGCGGATACACAGTGGAATAAACCATACCCGGCGCCCATAAGCGCCGGGATGTTTAACTCGGGCGAACTAAAAACACTATGATTTTACCGGTTGATTTATAATACCCTGTTTGGTATAATACAATAGCGCTAAAAAGAGGCGCTCCCATTGTGGAGGGGTAGCGAAGTGGCTAAACGCGGCAGACTGTAAATCTGCTCCCTCGGGTTCGGCGGTTCAAATCCGTCCCCCTCCACCATCCTAGGGGTGTGGTGTCAATGGTAGCACAGCGGTCTCCAAAACCGTTAGTACGGGTTCGAATCCTGTCACCCCTGCCATTTTGATTTTAGAACACTGTGTTCAGTCACAGTGTTTTTTTTAATTGTGATGCATAAATGAAGATGCCTGTTTCACGGTAGAGCAAATCGCATGAGTCACAATGTAAACGCTTTAACTAGGGTGGGTGATGTGGTATCATAGGATTTGTACAGGACATACATTCTAGGAGGCACTATGATTACACTTGATGGATACGGACTGAATCTGGAAGATTTTGTGAAAGTCGCGCGATACAAACAACCTGTCACTATCTCCGAGACGGCCAAAACAGCCGTGATGAAGAGTAGGGATGTGGTCCGGCACAATATAGAACAAAGGCATGTCGTATACGGGATCAACACGGGGTTTGGCAGTCTTGCCAATGTCCGCATTGCTGATTCCGATTTTAATGCGCTTCAGCGCAATCTTATCGTGTCTCATGCCTGCGGGACAGGCGACCCTTTTGAGGAGGAAGTCGTCAGGGGGATGATGGTTCTGAGGGTCAACGCCCTGATCAAAGGGTATAGCGGCATTCGGCTGGAAACGGTTGAGAAGCTGGTTGAGATGCTTAATGAAAATGTCGTCCCTGTCGTTTTTGAACAAGGGTCCCTTGGCGCCAGTGGGGACCTTGTACCGCTTGCCCATATGTCACTTCCCCTCATCAAGGAGGGTGAGGTGATGTATGAGGGTGAAAAGTTGGAAGCGTTGGAAGGCTTCAAGAAAGCCGGTATCACCCCTCTTGAGGATTTGGAAGCCAAAGAAGGCCTGGCCTTGATCAATGGGACGCAGGCGATGCTCAGTGTCGGCGCATTGACACTCTATGACGGGTTCGACCTTTACCTTTCATCCTTGCTTTCCGCAGGCCTTTCTTTCGAAGCGTTGAACGGCATCATAGATGTATTTGACAAACGGATTCATGAAGCGCGTCCACATAGGGGGCAAGCCATCACCGCCACCTTGATGAGGAGGCTTCTTCTTGGTAGCAAGAACACCCTTCATCAGGGTCAGGGCAAAGTTCAGGACGCTTACAGTCTCAGGTGCATACCTCAGGTTCACGGAGCCACCCTTGAGACTATGATTGACGTGATGAAAAAAGTGGAGGTCGAGATGAACAGCGCCACCGACAACCCCCTCATGTTCACAGATGACGAGAAAGCAATCAGCGCCGGGAATTTCCACGGGGAGCTTTTGGCGATGTACTTCGATTATCTCGCAATCGCCTTGAGTGAGGTCGCGAGCGTAAGCGAAAGACGGCTTGAACGGTTGGTCAACGAGACTTTGAACCGCAAATACCCATCCTTTCTCGCGAAATACAAAGGTAGGAACTCAGGGTTCATGATTGTGCAGTATGCGGCGGCATCACTGGTGAGTGAGAACAAGTCGCTCGCCCATCCGGCAAGTGTGGACTCCATCCCTTCGAGCGCAAACCAGGAAGACCATGTGTCGATGGGGACCATCGCCGCAAGGAAGGCCGGAAAAATACTGAAGCATTCCCGCAAGGTCGTAGCCCTTGAGATGTTCTGTGCCGCTCAGGCCCTAGATTTTGACGGTCGATCCGGCTTGAGTCCCATGCTCAAGCGTGTGTATGACGAGATTAGGCTGAAGGTGCCGTTCATCGAGGAGGACACACAGATGAAGCGGTACATGGATAAAGTGGAAACGATGTTGATAGGAAAGACCATGCACCCTGAAAACTGGGAGGACCTTTTATGGGAGACACTGTGACGATCAAATCCATTTTCAAGGAGTTGCCTGAATATCCCGTGTTCAAAGAGACGATCAGACGGGCCCCAAAAAGACCGATGCAACTGAGCGGGAAAGAAAAAGCGCAGGCGCTCAAGAACGCGCTTCGCTACATCCCTTCTGAGTGGCACTCTGAACTTGCACCTGAGTTCCTTGAGGAACTCAACGAAAAAGGCAGGATCTATGGCTATCGGTTCATGCCGAAATCCCCCCCGAAAGGCTTGCCGATCGAACATTATGAAGCCAAGACGACAGAAGGCAAGGCGTTTCAGGTCATGATTGACAATAATCTGGATCATGATGTCGCCCTTTATCCCTACGAACTGGTCACCTATGGTGAGACAGGGCAGGTTTTTCAGAACTGGATGCAATATTGGCTCGTGATGAAATACCTGCAAGTCATGGAAAACAACGAGACGCTTGTGATTGCTAGCGGTCATCCTTTGGGCCTTTTCAAATCATTTGCGCACGCCCCCCGTGTAACGCTCACAAACGGTCTCATGATCGGCATGTACGATGATGCCGAGCAATTCAACAGGGCTCAGGCCTTGGGGGTTGCAAACTATGGCCAGATGACTGCCGGGGGATGGATGTATATCGGGCCACAAGGCATTGTGCATGGCACTTATTCGACCCTGCTCAATGCGGGCCGCATGAAACTCCATAAAAAAGATGATGAGGATCTGAGCGGTGTGCTTTTCGTCTCGAGCGGTCTGGGTGGCATGAGTGGTGCTCAAGGTAAGGCGGTACGCATTGCCGGGGGTGTTGGTCTGATTGCCGAGGTGGATAAAAGCCGGATTGCGACCCGACATGAACAAGGATGGGTCGACATCGTGACAGACAATGCCACAGAAGCTTTCACCAAGGCCTTGGAGGCTAAAGATGATGGCCGTTCGCTTTCCATCGCTTATTACGGGAATGTGGTGGATCTGCTCTCGCATGCGGTGAAGCACGATGTACATATCGACCTGTTGAGTGACCAGACAAGCTGCCATAATGCATACGAGGGAGGCTATACCCCCCATACGCTCACATTTGAAGAACGCACCCAGCTGCTGAAGACGGATAAGAAGGCATTCGAAGAAGAGGTTGACAAGGGTCTTGGGAAACATTTTGAGTTGATCAAGGCGTTGACCGACAAAGGGACATATTTCTTCGATTACGGAAACAGTTTCATGAAGGCGGTCCTGGATGCCGGGATGCAAGAGATCTGCAAAAACGGACAAGACGACCGTGAAGGCTTCATATGGCCGAGCTATGTAGAGGATATCATGGGGCCGCTTCTTTTCGATTATGGGTATGGACCGTTTCGATGGGTGTGCCTATCCGGAAAAAAGGAAGACCTTCATCGGACGGACCAAGCCGCGATGCAAGCCATCGACAAGGAAAGACGGTTCCAGGATATGGACAATTATCGATGGATTCGAGACGCTGAAAAAAACCGCCTCGTTGTCGGTACCAAAGCACGCATCCTCTATCAGGATGCACAAGGCAGGAGGGACATCGCCCTGGCTTTCAACAAACTTGTACGGAAAGGTGAGATCGGTCCGATCATGATCGGAAGAGACCATCACGACACGGGTGGCACGGATTCACCTTTCAGGGAGACATCGAACATCAAGGATGGTTCGAATGTGATGGCGGACATGTCGACCCTCGTATATGCGAACAATGCCGCAAGGGGGATGAGCCTCGTAGCTTTGCATAACGGTGGTGGTGTCGGTGTCTCCAAAGCCGTGAACGGAGGGTATGGCCTTGTCCTCGACGGCAGCGAGGAAAAGGATGAAATCATCAGGACCGCAATGATGTTCGACGTCATGGGTGGTGTCGCAAGGCGCGCCTGGGCACAGAACCCTCACGCTGTGGAGACGGTCACCCGGTTTAACGATGATGGTGAAGGTAAAGTCATCTTGCCGGAACATACCGATGAACTGCTAATTGAATCGCTGATCGGCCAATATTCTATGAAAGGGGACGAATGACATGGCAAAAATCGTTCAATGTGTACCCAACATATCCGAAGGGAGGGATATTGAAAGGATTGAGACCATTGTCTCCCCGTTGAGGGAGCGAAAGGGTTTCAAGCTGATAAGCTATGAACCTGATGCCGATTACAACCGAACAGTCATCACCTTGATCGGTGACGCTGAAGCGATGAAGGATCCGCTTTTGGAGATGGCGAAACGTGCAAGCGCCCTGATCGACATGAATGTCCATGAAGGACAGCATCCGCGCATGGGCGCGGTGGATGTCGTGCCATTCATTCCGATACAGGGGATCGCGATGGATGAATGTGTCAATATCGCCCGCGACTTCGGAGAGAGCCTAAATGAACAGTGCGACATTCCGGTCTTTTTCTACGCGGAGGCGAAGACTATGAAAAACCGCCGGCGTCTGCCCAACATCCGCAAGGGCGAGTTTGAAGGCATGAAAACCAAGATTAAACAAGAGGAATGGAAACCTGACCATGGGTCACAAAGCATCCATCCCACGGCCGGAGTCACAGCGGTTGGTGCACGGATGCCCCTGATCGCATTCAATATCGACCTTCCCACGGAATCGGAGACCATTGCCAAGAAGCTTTCCAAGGCCATTAGGGGTTCCAGTGGAGGGTTCAAGTTCATCCAGGCGGGCCCGGCGTATTTGGAAAACCGTGGGCACATGCAAGTGACGATGAATATTCTGAATTACAAGAAAAACCCGCTGTATCGTGTGCTTGAGACAATACGGATGGAAGCGAGACGGTTCGACCTTGAGATAGAAACGTGCGAGGTGGTCGGACTGATTCCGCAAGAAGCCATCACCGAAACATTGAAGTACTACATTGAAAAAGATGGGAAATCGCTCGATGAAGGCCTTTCTCTAGAAGAAATCAAAGACCTTGCATGCAAGCATATCGGATTCAGGGACTTCGATGAAAGCAAAATCATCGAAGCGCATGTCGAGGAGGGATCGGATGACCGCTGACCTTATCCTTCACAATATCGGAGAACTCATCACCCCGAGCTTGGGAAAAGGACCGAAAAAAGGAAACTCGATGGGTGACATCACCCGTTTTCACAGTGCCTTCATCGCCATCAAGGATGGAATCATCCTTGATTATGGTGAACGGCCCTTTGACGCTTACACCGGAGCCCATACAGTGCTCCATGACGTCAAAGGTAAGTTGGTCACTCCAGGGCTGGTCGATGGGCATACACACCTGGTCCACGCCGGTTCGCGTGAACACGAAGCGGAAAAGACCATGATGGGCACGCCTTATCTCGATATCCTAAAGGAAGGCGGAGGGATTCTCTCCACTGTCAAGGCCACTCGCGAGGCCTCATTCGACAGCCTCTATGCACAGTCTAGGAAGAGCCTCGACCGTATGCTTTCCTACGGAGTGACGACAGTCGAGGGGAAGAGCGGTTACGGTCTTGATGAGAGCACTGAACTCAAACAGTTGCGTGTTCAGAAACAGTTGGACAACAACCATCCGGTCGATATCCACTCGACCTATCTGGGTGCCCATGCGTTGCCCCAGGCTTACAGTGAGAAAAGGGAGACGTTCATTCAAGAAGTGATTGCGACCATGGACCTTGTCAAGCATGAGGGCCTGGCCCGTTATGTGGATGTGTTCTGTGAAAAAGGGGCCTTCACACTTGAGGAAAGCGGAAAAGTACTCCAATCAGCCAAGGAAAAGGGATTTGGGCTCAAGATCCATGCGGATGAGATGCATAGCCTCGGCGGCGTCGAGATGGCCGCTTCCCTCAATGCTGTCAGCGCCGATCATCTCATGGTGATCGATGACAAAGGCATTGAAGCTCTGAGAGATTCGCAAACCATTGCGAACCTCCTGCCTGCGACGTCCTTCTATCTCGCAAAAGACTATGCACCTGCTAGGAAGCTGATCGATGCAGGAGCTGCAGTGGCCCTCTCAAGCGACTACAATCCCGGAAGTTCGCCCTGCGACAATTTTCTTTTCACACTCAATCTCGCGGCTTTGAAGCTACGCATGAGCCCTTCTGAAATACTCGCTGCGGCGACGACCAACGGGGCGTATGCGTTAGAGAAAGGGGAAACGCATGGCCTCATTTCGAAAGGCTATAAGGCTGACCTTGTGGTGTGGGACGCCCCAAACTGGCCTTATGTACTTTACCACTATGCGGTGAATCATGTCTGTCATGTATACAAGAACGGTCGCATGGTCATGCGAAACCATACCAATATCGAGGAGGATGAAACATGAAATTGATCGATCATTCAGTTAGGGAATTCACCACCAATCTGGATTCGGCCTCCCCCGCCCCCGGTGGCGGTTCGGCCAGTGCCGTTTCCGCTTCTATGGGGACTGCGCTTTCCCGCATGGTCGGGCATTTGACGATCCCCAAAAAGAAATTCAAGCAATTGGACGAATCATTGCAAAATCAAATCACTGAACATCATGAAGCGCTTAAAGACATCAAGCGGAGAACTTTGGAACTGGTGGATGAGGATACGGAAGCCTTCAACGGAATCATGAAGGCGATCAAGATGCCCAAGGACACGGAAATGGAGAAATCAGAACGCAGGAAAGCATTGAGAAAAGCCACTCTCAGGGCCACTGAAGTCCCTTTGATGATCGCCCGGGAAGCCGAGACGGCCTTAAAGAAGGTCGAGTTGCTCGCCGAGCATGGTAACGCGCACGCCATCAGTGATATTGGTGTCGGGGCTTTAATGTTGTATGCCGGTCTTGAAGGTGCGATTCTCAATGTGAAAATCAATCTCGGCGGATTGGATGATGACGATTTCAAGGCATCTTGCACCGAAGAGACGGCATCCTTGCTTGAATCAGGGAGAAAGCATCGTGATCACATTTTGGAGACGGTGAATCGCAGAATGAAGTGAACCCAAGGGGCTGAAAAAAAGCCCCTTTTTTCATACGCGGGTTGGGATTTCAACGTCCGAATGCTATAATGGGTTCAGTTTTGAACAGGGGGTGACATCATGACCAAACATGCCTACGTCACATTCATCATCCGAAACGATTCCTTTTTGCCTGGTGCGCTTGTCTTCGCCTATGCGCTCAGACGGCAAAACACTTCGAATGATCTCATATGCATCGTGAGTGACAATCTCAAGAAAAGCTCGATCGATGCCCTTCATGTTTTGTTTGATGACGTGATTGTGCTGGAGGATATTTTCGTACCCCACAAAAATCGTCAGGAAAGACAGGACAGACCCTTCCTCTTCAGCCGGTTCCATGCGCTCAGACTCGGTACTGACGGGGATCTGGGCAAACGCTATGAGAAAGTTCTGGTCGCGGATGCCGATCTTCTACCGTTAAAGCATTTCGACCGTATCTTCGATGTGGAGGCCCCTGCAGGTGTCATCAATGAGAAAAAGGAATACTGCATGGAATATGAGGATGGCACATACATCATCCCCGAGTCGGTCAAAAAGGATGGCACCTGGATTTGGCATGATGTATACAAGGATTATCCCATGGGAACAAAATTGCCCGCGGACATCACATCCCGCGTGATTGAAGATAAAATGAACATGGGCATCAATGCGGCGCTTTACCTTTTTGAACCGGCCATGTCCCTCCATGATTCCATCCAACAAGATCTCAAGGACCCTTCGATGCAGGAAAAGATAGGCGAATTCCCCTGGCCGGAGATGCAGTATATCACCTGGAAATTGAGCGGCTCATGGCGGAATCTCGATCTCAGGTACTCGAGTTTCAACGGTTACCCTGAGATAGACGTCCTTTATGGCATCCATTATGCCGGGTTGAAACCCTGGCAAATGAATCACCGCTCCATTGGCCATTTCGGCAAATTCGAGGATTACCGGCTCTGGTATGCGGTTTTCTTGAAGATGGTTGAGAGATACCCAAGCCTCAGGAAAAGTCCCAAGATCGCAAAATTGGATCATTCGATCCGTATGCGGACCAAGGATTCGGATTATGTGTTTGAACGGACTCACCTGAAAAATGTCGCGCACCTTTTTTAAGGCTTGAAAGACATATTACATTGACACACATAGTAATTTTTGTTACAATTGCAATATAGAAAAGAGGTGTGTGTCGATGGAAGATGAATGTTTAGGAGAATGGCTCGCCAATGCGATCAGCCATGGCATCGGTGTGCTTCTCTCAGGAATCGCGCTCGTCGTGCTCGTCTTGGCCGCGGATACGGCCACAGCGTTAGCGGGTGTGATTGTGTTTGGGGTGACCATGGTTCTGCTTTATTTGTCGAGCACCCTTTACCATGCCTTTCCCAAATCAATGAATCGTGTGGTGGGTGTGTTCAGACGATTTGACCACATTGCCATCTATCTGCTTATAGCAGGGACCTACACGGGTTTTGTGTTACCTTTGATGCCCGAAGGAAAAGGCATCACATTGCTTGTCGTCCTCTGGACCATCGCTATCGTCGGCGGAGTTTTCAAGGCAATCTGGATTGAACGGTTCAAACCGGTTCACATTATCCTTTACCTAGGCATGGGATGGAGTGTGTTCACCATTTGGCCCGACATCCGACCGTTCATCCCGGAAGCATCCATGATTCTCTTGTTGATGGGCGGATTGAGCTATACCGGAGGCATAATCTTCTTCGGACTCAAAAAACCTTACACGCATTTCATCTGGCACTTGTTTGTCATTGGAGGAACACTAGCGCACTTTCTGTCGATCTACTATATAATATGAATGAGGTAACGATATGGAAAAAATAGGACTGGTGCTCGACAGCACTGTATATCTGGATCAGGAAACTTTGAATCTTCCACACGTCAAGGTGGTATCCTTGAACGTGCTCGAAGGGGATAAAACGTATAAGGAGACTGAAATCACTCCTGAATTCGTCATCAGCCAAATCGATGAGAACAAAAAAGTGACCTCCGCCCAACCTTCCCCTGAGGCTTTTAAAAAGGCGTTTGAAGCTTTTTTTGAAGAAGGGTATGACAAAGTCGCGACAATTGTGATATCAAGAGGTCTGAGCGGAACCTATCAATCCGCCCAATTGGGTAGGGACCTTTTAAATGAGCATAAGGAAGATGTTCATGTTTTCGACACCTTGAACGCCGGGTTCGGCAATGAACTGATTGCCGAAGAAGCGCTCAAGATGATAGAGAACAACGTTTCATTTGATAAGCTCATTGAAAAAGTTGATGAAATCGCGTCAAAATGCGGTCTCTTGTTCACGGTTCAAAACCTCTTCCACCTACAAAGAGGTGGCAGGCTATCCAAGACAAACGCCCTAATAGGGACAGTGCTCAGAATCAAGCCGATCATCCGTTTGAATGAACAGGGCGAACTCAAGCCTGTACACAAGGAGCGCACGGTCGTGAAACTGATCCAGTATGTCATCAAGACCATCAAGAGCACGGTCGACAGTGGAGCGAAACTCAACATCCGGATCGTTCATCAACGCTCTGAAGAAGAGATAAACCGTCTTATCAAAGCGCTCGAAGAGGCTTTTGAAAATCCTGTCATCAAGGTCAACGATTATATCGGTCCGGTGTTCGCCATCCATATCGGTAAAAAAGGGTATGGCATCGCCTGGTATCAACAATAAATTGCATGCATTGCATGAATGAAAGCCTCAGGCGCAAGATCCGATGCGCCTGAGGCTTTTTTGGATGTACATATGAGGACCGATTGCGTGGATATGTCAAAACCAAATGATGCTGGTGCAAGCTCGGCATATTTGAAAAGCGTCCGTGTCATTTTTTGCGTGATGAAGGACACATCGTGAATTGAGCCGTCCGGATAACTATTTCTTGACAATGACAGGCTTATCACATACAATGTTTATAGTCTTTTAAAAAGACCTTTAAATGGCGACTGTGGCGAAGAGGTTAACGCACCGGATTGTGGCTCCGGCACTCGAGGGTTCAAGTCCCTTCAGTCGCCCCATTTATTGGGCTATAGCCAAGTGGTTAAGGCATCGGACTTTGACTCCGACATCGGTGG
>CAZCTR010000023.1:14165-15821 GCA_964501715.1 uncultured Candidatus Izemoplasmatales bacterium | reverse complement strand
ATCAGGAACAATCTTGTCACTGAATCCCTTGAAGGCTGGTACGATTTCATCGATGACCATACGTACACCTTGAAGCACGATATAGACACCAGCTGCGAAAGTGATACCTTGAATGATTGCGAAGATGACAATGTTCTCCTCTACACCAAGGCCTTCACGAAGGAAGGTTGGTCCAGCGGCGAGCGCTACGATCAGATAAAGGATCAGCATCGTAAGACCGATTGCCACGGAAGTGTCGCGGAGGAAGGCAAGTCCTTTGGGGAACTTGATGTCCTCAGTGGATTTTGAGTTCTTACCGACCAAAGACCCGATCCATGCACTCAGAACATAGGTGATGGTGCTGAAATGACCAAGCGCGATGTTGTCTTTGCCGGTGATCTTCCGCATGAAGGGTTGGGCGAGCGCCGGGAAGAAGGCCATGACGAGCCCGAGCATGAGTCCACCCAGGACATAGAGTAAAAAGCCTTCAAGACCAGCCACTGTGAATACCACACCGATGAGTGCAGCCATGAAGAGCGTATGATGTCCGGTGAGGAAGATGTACTTCAATCGGCTGAATCTAGCCACCAAGATGTTCGCGGCCATACCGATGACCATGATGATTGCCGTCGCGGTGCCATAATCCTCAAGCGCCGTGGCGACAATGGCTTCGTTGTTCGGAACGACCCCGGACATGTTGAAAGCTTCCTGGAACATCTCGCCGAACGGGGCGAGCGAATCGACGATGACACCCGCACCGGCACCAAGGATCAAGAAGCCGAGGATTCCTTTCAACGTTCCTCTGATGACTTCAGTGAAGCGTTTTCTCTGAGCGACAAGTCCGATCAGGATGATGATACCTACAAGAATAGCAGGGGTGGAAAGGAAATCAAGAACAAAGTTTCTCAATGCATCCATGTTACTCCTCCTAGATTCTTATTTTTTTAAACAATCCCTTTTTCTTTCAGATACTCCCCAAGCTTGTCTCGAAGTTCTTCCATATCAAAGAGATTGCTTAATGACACAACAGGTCCATAACGTTCACAGCTTTCTTCCAGGTCGGTTCCGCAGATGAAAAGATCAGCGGCACCTTCATATGCGCTGCCGACATCGGAATGCTCGACCTCAACATCTTCGAGCCCCATTTCCTCGACCACTTTGCGTACATTCTCACGCACTATGAAACTGCTACCGAATCCCATGCCACATAAGATGAGAATCTTGTTGATCTGATTTTCCATTTCAAATACCTCCTAGAAATATATTGGATGATGTGTTCATGAATATTTTTCAACAAGGTTCAGTATAGTGCTCTTGTCTTGGGCTCCAAGGAAGGTTTCCATGTTTTCCATAAGCATCTTGGACAACTGACTCAAGGCTTCTAGATGAGCATTCTCATCATTTGCAGCCAGGGTGATGATGGCACGCGCCTTCCGGTCCTTTTCCTCAGAGAAATCGACGGGCTCTTCAAGCATGAGAAGCGACATGCCAAGGCCTTTCGCCCCGTCTTCGGGACGGGCGTGAGACAACGCGATCATAGGGGCGATGACGATGTATGGACCGATGGTCTTGACATTATCGATCACTTTGTCCAGATAAGCTTCTTCTATGACGCCTTTTTCAAGCAACACCTTGCCACTCTCACGGATGGCTTCCTCATAATCATTCACTTGTTTT
>CAZCTR010000023.1:0-14065 GCA_964501715.1 uncultured Candidatus Izemoplasmatales bacterium | reverse complement strand
CAATCAAAAAGCACCTCCCAATGATGGAAGGTGCCTGCCCTATGGGCGAATGAGACTCACTGACCAAGTACTTTCTTTTTATAGCGGTCGTACTGCCGCATGACTTCGCCTTCAGAAAACGGACCGATCCGTGCTTCAACCATGTGCTTGAGCTTCTCAAGCTCAGTTTCAAGAATCCCTCTCAGTTCTTCCGGATACTCCATCTTCTGCTTATGCAGGTTATATTCCTTGCGGTCAAGGACCTTGAAGGAGTAATCAGGGAACACCTTGACATCAAGGTCGTAGTCGATATACTTCAACGCTTCATCATCAATCACGTAGGGAGAGGCGATGTTGCAGTAGTAAAAGATGCCGTGATCGCGGATGATGCCGATGATGTTGAACCAGTGGTTCTTGAAGAACCACACGACGCTCGGTTCCCTGGTATGCCAGAAGCGTCCTGTCGATTCAATCACACGGGTTCGTTTGTTCGCGACGATGATGTGTTCTTCGGAATATTCGAGGATTCTTGCACGGGTCCATATCCTGTGAAGATGGGTATCGTGCTTATAGCTTTGGATCGTGAGTCTGTCACCAATGTTCAAAGACATGGCATCACATCCTTACTCCGTCATTATAGCATAAAAAAAGCGGCAGTGAACGCTCAATTACCGCCGGAAGACATAATCGGACCCCTTGATGACTTCTTCTTCGGAAAGGCCTTTGAAATCTTGTTGGCGCACCGTCTCATAGGCCACAATCGCCACGGAGGATGCAAGATTGAGGCTGCGCATCGAGGAATGCATCGGAATCCTGATGACTGAATCCGAATGCTTTCTCAATACGTGTTTCGGAATGCCCGAGGATTCGCTTCCGAATATGAGATAAAGGTCATCGTCCCGCTCAAGAAGGTCGGCTTCGGAAGGCGGTTTCTGCCCATATCTCGATAGGAAGACAAAGCGTCCCTCGCGTCCTTTGAAGAAATCGTCAATGCTGTCATGGACCTCATATTCGAAATCCTTCTCATATTGCACCGAGCTTCTTCTTAGGATCTTGTCATCCAAATGGAACCCGAGGGGTTCGACCAGATGAAGTTTCATGTTCATCGATACACAGGTGCGCATGATGTTGCCCGTGTTCTGTGGGATTTCCGGTTCGAACAGTACGACATGGTTCATGTCAATCACGCCTTTCCATACGGTCTATGATTCTGCGGACGCTCGCCTCGAACCACGGGACATGCTTGTAAGTCTCATACGTCTGTCTTATGAGTGGAAGAGCATCGTCGAGCCCTTGATTGAAAAGCAGCGCGATCGCGTTCCGTTTGATCACAAGTCCGCCCCTCCAAGCGAAGGCATACTCACCATAAGTGCGCATGAAAGCCTTGTTGGACATCTCCAGGACACTTTTCAGATGAAGCTGGGCGGCCTCATCACTTTGAAACACTGTACGCTCGATGGGCGAGACCCCGTCGTTTTTCGGGCACACATCCTGACAGATATCACATCCGAAGACGAACGTCTTGAAATCCTCAAGTGTTGCCATGTCATAATCCTGTTTCTCCTGTGTCTTGTGAGACAGGCACCTCTCCCTGATGAACCCCCCGACAATGAGCGCATCGGTTGGACATGCGTCGATGCACCGTGTGCATTCACCGCAAGTGTCATAAGGATAAGGCTTGACATGGAATGGCTGGGCAATGAGCAGGGTCGCGAGGTAGTGATGGGTGCCAAAGTCCGGATGAATGAGAAACTGGTTGTGCCCGACAAAGCCGAGGCCCGAAAGATATCCCGCGAACCTCTCATCGACCGGATTGATGTCGCTTTTACCCCTTGCGGTGATGCCGATGTTTTCAAGTGAGGCGACCATGGCATCAAGCTTCTCTTTGTAGACAAGGTGATAGTCCTTGCCGTGTGCATACCGGCTGATCATGCCGTACCCCTTTCCTTTATAGGGAGGGCGCCCCTTTGGATATGAGAGGGCTGTGACGACGATGGTGTCGAAACCGGACAAAAACGAAAAATCCTCATCAAGATGAGGGAAGTGTCTTCTTCTTGCGTCGATGTAGTCCTGTACTGAAACAGTCTTGAAATCATCGACATGTTTTCTCAGTATCGACTCAATCATAATAGGCTCCTAAGACAAAGGGTTGGCGGATGCATGAAGCATCTCACCAACCCAACATGCCGGCCCTGGGCCGGGGATGTCTTCAGAGGGAATCCGAAGAGGCATCTGTTCTGATTTCATTATAACACAGGTTTCTTGTAAAGGGGCATCCGTTATGCATTTTCTTTTCTTATGCGCTCAATGAATTCCGGGTCAAAATCCTTTGCTCTGAACATGGATATCTCCTCTTTATAAGGAGGATACAGGCGTTTTTTCGACTCGTCATCCTTTGTGACATATGGTGTTTCCAAAATTTTTGGAAGGCCTTCGAAAGCGGGATGATGGACAACCCGGTTGAGCGCTTCGAAACCGATGTGCCCGGTGCCTATGTTCGCATGCCGGTCCTTGTTCGCGCCGCGGGGGTTTTTGGAGTCGTTGACATGAACGACCTTGATGCGCTCAAGTCCGACTGCCTCGTCGAAAGCTTTGAGCACCCCGTCGAAGTCATCGACGATATCATACCCCGCATCATGCACATGGCAGGTGTCGAAACAGACACTCAGCCGCTGATCATTCCTTACCCCTTCGATGATGGCGGCGATCTCCTCGAAGGAACGGGCGATTTCAGTACCCTTCCCGCTCATCGTCTCAAGGGCGATGCGAACAGGGTAGTCCTCGGTGGCTTCGAGCACTTCGTTCAACCCTTTGACGATTCTTCCAATCGCCGCTTCACTGCCGGTTTTCACATGGGAACCCGGGTGCAGGACGATATCCTTGGCGCCGAGTGCGTGACTGCGTCTCACTTCCTCGGACAAGAATTCGACGGCGTGTCCTCTTTTGGACGGGTCGGGATTGGCGAGATTCATGACATAAGGGGCATGGATGACGACATCCGCCGGATCGATGTTTGCTTCTTCCATCCGGGCTCTCGCTTCCTCGATCTTCATGGAGTCGATCGGTTTCCTTTTTGTGTTCTGAGGGGCGCCGGTGTATATCATGAAAGTGCTCGCCCCGTAAGAGAGAGCTTCTTCTACACTTCCGAGGAGCATGTCGTCGCCTTTCATCGATACGTGGGATCCTATTTTCAACATGGAATCATCTCCGTTTCCTCTTGTGTTTTGGTGCGTTTTTTCTATTTTTTTTCCGTCCTGGTGCGTCTTTGCCTTCGCGGCCTTTTTTGGAAGGACGCGTGTTTTTTGTCTGGGCGTTGCCTTTCAACATCGTCGGGTCGCCCTTGATCGGTTTCAACGTCTTTTCCCGGATGTCGACGAACTCAAGCGGAATGTTCTCCTTCATGAGGAAGGCGAATGCGTCGGTATCTTCACGCCGATAAAGCGAGATGACTTCTCCGCTTCTTCCCATGCGTCCCGTGCGGCCGGCACGATGGATGTAGAATTGCATGTCCTTCGGGAACGCAGTGTTGATCACATGGGATATGCCTTCGATGTCGATGCCGCGGGCGGCGATGTCGGATGCGACGATGTATTGCACACGAAGCTTGTCGATGTCTCTGAGTACCTGTTTGCGCTCCCTGGGGGACAGATCGCCATGAAGCTTCGTGACTTCGAGCCCTTTTTGATGCATGTGACTCGCAATCAGGTCGACTTCACCCTTGGTGTTTGCGAACACGACCGCGAGATACGGGTTCAACACATCGAGCAGGCGGTCAAGCGTCTCGAGTTCGTTCTTTTCATGAATCTTCAAAAACTTGTGTGTGATGGGAAGGCGGGTGAGGCCTTTTGTGCCAAGGTCTATCTCAACCGGGTTATGCATGCTTTTTCTGATGAAATCGCGCAAGGCTTTCGGGATGGTGGCGCTGAAGACCATGAACTGCGCGTCTTTGAGGATGGACGCGAGTGCCTCCATCTCGGATAAGAAGCCTATCTCCAAGGCCATGTCCGCCTCGTCGATGATGAGTGTCTTTGCGGTATGGAGCTTGAGCACATTCTCCTTGACGGTGAGGTCGTGGACTTTTCCGGGGGTGCCGATGACGATATGCGGTTGGCTCTTTTTGAGTCTCGCGACCTCCCTGTCCCTGTCCTTTCCGCCCATGAAGCCACGGATATCGATGGGTAACTCGCTGTGACTGGCGAGTGTGCGCGCCATCTCAAGCAGCTGATTCGCAAGGTCCTTCGTCGGTGCGAGGATGACGGCCTGCACTTCCTGGGTGTTCTCATCAAGGGTCTCGAAGACCGGGAGGAGGAACGCGTGGGATTTACCGGTTCCGGTCTCGCTCGCCGCGATGATGTCGCGACCTCTCACGGCATCCGGGATGACTTTTTCCTGAATCGGGCTTAAAGTTTGAAAATTGAGCGCTTTTAAGGCATCATATAGGTAGGCCTTCTGAAAATTCATCATTTTGGTTCGCCTCTTTCTGATTTTCATTATATATCATTGAATATCGCATATCTATCATAACACACTGAGGAGCGTGGTGCCATGCGAGTGAACGCTTTATCACCCAGGGGCTATTGCCATGGGGTCGTAAGCGCCATCAGCACCCTGAAAAGGATCGCGAAAGACCCTACAGTCAAGCAACCCATACATGTGCTCGGCATGATTGTACACAACCAGAAAATCGTGCGTGACCTGGACCGTCTAGGTGTCACGACCTTGCATGAGAAAGGCGTTTCGCGCCTTGAACTGCTTGAGCGGATCGACCACGGAACGGTCGTGTTCACCGCCCACGGGGTGAGTGACGCTGTCTGGAGAAAAGCGAGTCATAAGGGGCTCGACATCATCGATACGACCTGTCGCGATGTGACGAGGAGCCAAGAAACGGTTGAATCCTATGTCAGATCCGGTTACGATGTCATCTTCATCGGCAAGCAGGACCATCCTGAGAGCGAGACTGTCAAGGCGCTCGGTGACCAAGTGCACGTCGTCTCGAACGAGAGGGATGTAAGGGGCCTCGCCATCGATCATTCGAAGATTGCGCTCACGAACCAGACCACGATGAGCCTTTTCGATATCTTCGGCATAAGCGAAGCCGTGCGCGAACGCTATCCAGAAGTGAAGATGATCGAGGAGATATGCGACGCGACCAAGACCCGGCAGCTCGCCGTGAGGCACCAACCCCCTGATACGGACCATTGCTTTGTCGTCGGCGACCCCCATTCGAACAATTCGAGAAAACTGGTCGAGGTCTCGAAAAGGGCCGGGGTGAACGCGACTTTGATCGAGTCCGTGGAGGACCTTGACATCGATGTGCTCAAAGCCTTTGAAAGCGTCTCCGTCACGAGCGGTGCGAGCACACCGACGAAACTCACGAGCGAAGTGATCCGCTTCCTCAGGCAGTTCGACCCCTCAGACCCTTCCACCCATGATAACCGGAGCTCGGTCAAAAGGAAGAACCTGTTCGGTTCGTGACCTTACGCACCAAAAAATGTCAGCGCAATTTTGATGCTTGCGCTGACATTTTTTATTGCATGGTGCCGGTAGTCGTATGCAGGGTGCCGTCTCTGAGGTACTCGATGGTCACCGTCGTGCCGATGCGCGTGTCCATGACCGCTTGAAAGAGGTAGTCACCGTTGTAGGTCGTATAGAATTCGCTCATCGAATCACGCTTGAAACCAATGATGGCGTCGCCGGCCTCAAGACCGAATGCATCGGCGTTGCTGTCTTGTTCCACACTCTCGATGCACGCGCCATAGTCCTCAATGGTGTCACAATCCGTGACACTGCCCAATGTGACACCAAGCACGGCTCTTTCGACCGTTCCGGTCTCCTCAAGTTCCTCTATCATCCTGACGATGGTGTTCGAAGGGAGGGCGAACCCCATGCCTTCGATGTCTTCACCGACTAGCTTCAAAGTGTTCATGCCGATGACTTGTCCTGAAGCGTCCAACAAAGCCCCTCCGCTGTTTCCGGGGGAGATGGCTGCATCATGCTGGATGAAGGCCGCTAAGGTATCATCCAAAGACATCATCCTGTGCGGTTCGGAAAGGATGCCCGCTGTCAGGGTATTCGCGTATTCGATGCCTTGAGGACTGCCGTAGGCATAGACCTTCTCACCGCTCTTAAGGCCGTAGCTGTCCTTGAAACCGACGGTGTCCATCTCAAAGGCGGGCGTGAACTTCACAACCGCGATATCCGCCTCGGGGTAGGACCCTATGAATTCACCGTCCGTCTCATATTGGTTTCGGTAATGCTCGTAGACGATCTCGAGACTGTCGTGGTCCTCAATCACATGATGGTTCGTGAAGAGGTAATAGCTTCCGTCGCCGTTGTCCTTGTAGACGACTCCGCTGCCGCTGCCTCCCCCTTCTTCCTGAACGTTTCGCACACCGACCATCGCACCGCGCACCGCTTCGGCCATGGACGTGATATCCGCGTTTTCGCTATCTTGTTCAATCCATCCTGCGTGAAGGGTGATATCCTCTGCGGGCATGGTTTCAGAGGCGAACGCCGAATTGTAAGACGCGTCCCGATACCAGCCGATGAAGGTTCGTGCCCCTTCCTGCATCTCAGGGAAATCGATGGGTTCATTGTAATCATAGTCCTCTGTCAGTGTCCCCGAGGCGCTGTCAGTCTCGAATGTGATGGTATAGGTGTTCTTATCATATTCCGCATGAATGGTGAGATCCTCTGTCACATCCGTGTTGTCCGTCCGGCTCCACTCCACAAATGACCTGCCCTCAAGTTCCGGCGGGTCGGGGAATGTGAAACTGCCGCCTTCTAAGACGTATTGGACATCTATGAGCGTCCCCTCAAGCGTCATGAATTTCACGGTGTAAGGGTCAAAATCAATCTTGACACTATCTTCGGAACCGTCATCATAGGAGAACACAAGAATGTTCCCGTCATCCAGATGGATCGAATCTATGCCCTTGCCGTCCACGCCGTCTTCTCCCATGACTTGTCCGGCTTCAATGGTGTCTCCATCACTGAGGGTGATGATGAGCACACCATCATCATCGACCGACGCATCTGTGACCGACACGCCACGAACGCTTTCAAGCCAAGTCTCATAATCATCATCAAGCGCATCGTCCTGAACTCCAAGTGTGTGAAGTGTATGCAGCATGAGGTCTCTTTTTGACTCCACCAGGCGGATGTCAAAAGAGAAGGCTCGGTTCTTGTATTCACCGTTCAGGGTATGGACCCCGACTTCATTCAAGCTCTCCAAAGAGGCATCATCAAGATAGGATGCGTCAAGTTGGACAGTACGCACATCCCCTCCTACCTCTGTCGCTTCCAACAAAATGCCTGAAGGGTCGAAATCTTCCTTTACATAAGCGTTTTGAATCGATGTTTCAACCACTTCGACCGTGTCAATTTCACGTTGCGATGGAAGTGTGGCCACATCCAAATCACACGCGGAAAGCGCGCCGAAGAATAATAAAAACAGGGGGAGGATTAAGAATTTTCCTGCCAGGGATTTCATCCAATCACTTCTTTCCTTCTTATATTATAAGCGTATCATATTTCCAATCATTTCGTCTTGTTTAAACTATGATTTTTAAAAAGGACCGGACCATTTTCCGGTCCGGTCCCTCATTACAATAGATGTCTGATCCTGTCGAATCAATTATGGTGCATGCCGGTTCGCAAGAGGTGCTCAGTCCTGCTCGTCAGTCTCTTCGTCCTCATCGGAGAAGAAAGGGTTGTGTCCACCCATTCTGTTGCGGGCACGGTCCTTGACATCCTCCATGCGATTCCTGTGATGGTCATTGTCCCGTTGACCACGGTCTTGTATGCGGTCCCTGATTTCATCAAAGTCGAAATCAGCGTTCTCTTCAGCGTTTTCATGGGCTGAGCGATGGGCTTCGACTTTCTCACGGACCTCTTCTTTCATGGCGTCCCTGAAAGCTTTGGCTTGTTCCTGTCTTTCCTCGCGGAAGGATTCCATGCGGTTCTGATGATCGGCACGGAGTATGGACATGATGTCACCCATGTTCATCCCGACAGCCTCTTCCATGGTCAGCTCTTCATCAAGTTCAACCGCTCTCGCGATCATTCGTGCCTGTCCAAGACCGATATCATAGGTTTCAGCGAGTTCTCCGTATTCTTCATGAAGGTCTTTCTCGACAGCGGCGCCCAGGATGCCACGGTTTTGGAAATGTTCGTTGACTTTTCCTTTCACACGTTCCCTGAGATTTTCTTCATTTTCTGCCTCTTCACCGTTTTCTTCATCTTCGGAAGTGCTTATGAACACGGCGTTGTCATCGGCATCCACATCGATGTAACCGAGTTCGGTAGCTTCTTCGAGGTAAAGATCGAGCGCCTCTTCATAGTTCAAGCCTTCTAGTTCGAGTTCGGCGAGTACAATCTCTGCGTCCTCATTGAGGAAATGGTAGGATTCAATCGTTCCGTCCTCATCGACGATGAACTCAACTGAAGGGTTGATGTCGACAGTGAGTAGAGTGGATTCCCTGGTTTCTGTCTCATCCGTGGTACAAGCGGCCATGGTGCCCGCCAGGACAAGTATGCTTGCGAGTGCGAATATTTTTTTCATAATGTTTGCCTCCTGCGTATTTTTGTAAATGCCCTATCCCCAGGAGCTCAAAGGACCCGGGGAAGGGGGTGAGCGGGAGCCAAGGCTCCCGCTCGGGGCTAGGGGATAGGTACATCATGAAGCAGGCTCTTGCCTTGCTTCACCCATAAAACAATCGAAAGGGTGTTTTTATTGGGATGATTTACAATTTTTTTACCGGAAACGGTTTCAAAGTCTGTCTCAAGTAAAGAAAAGGCCGGATTCCGGCCTTGTGTTTTAGGGTCTATGTGTTCTGTTTTTTCTCGAGCTTCTTCTTTTTCTTTTCAAGTTTCTTACGCTCTTTCTTGGTTCTTGCCGCTTTCAGTTTCGCGTCGAGCACGCGCGCTTCATCACTTTCGTAAGTCTCTTCCTGCTGAACCGGTTGCTCTGCGATTTTTTGTTCGAACGACTCGATCGAGCGCATGACTTCCACGAGTTCCTTGAGTGTCTGGGTCTGTTCATCTTGGTTGGCTTGGATGGTCTCGAACATTTGATTCTGTCTTCTTTCAGAAATGAGGAGGTTGATCGCGTCCTTTATGTTCTTGACTCGGTTATCCTCGAAATATTCCAGGATGATGGGTATGTCGGGAATGAACTTTTTAGGGACCATCGTGTTGTCCTCAATCTTCTGATGCAAGGTCACAAGTTTTTCATTCAATGCTTCGATGTCCTTGTTCAGAGCTTCAATCCTGGCTTGAAGGATGTCATTGAAATCCTTGATCTGGCTCTCGCTCTCCTCGAGCGATTCACTCAACTTGTCATGCATTGAGGCACGGACACGGTTGAAGCGTCTTTTGGTCTGGCCTCTCCAGATTCTTTTCGAATATTTGAAGACGGTCAGCACCGTGATGACCATCAAGGCCGCGTAGACACCGATGAGCACGAACTGATAGGATGACTCCGTGAAAAACAAGTCCATGTCCAAAAGGTCAAAACGATCCATCCCATAGATCGCAATCAGTGGCAAGATGAACAACAGTCCATAAGGCACGAGGAGATAAAGCGTATGCACGATGATCTTGAGCACTGTGCTCCTCTGTCCGTCCTTGTCGATCTGGAGCAATGTCTGACCGTAAGGGAAAAATTTGTGCTCCGGATTCATCGTCACGTTTTCTAGCTTCTCTTTTTTCTGTTTGAGTTCATCCAGTCTTGATTGGGTTGCTTCAGCATTGCTGATGGTTTTTTTCAAGGCGGTGATGGCTTTATATTCCTTGTTGGTCTCAAGCATGGGAAAGCCTCCCTTCGACTTTCAAACTGTTTATAATATTATAACACGCATTTGGAGCCAATAACCAGTAAACTATGAATATTTCATCCCGAAACCAACAGGATTTTGGAAAACCTGTTTATTACTGACAGGCTTTTTGATATAATTCTTTCGAACGAGGAGTGACAACATGGACAAACACGCCAAAACCATCAATCAGAAATTCTATTACGGCTGGGTCATCGTCGCCATAAGCGCGTTAGCGATGTTTTTCTCCGCCCCGGGACAGACCTTTTCCGTCAGCGTATTCATCGACGCCTATGCTGAAGAGTTCGACTATTCAAGCACGCTCATCTCCACAGGGTACAGCGTCGCAACAGTGATCAGCGGTTCCCTCATTGTATTCATGGGCCGTTTCATCGACAAGTTCGGGCACCGTTTCATGCTTGTGACAGTCGGCATCATGCTGGCAATCACAACCTTTTTCAATAGTTTCATCGCAAACATCTGGATGATGTTTTTCGGATTCTTCCTGCTGAGGTATTTCGGACAGGGATCGATGACTTTGCTTCCAGAGAGCCTAGTTCCGCAGTGGTTCGACAAGAGAAGGGGGTTCGCCCTTTCCATCATGGGCCTCGGCATCACGGTTGCGACCCTTCTCGTGCCAAGATACAATCTATTGCTGATCGACCTGTTCGGTTGGCAGGGCGCTTGGCGCGTCTGGGGCATCAAGGCCTTGGTGATTCTTGTACCCCTGGCTTTCTTCTTCGTCATCAACCGTCCGGAGAAGATCGGCATCACCGTGGAGAACGCCAATAATGGCGACAAGGAAGCGGCCGACAAGGCCTACCGGGCCATGTATAGCGAGAGTTTCTCCCTCAAGGAGGCTATCAGGACGCGTCAGTTCTGGTTTGTCGGACTCATGAGCATGATCGGACCGATGTTCACGACCGGGGTCACTTTCCACTTTTTCTCGATCATGGCGCTTCGTAGCGTCGAGCGTGAGACCGCCGCATTCATCATCGGACTCATTGCATTGCCCGCCTTTGTCATGCCACTCATCGCAAGAAACGTGATCGACAGGTTCCCTTTCAAGGTCACTTTTTTGATCATTCAGACCATCTTTTTCCTTTCGATGGTCTGGCTCGCCTTCTTCGTGACGGGGGCGGCGAGTGCGACGTTCTTCATCCTTTTCTACGGTGTGGGGTTCACGCTTCTCAATGTGACGATGAACGCGATGTGGCCGAGTTATTTCGGACGGGCCTATCTCGGTGCGATACGCGGGGCAGGGACCGTCTTCATGGTCATCGGCAGCGCACTCGGGGCCATGCCTTTCGGTGTCTCTTATGACCTCACGGGCAACTATAACGCCGCCATATTCATCATGATGGGCATGACCATCATCGCGATGGTCCTTGCGGCCATGCTGACGCGGCCTGAGAAAGAAAACGCATAGCACGATAAATCAAAACGGCCTGTCCACTGGACAAGCCGTTTTTTTCATTGATATACCTTGACGTCCTTGACAGTGAATGTCTGCGGATAATCCTCGTCATGGACCTCTCCGCCGAGCATGCCGCCGACGGCCTGGTTGATGATGAGATAGAAAGGGTGGTCGAAAGGCCAACCCTTGTGGGACGTGTCCTTTCCCTCTTCGCCTTTCACATACTGTCCGACCAATTCATCGTTGAGATAATAGGTGATGCTGTCCTCTTCCCATTGGAGTGAATGCTTCATGAACATGTCGCCCATCCTCTTATCGTGGACAGCATGGTAGTACTGGTCTTGCCGGGTATGGTTGTACGCCTCCGTATGGATGCAAAGATACAGTTTCCCCGGTTCGTTCCCCACGTGTTCCATGATGTCAATCTCCCCACTTCTGGGCCAATGACCGTAACGGTTATCATCGCTCATGAGCCAGAGCGCCGGCCAGGTTCCCCGTCCCTTCGGGACTTTGGCGACTATGTCTATCCTTCCGTATTTGAACGCGAACTTGCCTCTGGTGTGGATCCTGGCGCTCTCATAGATGCCCTGGTCGTTTTTCACAGCCCTTATGTTGAGGCCTTCTTCGTTGAAAAACAAGCTGGTTTCCTTGTTCACATAATGTTGGATTTCCTTGTTCGGCCATTTTTCTCCGACCGCGATCGTCCAGTCCGCATCATCAAGTGTCTCCATGCGGGTGAAATCGAAATGTTTGATCAGTTTCATCCAGCCAATCCTTTCCTGTTCGTCAAGTGGTGTCACCGTTGATCAGTTCGGTGCCAACGGTGATAGTTCTGCTTTTCTTGGGCTCTTCGCGCGCGTGGATGAATCCCAGCATGTGCTTCGCTGCAAGACGGCCCATTTCCTTTGTGTCCTGTTTGATTGTCGTCAGACGCGGCGTGATGAGCTGTCCGAGGTCGATGCCGTCGAATCCGACGAGCGCGAAGTCCTCAGGAACCCGCTTGCCGGCATCCCTCGCTGCCTCGAGTGCACCAATCGCCAGCATGTCCGAAGCGCAGAAGACCGCACTCGGGGGGTTTTTAAGATTCATCAGCTTTTTCATGGCCTGATAGCCTTCGTCCTTGGAGAAGAACTGGCCCGAGACAAGATGGTCTTCCATGACTTCAAGGCCATGCTTTTCCATGGCTTGTTCGAAAAACTCCTTCCGCTGACCACCGATGAAGGAATTCATATCCCCATGGATGTGCCCGACCCGCTTGTGCCCGAGCTCTAGCAGATGCTTCACCGCCTGATAGACTCCGCTTTTGTTGTCGGAAGTGATGTTGGTGACACCTTCCATGGCGAAATCGATCATCACGATCGGCAAATCCGACTTGTAAAGCTCGCGCATCTCCTCCGTGTTGAAATCAGCACAGAGCACGAGTATGGCCTCCACTTGCTTACGCAAGGAATGCTGAAGATAGGATCCGTTCTGCCGGCCCATCTGGCGGGCGAGAAAAAGGATGTCGAATCCCTTGGCCTCAACTTCCTTTTTGAAGCTCTCCAGGATGCGGGAGAACACAGGGTGTTGAAGCCCCTGGTTGGTGACTTCCTCGAATACGACGCCGATTGTGTAGGAGTGGGCCGTTTTCAAAGAGCGCGCTGAACTGTTCGGGACATAGCCCATGTCGTCGCACAGCTCCATGATCGTCTTTTTGGTGTGCGGGGAGATGTCGGGATAATTGTTCAGCGCCTTGGAGACCGTTGTGATGCTGAACCCGGAGGCCTTGGATATGTCTTTGATGGTAACCATGGGATACACCTTCTTCTGTATGGTCTTTACTGTCATGCATAGTTTATAGCATTGGTGCGCTTTTATCAAGCAAGGTCGTACCCAAAGGCGCTATCAAGCTTGATCTCAAACCATCAGGGGTTGTTGGTCTGCACATTGTGATGGACAGTTTCGGATCTGTTTCCTGCGAAATCGATGGCGGTGATGCCAATTTTGTATGAGGTGCCGGCTTCTAGGCCTTCTATGTCATAGGCGTTGAGGGTCGTCCGTCCGACGGGGTCCCCTTCAAGCGTGATCTCATATTCATGCACGGCGATGTCATGATCGGATTTGTCCCAGTGAATCCGTACGGACTCGGAGGTTGAACGGGCGAGTGACAGGTTGCCCGGGGTCGTGGGTGCCTCAGTGCTCATGGCTTCATAATCCTTTTGGAACACACGGACGTACTCGACTTGCATCTCAGTTGGGAAAACGTCCGGATCCACACCTCTCGCGCCTCCCCAGTCCCCGCCGACTGCGAGGTTCAAAATCAAGTGGAAAGGCTGGTCGAACGGCCAGGCCTCTGAATTCTCGATGCCTATGTTCGCATCGGGATTGAATCCGAACTCAGCGAACTGCTCCCCGTCAACAAGCAGTCTGATGCTCGCGGGCTCCCAGATCATCTCGTAAAGATGAAAAGCCTCTTCAGCGGTGGGAACTTCTGTGGACGCTCCGAGCTGATTGCCCAGATTATGGTTGTAGGCCCCTGTATGGATCGTGCCGTGCACCACGCCCGGGTCGTATCCTACATATTCCATGATGTCGATCTCTCCGCTGTGTGGCCAGCCTCCATAGCGTTGTTCACTCGGAAGCATCCAGATCGCGGGCCAGGTGCCTCTGCCCGAAGGCATGCTCGCACTGACTTGAATCCTGGCGTATTCCCAGTCCCCGAAAAATTTCGAGACCAGGCGGGCCGAGGTGTATTCGGACCCGCGTTGATCCTCCCGGATGGCCCGGATGTTGAGCACGCCATCCTCGACAAAGGCATTGTCGAGGTCGCGATCTGTATAGAACTGCAATTCGTTGTTCCCCCACCCATGGCCTC
>CAZCTR010000022.1:1620-17215 GCA_964501715.1 uncultured Candidatus Izemoplasmatales bacterium | reverse complement strand
CCACCAGCATGAGAAACGTCGCCGCGAGATACGTCGGCATGATGTTGAAATAGTTTGTGAAAAGATCCTTGAAACCCAGTATCAGCCGCATGCGCATCCCCTTTCATCAAAGTTCTGTAACGTTTGAATTCAATCGTCTCTGAGCAGTTTCCTGATTTCCCGCATTTCCTTGTTTGCGTCCTTATACCAATTCGGGGTGAAAATACGGTAAATCATCCAACCTCTCGCCCTGAGGTATTTTTCCTGATGGTAAAGCGCGTCCCTTACATCATCGCTTTTAAAGCCGCTGTTGACATCGCAGATGATTCCGAGCTTGTAGCCGCTGCCCTGTTCGTCCTCGATGCCGAAATCGATCTTGTACTTACCGATGCCTATGTCGGTCTTCACATCGAGATTGTCCTTTTCAAGACGCCTGAGCACATCGTCCTGCAGGCTTTCAAGCGAGGACTCATCCGGGGTGATTTCTGTGTCTGTCAGTCTCTCGAGCACCGCCTGAGCGCCTTCCTGGTCTTTCTCGGACACCCTGTGGCAATACTTCAGATACTCCTTGAGACGTTTGGGCCCCACACTCCTCAAGTCATCGACATGGAAATTCTCAGGATAGAACGAGGTAACCATGAAAATCTTTTTCTTGGCCCTCGACACCGCGACATTGAGCCGATTCTGACCCCCTTCGCTATTGAGCCAGCCAAATTGCCTGAGGAAGCGACCTTCCATGTTTTTCGCGTAAGCTGTGGAGAAGATGATGATATCGCGCTCATCACCTTGCACGTTTTCGATGTTCTTGACGAAAAGGCTCTGGTCCTCACCGTTTTCGAAACGGTTCATCTCCCGGTTCAGCTGACCGGCGTATTTCGAGTTAGAGAAAAGCGTCTCGTCCAATAGATCCTCGATCAGGTTGCGCTGTTGCACATTGAAAGTGATGACCCCGACCGTCTCCTCCTGACTTTTCTCCCTGAGGACGCGTTTGATGATATCTATGACCTTCTTCGCCTCGGGAAGGTTCTGGCGCTTGTCCCAGACACCATCCTCGCAGACGACGTATTCGATCGGCGGCTTTTTCGGATGGTGTTTGTTGGGGGATACAATCAGCTTGCCGTCATAGAAGGCATAATTGGAAAAGCTGATCAGTTCCTCGTATTTTGAGCGGTAATGGTAGTTCAGGATGGTCTCTTTGTACTTATAGCGTGCGAGGTCGAGCAGGCTCTCGGCGTCCAGGGTGATGTCGAGTTCCTCATCCTCTTCCATCCATTCATCGTCCATGGCCAGACGGCCCTGCCCGAGTGACGACGGCCTCAACTGTTTGGAGTCCCCGGCTATGACGACCTTTTTAGCCCGGTATATCGTTGGTATGGCCTTCTCGACGAACATCTGTGAAGCCTCGTCGAAGATGACCAGGTCGAACATGGCGAAATTGAGGGGCACAATCTCCGAGACCACTTCCGGTGTCATCATCCACACCTTGATGTTGGAGAAAAGCTCGAGCTGATGGTTGTGGATGAATTTGGAGACACTGATTTTTCTGGGTTGTTCGATTCTGCGTTTGATGTCCATGATGTGTTTGGAATTCGAGAAATTGAGCGCATCCTGATAAAGTGACATGGAGAACGTCTCCTCAGACATCTGTTTTTTCTCGTCTATCAGATTACCGAGTTCCTCCATGAGCGATTTGTAGTGTTCCATGTCATAGACTTTGTCTTGGTTCTTAGCTTCAAATTCCTCGATGAACCCCGTATAGAGCGCATCAAAGATGTCCCGCATGTGAAGATGCACCTTCTTCACATCCTTGAAGGGTGCCTTGTATAGAAGCATCTTCACAAAACGAAGTTCATCCTCTGTCAGTTTTGCGCGCTGATGGGCTGCCCGTTCGAAACTCGAATAATGTTTCTTGAGCAAATGGTAGAACTCCTCGTCCTTGATGATCTGTTTGATGAAGTGTCTCGCATGACGTTTCTTAGAAAACAAGTAGTCGATGGATTGTGCATGCGTTTTGACGAAACGCTTGCGCTTTTTTTGTTTTCGGAAGAAGATGGTTTTTCGGTACGTCTCCATGAAGGCTTCAAAAGCCTTGTAGAATTCCGTCCGTTTGAGTTTCTCGCTGCGCGTGAGTTGAAGATTCATATTCTCGATGATCGGATAGGTGTCAAGCATATATTGGTAGGTCAGGATCCTTTTGAGTTTCTTCGTATCATCGAACGTATGTTCCAGTTCATTCAAAAAATTGTATTCTAGCGGACTGAAGACATCCTTGAAAACGTCATGGATGGTTTCAGGGAAGAATTCATCCTTGATCTTGTTTGTGGGAATATAGCGCTCGTAGAGTTTATAAAGGGGCGCGTCCGTGATGGACGGGGTGTAGAAGGCTTCGTACACATTCTTCATTTTCCTCAGAATCTTCTCAATGGCCTCATCTGCGGTTTCTCGGTCGTTATTGTGGTTGCGCACCGGCGGCAAGGGGTCGATATGGTTCTTGATCTGGTGATAGAACGCCTGTTTGTCCTGGGCATCATCCATGAAAAGCGCGAACTTGGACGCATAGCCAAGGCGGCTTTTGATGACATCCAGGGCCGCCTTCTTCTCACTCACAAGAAGCACATTCTCGCCTTTTTCCACCTGCTTGGCGATGAGGGATGTGATGGTCTGGGATTTCCCGGTGCCCGGGGGGCCCCAGATGACAAGTTTGTCATTCCGATTGAGAAGGTCGAGCACTTTCTCCTGCGAATAGTTGAGGTCGTTGATATAGGTCAGATTCTTCTCTTCCACGTCCGTTTGCGCCGAACCTTCGAAAGGCGTGTCGATGGAGTAGTCGTAAGATCTGTAGGGGTTGTCGAGAAGCCCGTCGAGAAGCGTGTTGTAGGTCTTGTTCTCCAGAATGGAAGTAATGTCCTCCTGAATCTTGGAGGAATAGATCTTATAGCGTCCGAGCACCACGTATTTCTTGAGTTGCAAAGACCCTTTCTTCACCCGTTTGAAATCCTTTTTGACCGTGTCCTCAAAGGGTTGGAACATATCCTTCGTGTCAGGTTTCTTTTGGATGTGGATATGGTTTTTCTCTAAAAAAGGCATCAGCGTCGAGCGAATGGACTTGACGCTCAAGTCCTGGCTGTCGGGGATGTCCTTGATGGTCTCGAAATGATTGAACTTGTTATTCGCGAGAATGAGGTCGCGGTTGATTCGGATGTCTTTATCCCTGTCGATCTTGAGATAGAAATCATACCCTTGCCTCTCAAGAATGACCGGGATGAACATGAGCGGTGCCTTGACTTCGAACGCCTCGCCCTGAAGTTTCCCCTGGATGAAGGGGTAGGCGATATGGAGTGAATAGAACCCCCGTTCTTTCGCTTCACGGTTGGTTTCCCGGTAAAGTAGCGTGAGCCTGCGGTGGAAGCGTTCCTCCGCTTCGGACACGTCACGGTCCTTGATATGGGTCAATCTCAATGGCTTGGTATGGATCTCGAGCATGAACGTGTCGAGTGCATCCTTCAAGTGTTCCTGATAAAGGTCCACGCCGAGGTTCTTGGAAAGTTTGCCGGTATAGAGGTTGCGGTTCCTTCTTGAGATATTGGTGAGACGGTCCTTGTAATCAGAGAGGGCACGCTTGGATTTTCTCGAGACGTTCACTTCCTCGATCAGGGCATTCTTATGCTTATAGATCACACGCAAAAAATCCTCGGCATACCGTTCGACGAACACATCGCCCAGACCTTGGATGGCTTTGAAATCGGATTTTTTCAGCGGTTTTCTCTTGGCCATCTCACGAAGCGCATCATCCGAACACACCACCGGGGTCCTTCCATCGGCATTCTTATACGCGCTTTTGAGCCGGTCGCGGGTCTCGTCGAGTTCCTCGAGCAATGGGTCCTTCTTCAAAGGCATAATCTCACGTCCTTGTTCAGATCTGGTTTATATTCAGTGTATCATACATTGAAGGATGTCTCTAAGCAATGCTTCTGTCAGACTTCCTTGCGCCGGTTCCTTGGATAAAAAGAAGACTGAAAAAAACGAGAACCCCGAGATACACATAAGTCTCATACGTATGGCTGAAATCAAGCGAAAGCCCGAGTCCGGCGGAGGTGTTGATCATCGCATGAAAGAGCACCACCAATGGAATGCTTGCAGTCCTTGCATACACCCACGTGATGAAAAGACTGAAAACGATCCCCTGCAGCACGAAAGGAAGAAAAGCATATTCGTAGTGCGAAAGCCCCTCGACAAAGAACATGGGAAGGTGCCACACACTCCAGACTAGACCGAAAAGCACTCCGAAGACAAGGATGTTGGAGCGCTTCGCTTTTTCCTGCAAAAATCCCCTCCACCCGACTTCCTCAAGGCCTCCGAAGAGGATGCCGCCCAAAAGAAAAAGAGGCGTCAGCCAAAGCGTTTCTCTCTCAATAAAAAGAGTTCCCCCTGCAATCACAGCGCTCAACCCAAGCACAAGGGGAAAAACGAGCACGAACACGTACCAAAGAGGATTCACCCTGAACCTTAAGAGATTGCGATAGAACGTTCTCTTGAAGCTCTCATCCCCCAGATGCACCATAAGAAAAGCGACAATCGTCGGAGCGCCTCCACCGACAAAAAGAAAAATAAAACCAGTTGTGCTATCCACCTTCAGTCTCGTGAATGCGAGGATTCCAAGGAAGACATATGTCAATAGGAATGTGACCATCATAAAGACTTGCGCTGACTTATTCATCAAGAGCCTTCTTTCTTGCCTGACACAATGACCGTGTTCGACAAATATCAATGTCATGTTGATTATACCACGTATAAGGCGCAAAGGCATCAATGGGTCCACCATACTTTGAAATACTTAACAAAAAAGCCTTGATTCTCAGTTTCCACGGAGAATCAAGGCTTTTAACGGTTGTCTAACGGTAAGCGCGCTTTTGGTTCTTGAAAGACTTGTCGGTTTTGGACTTGTATTTGAAGGGCTTGTTGCCATGGTTGGCCCTGCCCTTACGTTTTGATCCCGATTTGCTTTTTGGGGAGGCGTTCACTGTTTTGTAGCCGGCTTTTTTGGATTTGGGCTCCGGTCTTTGAATCTTGAAACGATGGTCCGATTCGACGGGGATGGTCATCTCGATATGTTTCTGTACAGCTTTCAATAGATGACTCTCCTCAGGACTGCAAAAGGAAATGCTGCTCCCGAGACGGCCCGCTCTGGCTGTACGACCGATTCTGTGAAGATAAGTCTCTGCAGTCTCGGGTAGGTCATAGTTGATGACGTGGGAGAGTGCATCGATATCGATGCCCCTGGAAGCAACGTCGGTCGCGACGAGCACTTTTGTGCGGCTCTTTTTGAAATCATTCAAAGAACGCTGCCGTTGACCCTGGGTTTTGTCTCCATGGATGGCGTCCGCCTGGATACCGGAGTCGCTCAGCATTTTAGTCAGTCGGTTCGCACCTTGTTTGGTCCGGGTGAATACAAGGGCGTTCGAGACGGATTCCTTATATAGCACGTCGCTCAAAAGTGCGGCCTTATCAGCTTTTTTTACGAAATAGATGGACTGGTTGATGGTCTTGAGCGGTTCGTTGTCCTTGGCGACTTCTATCCTTACAGGATTCTCAAGCATTGATTTTGAAAGTTTCAGAATGCTCTCAGGAAGCGTTGCAGAAAAGAGCATGGTCTGATGATTTCGGGTGATTTGGCTTGTGATTTTTTTCACGTCGGGAATGAATCCCATGTCGAGCATACGGTCCGCCTCGTCGAGCACATAATGCTCGATCTGATCGAGTTTGATGATCTTCATTTCCAAAAGATCAAGCAGACGGCCGGGCGTCGCGACGACCACATCGACGCCCCGTTTCAATTTCTGGATCTGTTTGCGTTTAGGTACGCCTCCATAAATGGAGGCGGTTCTTATCTTGCTATATCGTGAGTAGGCATGGAAGCTTTCCATGATTTGAAGCGCGAGTTCGCGTGTAGGAGCGAGAATGAGGGCTCTTGGCATCTTGGAATGGTTGGTGCGTGCAGACGATTCCATCTGGTGGATGATCGGCAGGGCGAACGCGGCGGTCTTACCGGTTCCGGTCTGTGCGCTTCCAAGCATATCCTCACCTTTCAATATGTGGGGGATGGCCTTGGCTTGAATGGGAGTGGGTTCAGTGTAGCCGCCTTTATTGATGGCATCAAGCAAGGATTGGTTCATGTTCATTTGTGCGAATGTCATTGGGTAGTCTCCTTTTTGCAGTACAGGCATAAAAAAACGCTGCAAAGTCATGCAACGTTTAATTGCGCCTTTATCTGGGACGATTTCGTATAGGTATCGAACTGATGTATTATATCACGTTTTCAATGAATTACCAGTCTTTTGTGAAATAATTTACAGTCTTTCCATATCGTAATGCATTGCCAAGGATATAAGGCATTTATCTAGCTGGTTGTAAACAAGAAGACAGACTTATGATATAATTGAATTCTAATCCATGCTTCCCATGGATTTTTCATGAGAATAAGACACATAAGGATGATACCTATGGAAGAAAGAATGCATAAAATCATAGCAAACGCTCTCGTTGAAGACATGCCCGATGGGGATGTGACCACGGATGCGCTTTTCACCGACCAAACCACAAAAGCCGTCCTGATCGCCAAGGATTCCGGCGTCTTATCCGGACTGGATGTCTTCACTTCCGTCATGAGACACGTGGACGACAGCTTGGAAATCACTTTCTCATTCCAAGATGGGGACACCGTCCAAAGCGGGGATGAAATCGGCCGCCTCCAAGGGAGGACCGCCTCCATACTTAAGGCTGAAAGGACCGCGCTCAATCTCCTGCAGCGCATGTCCGGCATTGCCACCATGACCAAAGCCTTCACCGATGCTGTTCTTGGCACTGGCTGCAAAGTCTACGATACACGCAAAACCGTCCCGAACCTGAGGGTACTCGACAAACGTGCCGTAAAAGATGGCGGCGGTGTCAATCACCGCTTCTCCCTTTCAGACATGGTGCTGATCAAGGACAACCATATCAGCGCCGCGGGAAGCATCAAAAGAGCGGTAGAGATGGCAAGGGAGCATGTGGGCACCTCGATGGAAATCGAGGTTGAAGTCGAAAATGCGAAGCAGTTTGAAGAGGCACTCAATACCGATGCGGACCGCATCATGCTCGACAACATGGACCTTAAGACCATGCGGACATGTGTCGCCTTGAACAATGGGGCCAAATTCCTAGAAGCCAGTGGCAACATGGCCTTGGATAGGGCTCCTTCGGTCGCCAAGACCGGCGTGGACGCCATCTCGGTCGGTGCATTGACACATTCCGTCACCGCTTTCGACATCAGTCTTCGATTTGAGGGAGGTCAACCCAATGGATAAACATGCTTTGATCAATGGGATCAAACGCCTCAAGCATGAACGTGATGCAATCATCCTCGCACACTATTATCAAGTGGGCGAAGTGCAGGACATCGCCGATATCGTCGGCGATTCCTACAAGCTTAGCGTCGCCGCGAGCAAGACCGACGCCAGGACTATCGTTTTTTGCGGTGTCCATTTCATGGCCGAGAGCGCAAAGATCCTTTCACCAAACAAGACCGTGCTCCTCCCCGCTTGGGATGCGGGGTGCCCCATGGCGGACAAGATCACCCATGATGACCTTAAAGCCTACAAGCAAGCAAATCCCGAACGCAAAGTGATCTGTTATGTCAATTCCACCGCAAGTGTCAAAGCTTTGAGCGATGTGTGCGTGACCAGTTCCAATTTCGAACGCATCATCCGGCATTACAAGGATGAAAAGCTGCTATACGTGCCAGATAAGAATCTGGGCAAGTTTGTCCGTAGGACTTACAATCTCGACATGGAGATATGGCCGGGTTTCTGTTGCATCCACAACGACCTGACCACACAAGAAGTCGACGCCATGCGTAAGAAGTATCCTGAAGCGGCTGTCATCGTCCATCCTGAAGCGCCTTTGGACGTCATTGACAAAGCCGATTACGTAGGCGGCACCAGCGGGCTCATCCATTTCGCCAAGACAACCGGGTATGATCACTACATCGTCGGCACGGAGAAAGGTTTGCTTCACCAGTTGAGAAAAGAGGCCCCGGACAAGCGTTTCACGGTACTGAGTGAAAACCTCAGTTGCTGGGACATGAAGAAGACGGATCTATTCACCGTCTACGAAGCCTTGCGCGACAACACCCACGAGATCGAAGTCGATCAGGAAATCATGAAGGACGCAAGAAAAGCCCTCGATAAGATGATGGAGTTAAGCGGACAATGAGAAAGGAACATGCCGATGCCGTGATCGTGGGAGCGGGACTTTCTGGCCTCTACACCGCCCTTCTTCTGAACCCGAAGCAATCGGTCGTCCTTTTAGTCAAGACTGCGCTCACAGAAAGCAACTCGCAGCTCGCCCAGGGAGGCATCGCGGCCGAGATGAAACGCGAAAAAGCCTTGCTTGAAGCACACATAGAGGACACGCTTACCGCAGGCCACCACCTGAATGACATGCGCGCCGTGACATGCCTTGTCAATGAAGCACACGAGAATATCGACTTGCTTTTGCAAGCGGGGGTTCAGTTCGACAGGAACACGGTAGGGGATTTTTTAACCACAATCGAAGGGGGACATAGCAGTTCCCGTGTCCTGCATAGTGGCGGCGACGCCACTGGAAGGGATATCATGAACGCGCTTCAGCGAGAAGCAAAAAGAAGAAAGAACATACGGCTCTTCGAACAGACCATGGCTGTGGATCTCGATGTCAAAGAGGGCGGCGTCCAAGGCCTGAGCGCCATTGACAAAGACGGGAAAACTATTCTTTTCTCCGCGTCGAGCATCATTTTGGCCACTGGCGGTGTCGGGTCGGTGTATGCTGCGAGCACCAATCCGCCGATTGCCACCGGTGACGGCATCGCCATGGCCGAACGGGCTGGCGCCACCATCGAGAAAATGGCTTTCATCCAATTCCATCCCACCGCCTTTTTCGACCCGGAGCATCCCGAGGGAAGACGCTTCTTGATTTCCGAGGCGCTTCGCGGAGAGGGGGCGGTCCTCCGTAATTTGGAAGGGGACGCATTCATGGAAAAATATCACCCCAAAGCGGACCTCGCGCCGAGGGACATCGTCTCCCAAGGCATCCATAGGGAGATGTACGACACTTGGAGCGACCACGTCTACCTTGATACCCGCCATCTTGAAAAGACTTATCTGCAAAAACGGTTCCCGACCATCCAAGACGCGCTTCAAAAGCGGGGATACAGTCTGGGAGAGACGCTGATCCCCATTGCGCCCGTCGAGCATTTCAACATTGGCGGCATCAGTACCGACCTTGATGGCAAGACGGATATCGAAAGGCTCTACGCACTCGGCGAATGTGCCTCTACCGGTGTGCACGGGGCGAACCGGCTTGCATCGAACTCACTTTTGGAATGCGTCGTATTCGGCCGGCGCATCGCCAACCACATCAATTCCCTCACTCCATGTCCGGAAAAAACCGCTCCCTCTTTGAAATACGGCGAAACGGCTAGCTATCATTACGGCCCGATGCGCAAGAAGATCCGCATGATCATGGAAGAGCACGCCGGCATTGTCAGACGAAAAAAAGGGCTTGAAAAAGCCCTTTCGGAATTGAACCATTTGCTGGATACATTAATGGATTATCCCAATCACGCGAAACGCTACTACGAGACTATGAACATGTTGCATGTGGCGCTCAACATTGTTAAGGATGCATTGAATCGCCCACAAAGCATCGGATGTCATTTCCGGATTGATTGATCCGTTCTTTTAAAGCCCTACCGCGATTCCATTCGAATACTCACTATCTCCAGGGAACAGCGCATTACTGTTTTAGCTTCTTCTGATTTTCTTTCATTTTATACATGCCCTTGTCGGCATGATAAGTCAGCTGGTCATAATCCATCCCGTCCGATGGAAACCTCGAGACACCGACCGAGGGATGGACCCTCAAAATGTCACCCTCATAATCAATCGGCTGTGAAACCTTTTTGATGATTTCTTCTTTGAACTCTGCTATCTCTTCATCATTGTAAATGTCATCTTTCAAGATGACGAACTCGTCCCCGCCAAGTCTTGCGACGAGATCACCTTCATCCGTCGATTCCATAAGCCTGTCAGCCACACTTTTGAGAACATGGTCCCCGGCAAGATGACCGTGCATGTCATTGACGTCTTTGAAATCATCAAGGTCGATGAAGATGAAGACGAACGGATTGTTGGAATCCTCTGTACGTTCTTCCACCGTCTTTGTCAGGTTATCCCGGTTCGCGAGCATCGTCAGAGCATCATAATTCGCCCGTTTCTCGAGTTCCTTCTCGAGCGTCTTCTGTTCTGTGATGTCCCTGGCCGAACCGACAATGTGCTGCACTTCACCGTCTGAGAGTATCGGAGTGAGCGTCGTATGCCACACCCGTCTTCCGGAAGGAAGATCGAGCGCTTCCTCATAACGAATAACATCAGCCTCGTCAACGCATTGTTGATAATTTCTTATCACAGCTTTCGCCGCCTCTTCATCAAGGAGGTCGTAGGGAGTCTTGCCCTCTATCATCCGTTGTGACACACCGGTCTTCTCCTGATGGGATGTGTTATTGCGGATGTACCTGAAATAATCCCGTCCTCTCACCTCGATGAAAAACAACGCATCCTGTGTACCGTTGAACACTGTTTCATATTCGTTTTTCAGCCGTTTAATGTGTTTGTTAGAAAGCATCATCCTAGTGATATCCATATGCGCGCCAAGCATGCGGACAGGATTGCCCTCAGTGTCCCTGATCACCAGTCCCCGGCATCGTATCCAGACGGTCGAGCCTTTCTTATGGGTGTAACGCACAACCTGATCATATGGGGGACCGGGTTCCTCAATATGCCTTTTGATTTCACGTTTTGCAATCTCAAGGTCTTTCGGATGCATCAAATCCTGCCATTCATTAGGGCTGTGCTCTTTCTTTTCAGGATCGTAACCGAGCGTTTTCCAGAAATTCGGGCTCATCCACTCATTGTCCGGATTCTCCAAATCCCAATACCAGATCCCGTCGAGGGCGGCCTCTTTGAGAAAATCGAAAATCTCGTCATCTTTTTTCAGTTTCTCATAAAACTCTTTTTTCAAATAGTTATCAGAAATGTCACATCACAGCCTTTCATAATTCTTACGAGTAACAGCGGATCATGTCCTTGTATACAGTATAATCAAAAAAGAATGAAATTCAAAATCATGTGTATGAGATACCCCCTTGACAACCATCAATGTCTATTAATCAAAGCCCATAATTCAAACGAGGTGCCGGCATATGGAAACCCATCACATCAATGAACACCATGTGGAATTCGACCCTGACACGCACAGCTACTTTGTGGATGGAAAGAAAGTCCCTAGCGTCACACAAATCATCGAAGCCATCCACCCGCGAAAAACAAGCAAGGCCGATCCCGACGTCTTGAAAAAGGCGGCCGAAAGAGGGAATCAACTACGCACGATGATCAAGGCCTATGAAGACGAAAACGTGAAGACCTATCATCCCGAGATGCACGGATATCTCGCACTCAAGACCCAACATCAGATTCACGTCTTGAATAGCGACGTCATCGTTCTGCTTCATCAGCACGGCATCGTCATCGGGGCCGGAAGATTCAACATGGTCGTACAGTCCCCTTTTATCAAGGGAAGGGGCATCGCCGATGTGAAACGGCGCCTTCATCTTGATGAAGGGCGCCTTCTTTTGCAGCTCAATCTCTATAAACTGGCGTATGAGCAGACTTACAAGCAGAAAATCCGCTACTTGAAATGCATGCATATCCGCAACCGCTACCACCGTTATGTGGACATCCCGGTACACAAGCAAGAGGCCCAGGCGCTACTGGACAAGTACACGGAGAAACACCCCATTGATTATCAAGCCTGGTTTTGAATGCTTTCCCTTGATAAACGGTGCTTATTCCTTGAAGCTTTGCTATAATGAAAGGGGGAGTAACGCTCAAAACCAAACCTAGGAGGCTGCTTTTATGAAAATATTCATCGATACCGCCAACATCGAACACATCCGCGAAATCGCTTCACTCGGCATCATCAGTGGCGTCACCACGAATCCGACGCTCATCGCCATGGAAGGACGTGATTTCAAGGAGGTCATCAAGGAGATCACAAGCATTGTAGACGGTCCCATCAGCGGCGAGGTCATCAGCACTGAGGCCGAAGGCATGATCAAGGAAGGCCGTGACATCGCCAAAATCCATCCGAACATGGTCGTCAAGATTCCGATGACCGACGAAGGCCTCAAAGCCGTAAAAGTCCTCTCTTCAGAGAACATCAAGACCAACGTCACCCTTGTTTTCAGTGCGAATCAGGCTCTATTCGCTGCCATCTCCGGGGCCACCTACGTATCCCCGTTCGTCGGAAGGCTAGACGACTCCCTTCATGATGGCATGGAAGTCGTCAGTGATATCCGCGCCATTTTCGACACCTACGGGTTCGACACCGAAATCATCAGCGCAAGCATAAGAAACCCGAGGCATGTCCGCGATTCCGCCAGGGCCGGGGCTCACATTGCGACCATCCCTTACGCAGTCATCAAAAAAGCCTTGGTCCATCCGCTCACCGATAAAGGCATTGAAACGTTCCTCGCCGATTGGGACAAAGCGTTCGGCAAGAAAAAGGTCTAACATTCCCTTTGGATACAAAAGCGTATCGGCCACTGTGCTGATGCGTTTTTTCATCGCTCTTCTGGCCAGAAGTACCTTTTGTCGAGATTTGAGATGCAGTTGTCATAACGCCATAAAAACGGATCTGACTTATGAACAGGGAAGAACCGATTTCAATTTCATGCGTGTTGCGATATAATACGGGAGTAAGTCAAAACCGTTCTTTCTCTTAGAACATTTTGTACAAGACAGACACAATAGGTGATTGACGTGATGAAAAAACTCATTGAGACCATTAAAGGCATCGGCATAGGCGTCGCGAACATCATCCCCGGTTTCAGTGGCGGGACGATGGCGGTCGTCTTCGGATTGTACGAAAAACTGATCTATGCTTTCAGCCATTTTTTTGAATCCCCCCTGAAGATCCTCAAAGAGATGTGGGGTGTCCTTCTCGGAGTGGTGCTTGGTGTTGTGTTGGCCGTATTCGGCATCACACTTCTTCTTGATACCTATCCGGTCCCCACAGTCCTGGTCTTCGTCGGTTTTGTGGTGGGATCCATACCCAAGATACAGACACAGGCGCGTTTGACCTCCCAGGAGATGGCCCCGAAAATCGCGATGGCGGTGGGTATGGCCCTTTTGCTGATTTTAACCTTCCTCCCCTTCACAAATGAGACGCAGGGGGAGATCACCCTTCTTTTTACGATAGGGCTTTTCTTCATCGGTGCCCTTGGCGCATCTTCGATGGTCATTCCGGGCGTCAGCGGGTCCTTGATTTTTCTGGTCTTCGGTTATTATGATTACATCCTGACGATCAGCCGTGATTTTATAAGCGCGCTTTTTTCATTGGATCTTGCGCTCATGGGGGATACACTCGCATACATTATGATATTCACCGCAGGCATCGTGCTTGGGGTGGTCTTGATTGCGAAGCTCATCGAAAAACTGATGTGCATACATAAATCCATGATCTATGGTTTCATCGTAGGACTGCTGGTGGCGAGCCCTGTCGCTATCCTGGTCAATTTGCAAAGGGAATACCCTTCCCATGTAAGCGAAGGCTCTTGGATGACATGGTTTATTGGAGCACTGTTAGCGGTTTTAGGGTTCACCCTTTCCTATCAGCTCGGCAAAAAAGAAGAAACCGAGGGCATTGAAGACCTTCAGGAAGACTTATGATCCGCGCAATCATTTTTACCGACATAGCTACTGACATGATATTAATCCAGAAAAAAGGCGCACCCTGCGATAGTGATATTGCGGGGTGCGCCTTTTTATGAACAGCCCATAACTATATTCCCTGAGCCTTCTTTTGATCAATCAAAATCGTATTCATCAATCACTGATTTCAAGAGTGTGGGCTTGTCGGTCAATATGCCATCCGCTCCAAGTTCGATGAGCTTGCGCATGGAATCCTCGTCGTTGATCGTCCAGTAGTGGACTGCGATGTTGTGGCTTTGCAGGTCTTCTACGAAGCGCTGGGTGGTCAAGTCGATATCCCCTTCACCCATGGGAATCTGAAACGCAGCGACAGGGTCGCCATAAAGCCCCGTCACCCTGAGTCTGTGCATCATGTAGAAGGTCCGAATGCTCTCTTCTTCCGGGGAAAACAACAATTCGGGATAATCCGTGTCCCTGAGATCCAAGTACTCTTCATAGATGTCCCGGTGGAAACTCGCCAGGTTTATGCGCTCGAAAGTGTTGTATTCCTCATCAAGGTCATCCATGATGGATAGCATCTCATCAAGGGCCTCCCTGCCCAGATCACCGGATTGTTTCAGTTCGATGATCATTTTTTGATCGGGGAAACTCTTGATGACTTCGGTCATTGTCGTCGCAAGGAACACTTCATCATGACGGGGATCCACCCCTTCGGGATAGGGGACATCCAATGGGGTGACGGTCTTTCCATCCGCATTCCTGAATCGCTCCAACGTGCCTTCCTCATTGTACTCATCATAAGGGATGGGGTTGTCGTATCCGAAATCAATCTCTTCTTCCATGAGATAGCTGTATGCCACCTCATGGACATCCGCATATTGAAGCGTCGTTTGTCTGTCGAGCGTCAAATCATGGGTCAGTATGATCACATTGTCCTCAGTCATGGCCACATCGAATTCGAAAATGACTTCGGGGTCTGCATGGTAGGCATTGTACATCGCTTCAAGCGTGTTCTCAGGAAATTCATCCATGCCTCCGCGATGGGCGATGATGTGCGGGGGCGCACCTTCTTCAGACATGAACGGGTTGTCCCCTTCAACATAATGGGTGCGCGGCCAAAGGGCGAGCACAAGATAAACCAGAAACAACAGGCCAACCACAGTCAATGCAATGGTGGTTTTGGGTCTTTTCAAATGCATAGAATCCCTCCTTTTTCATATGTGAAGTGTTTCAAGGCACAGGATATTCGTCTATTAAAAGTGGATCTCATGAGAGCATAGTATTTGTATGCATTAAACCATCATGAGAACAAACTGTCAAAATTCATCTTGAAGATTGCTATGTCTTTTATAATAGGATTCAAACCCGTTATTGATGATTTGGCTACGTCTGGGTACCTGTATTGAAATCGTCAGAAAATTGAGCATGTCCACAGACGACGAGAGCGCATTGAGGAATACAAGGAACAATAAAAAACCATTCAACAGGCCGAACATCCCCAATATTGCAGGAAGCAGAATGGAGAGCACAATGAAAGGGGCCACCGTGATTAAAAGAAAACGGGTTCTGCTCAATGGTTCACGGGTGAAAACGAACCCTCCCCATGGTTTGATGCCCCAAAATGTCTTCTCGGACCGGGCGAATCCAGGAATCAGCACAAGATGCAAAACCTCGTGGAACAAGATGAAGAGATATACGTATAAAACATAATCAAATCGAATGGTGAACGCCCAGGATGAAGCGTTGAGAACCTCGAAGACCTCGTTCGCATAAGCCGGATTCACCACCCGTAGAGCCAAATACGCCAGAAAGCTGTTCAGCAACATGAACGG
>CAZCTR010000022.1:0-1520 GCA_964501715.1 uncultured Candidatus Izemoplasmatales bacterium | reverse complement strand
GATGTTACGTTTCATCTGTATGTATGAGGGTGTAATAAAGCCGTGGAATCATGTATGCGAGGGAGAGGCTTCAACCTTCTTGGCTTTTGCCTCGCCAGGGATGTTCCTCGCTTCCCCTGCTCTGATCAAAGCCCATTGCAACAATATGGGGCCGATGATTTGGAAAACGAGGATGCTGCTGAGCACGACAGCCTGGATAAGCTGGGTCTCCTCAGGAGGGAGGGATGCCGAGAGGGAGATGAGCATGCCAATCGTCACACCTGCTTGAGGCAGAAGTGCGACGCCTGTATATTTTTTAACCGTCGCCGGACACTTGGACATGGTGGAAGCGATGTATGAACCGCCAACCTTTCCTACCGCCCTGAGCAGTATGAATACCGTCGCAAGCATCGCTGCTTGAACCACAATGGTGGGTGAGAGCGACAATCCGGCAATGGTGAAAAAGAGCACGAAGAATGGGCCACCGAAGTTCTGCAAGGCCTGTCCCTGGATTTTGAACGTCTCCTTGTCGATGAAGTTGGTGAACGTCATCCCCATGGTCATCGGTATCAATATGTTGGACAAATGCGTCTCTGAGGCAAGCCATGTGGAGAACAGTATGAACGCGAGGCTCAACACCAAATAGGCCAGATACCGGTCGCCTTTCTGCGCTTTTTCCACGAAAATCTTGGAGGTGACCCCGAGCAGGGCTCCGAGAAAGGCCCCCACCATGATCGACAAGACAACTTCCAACACCGGTTCATAAAACGCATTGTTGATGCTAATGGCTTGTCCCTCCAACAAACTGAGCGCGATTGAGGAGCTCAAACCGAAAATGATCACACTGACGATGTCCAAGAGCCCGACCACCGGTACAACAGTGCTTTTGACCGGCCCTTTGGCGCGCACTTTCTTGATGACCTCCATGACAGGCGCAGGGGCACTTGCCACACCCAGGCCTGAAAGCGCGAAAGCGATCCATGCCTCACCGCTGATGAGATACACTCCGACAAATACGACCGCATACGTGATCAGCGCATGGACAAACGTGATCGAGAGCAAGCGTTTGCCGCTGCGTTTTAAAACCGGGATGAATAATTCCGTGCCAATCTGGAACGCGATGATCCCCAGTACGATTTTCGTGATCACATCAAAACCGTTGACCGCCTGCATGCTGATAAGTCCCATCCCATAAGGGCCGACCAGCACCCCGGCGATCAAATATCCGGTGATGGCTGGGAGTCTGTAATGCTCAAACAATTTTCCAACAGAAAATCCGATCAGCATCACGACCGAAATGTAGATGAGTAAGGTGTAAATATCCAAAGTGAAGCATCTCCTTATTGTGTATCGATCTATAAAATCCGTTTTCGCCCAAAAAAAGTAAGCTTCGCCCAAAGGGCAGCTTACTAACAAATTGTTGATGAAAATCATAGTCATTCGAGGATCGCTCATGGTCAACCCAACAATACGAAAGAAAAGCCCATGAGACCCAATAGGGAATAATACCATAGACACTATAAATTATCAACCACTGATAA
>CAZCTR010000021.1:0-19532 GCA_964501715.1 uncultured Candidatus Izemoplasmatales bacterium | reverse complement strand
GACTGCAGCGCAGTCTTTTTTGATGGAGTCATTGTCTTTGAATCATGTCCGCTTAGTAAGAGTACACTCCACGGTTCAATGCATCCACGATGGCTGAACGGATTTTGTTGGCACGAATGGTTGCGCCTGAAGAACCGTCGACATCATCCAGTCCAAGTTCCCCTGGTTCATAAAGGTCATCGAGAACTTCTCTGATGTCTTCGCCAACAATATGTTCAAGTGCATCTTCATGTTGTTGAGTGATGCCCTGTGTTGTCTCGTCTTCGGATTCAAGATAATCGGTTCCGCCGTAGGCAAGGTGTCTGAAATTAGCTGATGTCACTATATTGTCCTCGAGATCGAATTGAACGTTCACCTGGACTCCATCTCTGTCGACGAATACGCCACGGTAAGTCCCATCTTCATAGGTCGTCTCCGTTTCACCGTCACATGCGGCTAGTGTGAAGGCAATGATGGCCACAAAGAGTAAAGCAAATATTTTTTTCATTTTAATTCTCCTTTGTTTTTTATTGTTATATATAGTATAGCATAATAATCTTCGGTCATGATAGATGACAAATGTCCCTAATGTCTATTTGTTGTATATACAGCACCCGATAGCTTCTGAACGATTGGAAACCTTGATTTTCTTGAATATCTCCGACATATAATTCCGCACTGTCTTTTCGCTGATACTCATCGATACACCAATTTCCCTATTGGTCTTCCCAAGGCAAAGAAGGTTGATGATCTCTTTCTGTCGCTTTGTCAGATTGGAGCAGCAGGAGTCCTGTAGTTGATTGTTTTGGTATGCTATAACTGTCTGGACAAACACCGTGCCGCCATCAAGGATCGAATCAATGCTGCTTTTCAGGTGCTCAAAGTCCGTGCTCTTATGCAGATAGCCTTCGACACCGACGCGCAAAGCCTCGTTCACATAGTGCTGTTCGATGAACCCTGATAGAATGAGTATCTTGGTTTCGGGGCTTGTCATCTTTATTTGGGCAATACCATCGATGCCGCTTTCGTTGTTGAGTTTCAAATCCATGATGATCAGGTCAAATGTGTGTTCCCGCATCTTCTCTCTCATTCCGTCAATCGTGCCGACGGACTCAACAAGGTTGTATTTGCCTGTGTTCTTTATTAACGCTTCCAAGCCTTCCCTGACCATTTCGTGGTCATCAATGATTAATAATCTGCTCATGTCAAAACACCTTTCTATGGGTCCATTTATTGAAGTGATGTCATGTTCTTGGTGCCATCAGCGGGACGAAGAGGTTTATTTCGGTTCCTTTTCGTCTGTTCAAACGCTTTTTCATCCTTGATTTTATGGAAAGCCTCGCTGATATTTGATTTGCACGCACATGCATCGAGTGAAAACCATATGCATGTTTGGACGCTTCTTCTTTGATATTCATGCCTTCACCGTTGTCCTTGATTATTATTTTAAGAAAACCAAGCTCCTGGGAAAGCTCGATGAGAATTGCTGACGCCTTGGCATGTTTGGAGGCATTAAGCAGAGCTTCCTGAACAATGAAATATATGTGTGCGGTTGTTTCGTTGTCTAGATTCAATGCGACGAAATCCAGATTGTTCTTGATGGTGACTTCCGGCGTATCATCGTGGAAAATATTTTGACACAATTCATTCAAAGTCCTTTCGAATATCTTTGAATGAATCGGTTTATCCAATTCCCCCTTGATGATTTTACGCAGTTCCTCAATGCTGTCATTGATCTTGGTGTTGATTTCACTGATTGCTTTTTGTATCTCGGAATCATCGATTTTGTTTTTAAGGTCATAAAGGGTCATTCCGGTGACGAAAAGCGATTGTATGATGTTGTCATGCAGCCGTTGATTGATCCGTTCATGCTGATGAAAGGTTGAAGGTTCAATCCCCGCTGATGGCCAGTGTGTATTGATCTCCCACTGGAATGTTTTAAGTATTAAAAGAAGGTTGATGTGGATGAGCACGCCGCTTATTATCTTGAAGTATTGAATGGGAATACCCAACTGAGTTGTAAACCATTCCCTGTAGAATATGTTGGCAGGAAAGAAAGGTTCATGTGGCACAAAAAGACCATCAAGGATTCCATAGAGTAAGATTGTTGTCGCGAAAGACATGTATACGAACATCCATTGGCGGTTGAATGAACGGATGCGCAATCCTTGATGTATAAGTGCGATGAATGAAATCACCGCTCCTGGAAGCGCCATGCCGTAGCGTATGGAAAGTGTGAAAAATATCTGATGCTCATATAGATATCCAACCCCGTTTGAAAAGAGAATGAACGATAAAACACTTAACCATGTTATAAACAAAAGCGATAAAGCGATCAATAATCTTCTCGGGTTTTTCTTATCGCCAAGCGTGCATAGCCCGAATAGTAAAAGCATTAGGAAAGAAAAACTCTTTAGGATTTGACCCGAATAAAAAAGAACAAGCGTATGCTCTGTAAACAATCCGGTCCAATGCAGCATGGTGAGCCACTCAGACATTCCGTGCGCAATACCAAATACACCGATATAGACAATAGGACCGGTCAAAGGGAAGATGCTGACTTCTTTTTTATGGTTCCCAATCGCATACAATCCAAACAGGATAAAGACAAAACCATATATCAGATATGTAATCACAAAAATCGCACTCATAAAGATACGCCTTTCAAGTTATCATTCTATTCTATAGTAGTTCCTGTCTTATTTCAATCTTTAAACATAATATATTTCATACCCTTTTAGTTGATTGAATCCATCCGATACCCTGATTCCGACCTTTTAACCTCAACACCTGTTGAAAATTATTCGTGTACCACAAAAAAAACCGGTCGAAGGACCGGTCTTGAATGCAATGGCGGAGGGGAGGAGATTCGAACTCCCGCTTCGCTCTCGCGAACTACTAGCTTTCCAAGCCAGCCCCTTCAGCCACTTGGGTACCCCTCCGTAGGGTGTCATGATTTGAACTGTCTGATCGCACGGGGGAGATGGGCGATGATGTCGCCGGCGGTGAGGGATTCCTCACCTGTTTCATCAAGTGCGTGTCTTGAGGCCAGGCTGTGCATGGCAACAGCGAGGCGCGCCGCGTAGAAGGGAGGAACCTTGCGTGCGATGAGGCTTCCGGCGATGCCCGCGAGGACATCCCCGCTGCCCGCGGTCGCGAGACCGGGGTTCTTCGCCTGCGAGAAGCTCATGAAGGCGCCGCTACATACGATGGATGCGGGCCCTTTGAGCACCACCGTCATGCCGGTGGACTTCGCAACGGTTCTTACAGCGTTCAAGGGATCATGCAGGATAGTCTCGGAAGAGGTTCCTGTGAACCTCGCCAGTTCACCCGCATGCGGAACTATAATAACATGTTCGAGCGGTTTGTCAAAGGTCTTAAGCACATTTTTTAACACTTTCAGCCCGTCCGCGTCGATGACGATGGGGATTCTTGTCTCGATCAGGGATTCCAGGAACGCCTCCTGGTCGTTTCTCTCGCCGAGACCGATGCCGTAGACGATCGCATCGACCTTGCCGAGCTTATCGAGGAGTTCCTCGGGACGGGTATAGGTGTGGTAGGTGAGTTCATAGCGGTGGGGGCTCACCGCGTTTTTTGTCTCGGAGTCGAGACAGAGCCGCACGAGGCCGGCACCGCTTCTGAGCGCGGACAACCCCGCGAGATGCGGCGCACCCGGCATGTCGGGGCTGCCGCCGACGACGTAGACCTGTCCGTAGTCGTACTTGTGGGTGTTATGCTTTCTTCCGGGCATGGTCCCTTCGTAGTGCGAAAGGGGGTGGAGGGTGCGTGACTCGTCGAAGTCGCCCGCCTCGAGGCCGATGTCGACGAGATGAATCCTTCCGTGGGTGTCGAGCGCATCACCGAGAAGATTCCCTGTCTTGTATCCGCCGATCACGAGTGTCGCATCCGCGTGGATGGCGATGCCCTGGATGAGGCCGTTTTTGCCGTTCACACCGGAGGGGATGTCGAGACTGATGATGGGCAGACCGCTCAGGTTGACAGTTTCAATCACGTCATGGAACACATCGGTCACATTGCGCGAGAGTCCGATGCCGAAAAGGCCGTCGATGATGATGTCCGCACCCTCGATGAGGGTCGGGAGCGTCTTCATTTCGTCCTGGGTGGCGAGTCGCGAGTGCGGGAGGGCATCTTCCGCCTCCCTGGTCGCCTCGGCATTTTCAACAGTCGCTTTCGAGGCCTTCCCGATGAAGAGGAGATGGACCTTGTGGCCCCTTTTTCGAAGCCTGAGGCCAAGCAACGCGGCGTCCCCTCCGTTATTGCCAGGTCCCGCGAGGACGAGCACACGCGCATCCTCGCGGATGAGACCGTGGTTCAGGGCGGAATCGAATAGACGGTCCGCAGCCCGCTTCATGAGCTGATAGGACGTGATCCCTTCATGATTCATGGTGTTTCTGTCGAGTTCACGCATCTCTTCGGGGGTGTAGACGGGATAAGTCATGGAATCCCTCCAAACGGTTCTATTTGGTGCCGAACAGACGGTCTCCTGCGTCGCCCAGGCCGGGGACAATGTATTTGTTCTCGTTGAGCTTCTCGTCCTTGGCTGCAAGGTAGATCCTCATGTCCGGACAGTGCGCCTCGAGGTAGTCGAGGCCCTCCTGGACGCCGACGATGCCGAGATAGCGGATATCCTTCGCACCGTGTTTCTTGAGGATGTCATAGGAGACCTTGACGGTGCCTCCGGTCGCAAGCATCGGGTCCAGCAACAATATTGTAGCACGCCCGAGGCCCTCGGGCAACTTGGTGTAGTATTCCTGCGGCACGAAGGTCTCCTCGTCCCTGAAGAGTCCGATATGGCCGACCTTTGCGGTCGGGATGAGGTTCTGGATCATGTCGACCATGCCGAGTCCGGCGCGCATGACGGGGATGATGACGACATTCTGGGCGAGGACCTCCCCTTCCGCCTTACGGATGGGCGTTTCGACCTCGACAGGCTTGAGCGCGAGGTCCTTCGTCGCCTCATAGCTCATGAGACCGGCGATCTCGTTCACCGATTCGCGGAACTCCTTCGTGCCGGTGGTCTTGTCCCTCAGTTTGACCATTTTGTGCTTGATGAGCGGATGGTTCAGGATGATGGTTTCCATGCAATCACGTCCTTTGGAATTTTTTATGAAAAAAACCAGTTCAAGCCTGGTTTTCGATGTCGTTCATATAAATGGAATGGATCTTGTCGGCCAACGTATCGAGGGACAGACCACGGCTGTTCTCTATGATATGGTCCACATGGGTGAGCCGGTCGCGCCTGAAAAGGGCGGTGTCTTTCTTGAGCCGCTGCTTCGCTTCCTTCAAGGAATCGCCCCTTGCGAGCATGCGCGCCTCCCTCAAGTTCTCAGGGGAATGCATGAGGAAGATGGTCATCTTGTCAGGAATCTTCGCGTACAGGCTGTTCGCGCCCTCGACATTGACGATGAGGACCTTGTCCCATCCTGCGTCCTTGAAGGCGGTGCCGTAATGGTTGCCGTTGTAGGTCGTGGTCTCTATGAAATCACCGTTTTGCCGTTTTTTGTCAAAAGCCGCTTCGTCAAGGAAATGGTAATCGTGTCCGTCGATTTCGCCGGGACGTCTGTCTCGCGTGGTGTAGGTCACCATCTTCTTGAAACTGTATTTTTCCATGATGATTTTCGCGATTTCCGTCTTCCCGCTTGCGCTTGCACCGACCAACACCAACATAGATGACCGCTCCTTAACTTTGCCTGATAAGATTATAGCAAAGACGAGATGAAAAAGAAAGGCATTATAAGAAAATCCGAAGAGTTCATGCAAGCAGTTCTTTCGTTGCGAGCGTCCTGTATATGAGTTTTCCCTCCTTGAAAGAAGAGACCATGAGAGAGACGGAGCGCACCGGGACCTTGAAGGCTTCGAAGGTTTCTTTGAATGCGCCGGCTTCCTCCTTGCTGATGCGTACCCCCCGGGCCAATGTGACATGCGGGGTGAACGGCCTCACATCAAGGGAGAAACCCTCGTCCTTCAGTGCCTTGTAGACCGTATGATGAAGCTTCTCTAGCGAAGGGTGGGCATCGGGTCCGATCCAGAATATTCTACCACCCTTTTTCGGTTCGAAATAGGAAACGGTGTCGAATTCGAGCGTGAATGGCTCCATTCTCACACCTTTCACGATGGCTTCCGCCTTCTCTTTGGACGTCTTGTCGATCTCCCCCAGAAAAGCGAGCGTGAGATGCACATGGTCGGATTCGACGATGCGTGCCTTGTTTGCGTAAGTCTTGAGCTTTTTAGCGATCGCATGGAACTTATCTCGGTCTGGTTTTTCAAAATCAAGGGCGATGAAATACCGCATATGGACCCCTCCTTCTTTTGTTTCATTATATCATACTTGACTTCCGTTTCCACGCCCTGGCCGGCGATGCTTGAAGTGTGCTTCAAGTCATGGTATCCTATCTTAAACTGATAGTACGGAGTGTGACTACGATGAAAAGAAAATTTCTGACACTGACCATCCTCTTCACCGCCCTTGCAAGCGCCGCCGCATGCGGTGGACCGTCGGACGGTGACGAGAACCCTTATGATTCATCCCCCGAGACACGCACCATCCCGTTTGAGAGCCTGGCGGAGGAATACGACGTCGAAGATGGTGAGATCGACCTCCATTTCTATGAAGAAGGCGTCGCTTATGTAGACCTCGTCTCCTTCATCGAACTGCTTGACGGAGCGATCATGGCGGATGAGGCTGACGCCTCCCTTGAGGAAGGCGTGTTCACTTTGGATTATACTCTGGAGGCGGACGAAAGCGAGGCGGACATCTATGAGGACACGGATATGAACTTGACGCTCGACCTCGGCGAAGATACGATCACCGTGAACCGACTCGCCTTCTTCAACGGATTGAGCGAAGCGACGAAGACCGACTACGGTGAACACCTCGAGGTCACCGGATATACCGAGAACATCCTCGACCCGCTCACCATCGACTTGTCCGAATACAACATAAGGGCCATAGAGGATGACGGTTCGGTGCGTCTTCCCTTGAATCTCGCGAACCTTTTCTTCTCGGGTTCTATGTTCGACACCTACTTCAATGGGGAGAAAGTGTATGGTGTGGATACCTATCAGCTCATGGATGACCTGACGGTCGCTCAGACCCTCAACGACAGCTCCAAAAACAGTGAATCCATGCCCGGCGCCTTGAAAGAGCACACCATCGATTATCTGGCGCTCTCTTTCGATTATTTCTACGGCCTTGGATTGGAGGGGGAAAACAGCCATTACGCCTTGCTTGAAGAGCATGAATCCAGGCTTAAGGGATCCGACAGGTTGCACTACAGGGCCATTAGCGATTTCCTATACGAACGCGACGATATCCACACAAGCCCGCTCATGAACGGTTTTTATGAGGACCAGCTTGAATTCCAATACACCCTGAACGACCTCGAAAGCCGCACCCGTAACTACTATGAGACCTTCTATGACGACACCATGGGCGCGCACTGCGCGGCAGGCAGCGACATCGCCTTCAGCGGCGACGAGACGAAAGCGCTGATCAAAGTGGACGGTTTCGATGAAGAGACGCTCGAGGCCTTCGAAGGGGCGATGGACCAGATCGCCGCCAAAGGGACCGTCGAGGACGTCGTCATCGACTTGTCGTGCAACAGCGGGGGCGTCATCGGCATCATGATACAGATGCTTGGCTACATGACCGATGAGCCGATCGACTTCCACTCCAGGAATGCGACCGACGGTTCGACCTCAACAACCACCTACACGGTCGATATAGACGCCAGGGACTACGATTTCCATCTCCTTTCATCACCACTCAGCTACAGCGCCGCCAACAGCATGCTTTCAATCGCGAAGGACAATGACATCGCACAGGTCATCGGCAAGGATTCGACCGGTGGGGCATCTTCTGTGATGACAAACATCACCCCTAGCGGTTCAGTCTTCTTCATGAGCAGTCCGAGCATCATGACAGACAGCGATTACAATTCAATCGAATACGGCATTGAAGTGGACGAGGCGCTTTCACTCAATGAGATCACCGACGCTGATGCAGTGTTTGATGCATTGCCCTAGCTCTTTGTCAACTTAATCAAGCCACATGCTTCTATATGACCCCACTCGGCAGAGCCATTTCACATTCACTGAATGGTCGCTAGTGGGGTTTTTAATGAGGTTTGGCATTCTGGCCATGCTTACAATTCAATCAATCATGATATGAGTTAGACATGTTCGCTTCACCCATCATCAGAGGAGCATGTTCATTTGTTTTCTAAGCAGTGTTCACACTTCTCTTACAAAAACCCCCGGCCTTGAAGGCCGAGGGAATCATTGGAATGAGTGTTTGGGTGCTTGACATGAATGGGGTGAATGTCAGTCACGCTCGAACAGAAACGGATTGTCCGTGTCGAAATGGTCATAGACTCCGCTTTGAAGCCTGAGTTCCTCTTCCGCGAGGTCGCGGATGTAAAGGTCCGTCTCTTCGGGATTCTCTCCATAGAGGAAGGGGTTATCCTCCTGGTCGAACACGAAATCATTCGTCGCGACTTTATAGAGGGAGCCGTCCTCGAATGTGGAGATGTCGGTCGCATGGGTCAGATACCCTGCGTCCGTGAGTGAAGAGACCACAGACCCTTCAAGCTCGACGGTCTTGATCTCGTTCTCGAAGGGCCATATGTCATAAAGCCCTCCGAGTGTGATGTCGCCCGAAGGCATGGCGTTTCTCGTGCCGCCGTCGTTCTGAATGCCGATATCGGCGTCCGTCGCATGGCGCATGAGGTCAGCGATCCAATGACTGAGCTCGCCACGCCCGAGATCCACCGGGTTTTCGATGATGGGGTCGTTGAATATCTCGTCGGTCTCATCCACGTATCCATCGATGACAGCTTTGACTTCCGGGTGCGGTTCGCTGAGTTCGGACCGGTCATATTCCCTGAGGTTGCGGGCGTTGATGCCGGAAAGGCCGTATTCATCCCAGGAGAAGGTGACTTCGCCGACGTGCGAGCCGTAACCGCCGGATTGGATGATGGCGGTCTGGTCCTCGACATAGGCGAATGTCTGATGGCTGTGGGAGTTGAAGATGGCATCGACCTTGGCGTCACCCCCGAACTCGAGGACTTCATCGTTGACGTTGCCGCTATCGTGCGTGAGCAAAAGCACGAGGTCCGCCCCCTCCTCGCTCCTGAGGGTCTTTGCGTGTTCCTCGACGATCGGGGCCGGGTCGAGGAAGGAATACCCCTCTACAGCGCTAGGGGCGATGCTGCTCTCGAGGCCGTAGCCGATGGTGCCGATGATGCCGATGGTGCGTCCGGCGCGCTCAACGACGGTGTAGGGGTCGACGTGTTCGGGGATCTCCCCGGTCTCATCGACGATGATGTTCGCACCGAGCAGCGGGAATTCCGCGATGCCCTTCTCGTGGTCCGGGTCGAAATAGCGCGTCACGGTCTCAAGGCCCCAGTCGAATTCGTGATTGCCGACCACAAGGGCGTCATATTTCATCGCGTTCATGATCTCGATGTAGGATTCGCCCTCGTAGTAGTTCGAGATGGCACCGCCCTGAAGGGCGTCGCCGCCATCCAGGATGAGGGTGTTGTCGGGATGGTCCTCCTTGTGGGTGGTCATGAGGTTGGCCATGTAGGCAAGCCCCATGGACCGGCCGTCCCGTTCAATCGCGCCGTGCACGTCGTTTGTATAGAAAATGCTGAGCTGGGATGGTTCGGAGATGTTCTGGTCCTGGCCATTTGACGGGTCCTGGTCATTTGACGGGTCCTGCTCCACACATGCCGCAAGCGTCAGGGTGATCACCGCCAATAAAGCGAGTAAGGTTTTTTTCATGGGAAGGGTCCTTTCAAGTTTGTTTTAGCGTTTCATTGTAACGCAGAATGACAGGAATGAAAAGGGTTTAGTCCTTATTGTTCGTTTTTTTCAATTAAGCCTTCTCTCTTCCGGCATAACAGAATCCATCAATGAAGAGGAAAAAAGCCCTTGCGGGCTTTGAATCAAAGGTCGATGGTGAGGGAGACGGGACAATGGTCGCTTCCGTGGATCGTGTCATGGATTTCGCTGTCTGTCACCTTGTCCATGAGCCTTTCTGAGATGACGAAATAATCGAGGCGCCATCCGGCGTTCCTTTTTCTCGCGCCGAAACGGTAGGTCCACCAAGAATATTTGACCGTGTCGGGATAAAGTGTGCGGAACGTGTCCACGAACCCTTCGTTCAGAAGGTCGGTGAACTTTTCACGTTCCTCGTCTGTGAATCCCGCATTCCGTCGGTTGTTCGAAGGGTTCTTGAGGTCGATGCGCTCATGGGCCACGTTTAAATCCCCGCATAGCACAACCGGTTTTTGCGCATCGAGGCGTCTGAGATAGGCCTTGAAATCTTCTTCGAAGTCCATGCGGAAACCGAGGCGCTTGAGTTCGTCCTGTGAGTTCGGGGTGTAAACTGTCACAAAGAAGAATGTCTCATACTCGAGGGTGATGAGGCGTCCCTCGTCATTGTACTTGCCATCGATGCCATAAGTGACTCCCACCGGGTCGTGTTTCGTATAGATGAGGGTGCCGCTGTAGCCTTTCTTCTCGGCGCTGTTCCAGTATTCGCTGTATCCTTCGAAGGCGAAATCCTTCTGGTCTTCTTGCATCTTCGTTTCCTGGATGGCGAAGATATCCGCGTCAAAGGAAGTGAACACTTCGTCGAACCCTTTCTTTCTCGCGGCGCGAAGGCCGTTTGTGTTCCATGAGACTAATCGCATGCTGTGTCCTCCTGAATGTATGATTGGGGTACTCATCCGGTGTCGGATGGGGTGTCTTGTGACTGGGTGCGCCAGTAATAGATGGCGATTTGGGTGCGGTCCCTGAGATAGAGCTTTTCAAGGATGGTGGAGATGACGTTGCGCACGGTGCCTTCCCCGATGAAGAGCCTCGCGGAAATCTCTTTGTTGCTGTAGCCGTGGGCGATCAGTTCGACGACGGTGTTTTCGCGTGCGCTCAACGCCTCGTCCAGCCTTTTTCCCGTGAGGGTCTCAAGCGCTTCGTCGCTAAGGATTGCATGCCCGTCATGGACCGCTTTGATGGTGCTGATCTGTCTGTCGTAGTCGTCGGTTTTGAGTAGATACCCCACTGCCCCCGCATGCAGGGCCTGATGGATATGGTTGAAATCCCTGAATGTCGTGAGCATGATGATCTTGATGTCCTTCCAGCGTGCCTTGATGCGTGTGGTCGCCTCGATGCCGTCCATTCCTGGCATCCGGATGTCCATGAGGACAATCTCGGGACGGACGGCTTCAATCTGTCTGATGGCTTCCTGGCCATCGCGAGCCTTGCCGACGATTTCAAACCCGGATTCATGCGAGAGGATGATCTCAAGGCTATTCAAGACGTCCAGGTCGTCATCGACCAACAGGAGCTTCATGGGCCCACCTCCTCGATGGGGATGATCGCGATGATTTCAAAAGTAACTCCGTGTTGCAAAGTAAGAGAGCCCCCTAGCGCCTCGATCCGCTGACGCATGAATCTCAGGCCGTACCCCTCTTGGGACCGTTTTTTCAAGTTGGGATGGTTGTTCTTGATGGAAAGGCGGACGACCTGGGGCGTCACCTCAAGAGACACATCCACACGGTCCGCTTGGGAATGTTTCAATATGTTGGTGAAGCTCTCCTTGATCACCGCGTTGAGCACCTGCCAGTGATGGGCTTTGAGGGAAGCAAGATCTCCGCTTTTATCATAATCGACGGCGGTCGGGAACCGCTTGATCTCCTGTTCGAAGATCTCGAGGCCGTAAGCCGCCAAAGGCTTGGTGTTGTGCACCGTCCGCTTGAGTTCATCCGCTGCGTTTTCAAGACGCTGAATGCCGGCGGTGAGGACTTCCTGGTCGCCCTGGCCCTTCTTCTTCAGCGTCTCATAAGCCTTGAGGCTGAGAAGCCCGGCCGTGATCTCGTGACCGAGGTTGTCATGAAGGGTCTGTGCGATGCGGTCCCTCTCACTGTAGGCGGCGATGCGGGAGATCTCCGACTGGCTATTTAGAAGGGACGCATGGTCCTTTTGAATGCCGAGCATGCTTTTTCGCAATGCATCGATGGTGGTGAGATGTTTGCGTTTTTCCCTCTGGAAGTGCTGAAAAGCCAGCCCGAACAAAAACGAGAGCACAAGCAGCGTCAAGAACACCGGGTCATGGTGCCTTCCTATGATCGCGAGGGGGATGATGAATAGCCCATCCAGCCGCTTATCATCACGAATTGCGAGATAGAAGGGAGGGATCAAAAGGAAATGCGCCTGTGTGAACCAAAACGAAAGGACGAAGAAAAGAAGCATGTCGAGGGCGGAATGCTTTCTCAAACGGGGGAACCGGAACCTGGTCACCACGAGGTTCAAAGAGAGGATCAATAGTAAAAAAACCGCAGGGGTCTGCGGTTTCATGGTGAAGACGATGATGAGATAGACGACCGTGAGAAAGGCCGTATCCCAGACGATGTGCCGTTTCAAGACACTGTCCATCAAACGAGTCTCCTTCTTGAACCGATGACTAAGAATAGTATAGCAAACCCGGCCACAATCAACAAGCCCAAAGACACGGATACAAAGTCGGAATCGTAGGTGGCTTGCAAGGCGTAGGAGAACCAGTAGGTGGGCAGGATGACCGCAATGTCCTTCACCCGTTCAGGCATGTACATGATCGGTATGATGAGACCGCCGATGATCGCGACCATGTTGATGATGACACTGAAGAACGCGATGCTCGTGGCATACGAACGGAAAAGCATGTGCCAAAAGAGCGAAAACGTGACCGACAATGCGGAAAAGACAAGATAGACAAGAAACAGGACTGCAAAAGAGATGTCAAGTGAGGACCACAAGGCCATGGCGATCAGGACGAATATGATGTTCTGAAAGGCCAGGACGCTCAGATATGCAAGCAGATGACCACTTAGATATTGCGCATGGCTTACAGGGGCGGCCGCAATCCGGGTGAGGGTGCCGAAGGTTCTGTCGTGGATGGTCTGCTTGGTAAGGAGGAATCCGCTGAAAAGGATGATGAGGCCGTAAAGCGCGAATCCGATCGGAGGCACCGCGGAATCGGGATGGGGTGCGAGGGCGAGGGCGACGGGGAAGATGATCATCCCGAAAACGAGCAACCGCTGCTGCAATGTCCGCCTGAGGGCGTGTTCGAAAAAAACGCTCATACGATCACCTTCCTGCCAAGCAACCTGAGCATGATGATGAGGATTACTATGATGCCCGCGAGTGAGAACGCACTGAATAGCACATCGCCCAAGTCATCCTGAAAGAGGCCTTCAATCCCCATCCTGCTCAAAGCCAGGGGGGAGGAATACCGTTCAAGATACGGCCTGATCGCAATATCGGGAAGGGAAAAGTTCAGACCCGCGACCATCGGCGCGAAAATGGCGTAAAGCGTGATGGTCACCTGCGCTTTCGAAGCGCTTTTGAGCGCGAGCACCAAGACGCCACCAAGCAATTGGGCGCCTATAGCCGAGAGCACCAAGAGGCCCATGACCGCCAGAAGATTCTCAAAGGCGGCATCGAAGATCACAACGGAGAAAGCGACCAGGATGATACTCTGCAAAAGACTGACCATCGTGCTGAAGACAATCTGGATCACCACAAGATGCACGGGGTTCGCAGGCGTCGCATGCAGGCGGTCCTTCATCGGAGTGAGGAAGTCGGCCTCGAGACCTTCGAAGGTGTAGGCCGCGCCGAATATCTGAAACATCAGGACGAACAGGATGGTGATATGACGCGAGATCTCGGGCCACCCTGTCTGGTCGGGGGCGTTGATGTAGGTGAGCGTCGCGATGAGGAACATCGGCAGTCCGATGAGGATGGCATGTCCGATATAATCCTTGAGCAATCTGAGAAAATAGAACCTGATCATTCACTCCACCTCGCCATCGCGCAATGATTTCCCCGTGAGCATCAGAAAGACATCCTCAAGGTTCGGCTGCTTGTCGCTCACATCCAGGATGGTCATCGGGCTAAGGGTGGTGAGCAGCCTATCAAGGATCCTCACCCCGGGAGGGGTCACGACATGGTAGGTGTCCTGATCGAGTGAGACCTCCTTCACATCGGCGATGTCCCGGATATCCGAAAGTGCATCCTCCTTGGGCGATTCGACCCTGATCAGGGTATGGCGGTCCCCCTTGATCTTGGCGACCAGCTTGTCCATGGTGCCTTCGGCAATGATGTGTCCCTGGTCGATGATCGCCACACGGTCTGCAATCGCCTCCACTTCCTCGATGTAGTGGGACGTGTAAAGGATCGAAGTCCCTGTGTCCCTGGCGAGTTTCTTGACGAATTCAAGGATATAGTGGCGGCTCTGTGGGTCGATGCCGACAGTGGGCTCGTCCATGATCAGGAGTTCGGGTTCATGCAGGAGGGCGCAGCCGATGTTGAGACGGCGTCTCATGCCGCCTGAATACCGTTTCGGGCTCTCTTTGAGCCTGTTTTCCAGACCGATCAGTCTGGATACCTCTTCAATGCGCTTTTTCAAGCGTTCACCCTTCAACCCGTAGAGTTTGCCGAAGAACAGCAAGTTCTCATACGCGTTCAAATCATCATACACAGTCACTTCCTGAGTGACAAGGCCGATCCGGCTCTTGACGGATCGGTTCTGTCCGTTGTGTTTCTCACCGAACACCTCGATGGACCCCTCATCTATATCAAGAAGGCCCACAATGCTTTTGATCGCAGTGGTTTTTCCAGCCCCGTTGGGTCCGAGCAGCCCGATCACCTCCCCTTTGTTGACATGGAAGTTCATGTGGTCGAGTGCGAGTCTTTCATTTTCATAACGTTTGATCACATTGTTCATCGATACAATCATTTCTATCACCTCGACATCAGTATACTTTTTTAGTGTGACTGTGTATAGTGACATTTGTCACAACATGACACTGTCATGAAGAAAAACACTTAAACATTTAAAAAACCCGCTTTCGCGGGTCAAGGATGTTTGTCCGACGTCAAAAAATGACTTCATAAAGCACAAAAACTTCTCACAGGTATCATTTTGGGATGCATACCCTTCTTTCATTGACCATCGTCGATCTCGTAGAGCGCGGAAAGGATGTCATCGGCGGTTTCCGCATGGCGCAGCACGTGCCGGAAATGCTCATCGATCAATTTCCTCGAAAGCTTGGCGAGTGTTTGAAGATGGAGGTTTTCCTCTCCTTCAGGGGCTGCAATCATGAAAAACATATCCGCCTTTCCATCACTGTCATCGTACGCAACAGGCCTGTCCGTCCGCGCAAAAACAAGACAGGGCTCCTTCACGCTTGCGCTCTTGGCATGCGGAATCGCAATGCCGAAACCCACGCCTGTCGAGCCTTCGGCTTCTCGGGCCATGATGGCGTCGATGAAATCCTCGATATCGTCGATCTTGGCGTTTTTCTCAAGGCTTTTTGCAAGTTCTTCGATGACTTCATTCTTGTTTTTACCTTTTAGATCAAGATTGATCAGGTCCTTGTTGATGAGCTCTCTGATTTTCATTATTCCACCTTCTTTATATTGACGGAGTCCAGATACGTTTCTATTGTGCTCATGTCTGCGAAACCCTCGCTGAATGCGCTTGCGCATCCGGCGGCTAGGCTCCATCGAAACGCTTCAAGCAGATCATGCTCATGGATGTAGCCGTGGATGAACCCCGCAACCATGCTGTCGCCCGCACCGACGGCATTGAGCACCTCGCCATCCAAGGCGGCCGCATGATAGGTGCCCTCGTCACCGAGAAAATAGGCTCCTTTCGCGCCCATGGAGACAATCACATTTCTCGCGCCGTCCACTAAAAGACGTTTCCCCGCTTTCACAATGTCTTTTTCATGCTCGAGGGAACGGCCTTCAATCATTTCCAACTCCCTCAGATTCGGCTTTATGAGCAATGGGCCATGTTTCAGCGAGACAGGAATGGATTTCCATTCACCATCGATGATGAAGGGCACACTCCCCTTTCCGCAGATTTCCATGATATCGGCGTAGCTTCGGGAATCTCTGTAGACATCACTTCCGGCAAGGACCAACATGTCCTTTTGATCAAGCTTTTTGATCTTATCAAGAAGCATCTCATATTCATCTTCTTTGACCTTGGGGGCCGGTGCGTTTATTTCAGTCTCTTTTTGATGACCCGCTTCCTTTAGCTTGACATTGATTCGTGTCTCATTCCCTATATGGACGAAATCCGGCGTCACCCCATGACACTCCCTCAGTCGATCCGTGAGCATCGCGCCGCCGGCCCCGCCCTGAAACCCGAGAGGCACACTATCATCTCCGAGGTTTTTAAGCACGATCGAGACATTGACACCTTTGCCACCGGGAAAGAGCGAGGCATCATTCGCCCGGTTTAGACCATTTTTCTCAAAATGACTGAGCTTCATCCTGTAGTCCATGGACGGATTGAGGGTGCAGGTATAGATCATGGGAGCCTCCACGGTTTAAAGATTTAATTATGTTTGTCTGTCCCTAAGCACAAAGACGTTGGTGGCTTTCAATTTATGGCATGGCCGTCTCAACAGGCATTGAACATTCACTATCCTATTTATAACAAGGTTCGGACAGTTTATCAATGTTTTGAGCATGGATTGGATATTTTTGAGCCTTTCTTATTGCTTTGAAATTCAACATTTATATTTGACTAATCATGTATGCGCTTGTAAAATGAACATGAAAGCATAAAAAATTTAAAAGGGAGAGAGAAGTATGAGAGAATTTGGCATCAAAGTATTAGGCTATCTTCAAAAGATCGGTAAATCATTGATGCTGCCGGTCGCTGTCCTGCCAGCCGCTGCCATCCTGATGGGTGTCGGTTACTGGCTTGACTCCACCGTCCTAGAAGGCGGCGTTGTACCAACGTTCCTCCTGACTGCGGGAGACGCCATCATCGGAAACATCCCGATCCTCTTCGCAGCCGGTGTCGCGTACGGCCTTTCCAAGAAGAACGACGGGGCGGCCGCAATCGCAGGTATCGTTGGATTCTTCGTCATCACATTCCTGCTGAGTCCCGATTCCGCAGAAGTTCTTCGCGGCGGTACGGAACTGTCTCAGGAACACGCACTCGCATTCGGCAATATTGAGAATGCTTTCGTCGGTATCGTCAGCGGTATCATCGGTGGTCATACCTTCAACCGTTTCCATCAGGTCGAGCTGCCACGCGCTCTCGCTTTCTTCAGCGGAAAACGCGCTGTCGCAATCGTGACCGCAGGCATCGCGCTCGTGGTCGCCATTCCATTGCTGTTCATCTGGCCCTGGATTTTCGACGGGCTTACCAGCTTCGGTGTCGCGATGGGTGACCTTGGCGCTTTCGGCGCTGGAATCTATGGCTTCTTCAACCGTCTTCTGATTCCTCTTGGTCTGCACCATGCGCTCAATGCTGTTTTCTGGTTTGAAGGGTTCGGCATCGCCGACCTCGAACTGTTCCTCGCCGGCGAGGGTGTCCAAGGCGAGACCGGTCGCTACATGGCCGGGTACTTCCCGATCATGATGTTCGGGCTTCCAGGCGCCGCTTTGGCCATGGTTCATACGGCCAAGCCGCAGAACAGGGCTAAAGTCGCATCCATCATGTTCGGTGCGGCATTCGCTTCCTTCTTCACAGGCATCACCGAACCGATCGAATTCTCCTTCTTGTTCGTAGCGCCGCTTCTGTTCCTTGTTCATGCTGTTCTGACCGGCATTTCAATGATCATCGCGGCGGCTATTCCGGCACTTTCCGGTTTCGGTTTCAGTGCGGGCCTTGTCGACATGGTCCTTCAGGCTCAAAATGACTTGGCCGTCAACTGGTGGCTCCTGCCGATCATCGGTGTCGCTTTCTTCTTCATCTATTATTTCCTCTTCAGATACCTCATCATCCGTTTCGACATCCCGACCCCGGGACGTCGCGAGGATCTCGAGTACGAGGATGAAGTCACAGGTAAAGCCAAGCATTCCGACAAGGCACAGAAAATCCTTGCCGCTATTGGCGGAAAAGAAAATGTCAAGGATATGGACTATTGTGTCACCCGACTCAGAATCAATGTCAACGACAAGACCAAGGTGGACAAAGAAGCAGCCAAGAAAGCCGGCGCCTCTGATGTCATGATCTCAGGTCAAAGCATCCAGGTTGTCGTCGGTACGGACGCACAATTCGTCGCAAGCGCGATGGAAGATCTTCTTTAGTGCCTAATCATCCAACCAAAATGAATGGAAGGTCCGCCTTCCATTCATTTTTCTTACAATCTTCAAGAATAATTGTTATCATATGACTGAAAGTGTTGTTGTGAGTTAAGCAGGACATCCAACAGCCAAAAATAGACATATAAAAGGGTGAAATCATGAATAAAAAGATTCTTCTTCCCATTCAAGGCACCATAAAACCATTGGATGAAACCCCTGATGAGGCTTTCTCAAGCGGATCTGTCGGTCCCGGGTTTCTGATCATCCCCGATTTCGGGGAAGTCATCGCGCCCATGGACGGGACAGTCAGTGTCCTTTTTCCCGGAGGACACGCGATCGGCATCAAGGACAAGCTAGGCCTTGACATCCTGATCCACGTCGGTGTCGATACCGTGAACTTGAAAGGTGAAGGGTTCAAAACCCATGTCAGTAAGGGCGACCAAGTGAAAAAAGGCGCCCCCCTCGTTTCCTTCGACATGGACGCGATCAAGAAAAATGTCCCGTCCTTGGCTTCCCCGGTCGTGTTTCCGGGCATGAAATCCGTTGAAATCCTCAAACAGAAGGACAAGGACACCAGAACCATCCTAAAACTATCAGTGGAGTAGGTGATACCATGACACACACACGCATGCTGGACCTTTACGGAAAGGCCATGAGCGAGGCGGACGGAAAAACACTCATAGAAGCTGTCCGGCTCTCGGAGGGCAGAAGCCTCGCAAGCGAGATTATCGCCCCAGCACCCCCGCTATTCCGGGGGATCACAAACCCCGAACTCGCCTCTGCCTTCGGCGCCGACATACTCATCCTGAACATGTACGATGTCGACCGACCAAGGTTGAACGGCTTCGAGTCTGACAATGAGACGCATCTATTAAAAGAAATCTCACAATTGACCTCTCGCATGGTCGCGATCAACTTGGAACCCGTTCCAAAAGAGGCGTCCTCTTCTTTCGAGTCCATTGAGACAGGACGGACCGCGACCGCAATGAACGCCAGAAAAGCCTACGATCAAGGCGCTCAGATGATTGTCCTGACGGGAAACCCGAGCACCGGTGTGACCAATGCGGCCATCAGGGACGCACTCAAGGCGATCAAGTCCAACCTTGGCGACAAGGTCGCACTCGTCGCCGGCAAGATGCACAGCGCCGGCATGGTCGGCGAAGGTGGCGAGGGCATCATTGACGAGAGGACCATTGACATGTTCATCGACCATGGTGCGGATTTCGTGATGCTTCCGGCTCCCGGTACCGTGCCCGGCATCTCCGAGGAGATGTGCCGGGTATGGGTCAAACGGATCCGTGAGAAAGGTGCGCTTGCGATGAGTGCGATCGGCACCTCGCAGGAAGGCTCGGACCCATCCACCATCAAAGCGGTCGCGCTATCTTCCAAACGTGCCGGGTTCGACCTCCATCACCTTGGCGATGCCGGCTTCAACG
>CAZCTR010000020.1:0-22343 GCA_964501715.1 uncultured Candidatus Izemoplasmatales bacterium | reverse complement strand
CGCGGATGAAGGTGTTGCCGATTTTCCAGAAACAGTTCCGGCACGCGATGCCATGCCCGTAGCTCGATAGGATGACAGCGGTGTCCTTTGCCTTCTCACCATGCGAGATCTGCATGGTCGAGGTGTCGAGGAAGTTCGCATGGCCTCCGAGCTGTGCAAGCCCGGCCTCCATGGAGTTCCTTGTCCTCGTCGATTGTTCGAAAAACATGAGGAATGCGGTCTTGTTGTAGAGATGGTCGGTCACCTCGTTTTCCAAAAATTTCCTCTTGAGGTCCTCCGAGGTCTTGAGCAGGGTGTCGATTTCCTCTCTTTTCCATTCTTGGAGCGTGATGAAGTGTTTACCTTTGAATACGGGTTCCATGATGGCCTCCTTCATTGTTTGTTGTATCGTTTCAGATAGGTTTGCGGAATGGTCGCATAAAGCGCGGCGGCTTTCACTAAGTGGTCCTTTTTGGTGATTTCATTCGGCGCGTGGGCCTGTTCCTCGAAGCCGGGGCCGAATCCGATGCAGGGGATGTCATAGCGTCCCATGATGGAGACCGCGTTGGTCGAGAATGTCCACTTGTCGACGAGGGGTGCTTGCTTGAACAGTCCCTCATAGCCTTCCACAAGGGTTTGTGTGGCGATGTGGTCTTCGGGGAGCACCCAGCTTGGGAAGTAGGCTTCCGTGGGATAGACGAGTCCTGTCCAGGAAGGTTCCTTGTACTCATACATCTCGACGCGGGCGTTCGCCTTCCTGACAGAGGGGAGTTCCCTGATCTGTTCAAGGGCGCCCTGCCATGTCTCGCCGTCGGTGAGACGCCTATCGATGGAGATGCTGCATCCGTCGGCGACGGCGCAGCGTGAGGGTGACTGGCTGAATACCTCGCTCACGGCAAGCGTCCCCTTTCCGAGGAAATCATCGTGTTTGAGGTTCGGGTTCAATTCCTCCAGTTCCTGGATGATCGGCGCCATCTTGTAGATGGCATTGTCCCCGCGTTCCGGGGCGCTGCCGTGACACGACACCCCTTGAGTGGTCACTTTGATTTCCATGCGGCCTCTGTGTCCGCGGTAGATGTTCAGGCTTGTCGGTTCTGTGATGACGACGAATTCGGGCCTGAGGCCGTCCTCTTCAATGATGTATTGCCAACAAAGCCCGTCACAGTCCTCCTCGAGGACCGTGCCGGTCACATAAAGGGTATAGTCATCCTCTAGACCGAGGTCCTTGATGATTTTGCCCGCATACACCATCGATGCCATGCCGCCCTCCTGGTCCGACGTGCCGCGTCCACCGATGGTGTTCTCGTCTTCATAGCCCTCATAGGGGTCGAAGGTCCAGTTGCTTTTTTCACCGATGCCGACGGTGTCGATGTGGGCGTCCATGGCGATGATGTGCTTGCCGTTTCCGATGCGGCCGAGGATGTTACCCATCTTGTCGATTTTCACCTCATCGAACCCGACCGCGTGCATTTCCTTTTCAATGCGTCTGATGACTTCCTCTTCCTGTTGGCCTTCGCTTGGAAGGGCCACCATGTCGCGAAGGAACCTGGTCATTTCCTTTTCGTATTGCTGTGCCTGTTTGAGAATGGCGTTGAAATCCATTCTATTCCTCCTCTCTCAGTGCTTTGATTTTTTTATTGTAATAGAAGGTCTTCTCGTATTCATCATCCCAGAACTTCATCTCTTTCATGGCGTCGAGATAGTTCCTTGAGTATCCGAATTTGAGCCAGTCCTTCTCTTTTTGCTTGAACAGCCGATCCTTTTGCGATTGGGGACGCGTATCCTGGATGTCCTTGGGTGACGCTTTCAAGAAATGGTCCTTGAACCATCGTTCCATGACATAATCCTCGATCTCGAGATACCTTTCGTCCATGTCATCAAGGACACTCTCGTAACGGTCGGTCCCGTCGGTCGCGATGGTGACAACATTGTCCTTCGGTCCGAGATGCAGGTGTTTCGCCATCTTGATGGCACCCAGGATGTTGCAGATAGCGGACACGCCGAGCTTGCCCTTGAGTGCCTCGGCCTCCTCTTTCGGTACGCCGTGACGCACGAGGACGTCGGTCCCTTCCTCGATGATCTTGAGGCCCCGGACCGAATGCTCGTCCTTGATGAGGGCGATGAAATCCGTGTTGAGCACATTGTGGATCAGGGTGCACATCTTGTCGCCGATACCCTCGATGCGGTGCTGCCCACGCCCTCCATCATAGAGTGTGGGGCATTCATAGGGCTCGAGTGCGGCGATTTTCGCTTCCGGGAACACTTTTTTGATCTGGTCGCCCGCACCGAGTGTCCCGGCGCTTCCGGGGGCCGAGGTGAAACACGCGATGCGGCCGTTTCCGATGCCCTTGACGCTCTCGATCAGACTGTGACCGGTGACGTAGCGGTGGAAACGGTAGTTCGGCAGCAGTTCGAACTGGGCCAGTGAGGCGTATTTTTCGTCTTTCGCCATCTCGAACGTCTTCTCTAGGGTGAGAATGACGTCCGATTCGCTTCCGGGTGTGAGTTCAAGCTTGGCCCCGTATTGTTTGATGCGCTTGTAGCGTTCCTTGCTCATGTTGTCGGGCATGATGACGATCGATTCATAATCCATGAGGTTGCAGATGTAGGAGACACCGATACCGAAATTACCGGTCGAGGGACCGAGTATGGTGTGCTTTCCAGGTATGATGGTACCGTCTACAGAGCCTTCGATAAGGGTCGAATAGGCCGGTCCGACCTTGTGTGACCCGCTCGGAAAATCCTTCCCGAGCAACACGACGATGTTCGCATCCACCCCGGTGAGCGACGAGGGAAGGACAACCTTGTTGATGGTGTTGTCATCCTTACGCCATGTGATGTTGAAAAGGTTCGTTGGGTCGAGTTCGTCTTTTTTCGCGGCCAGCGCACGTCTGCGGACATCGGGATCGATTTTCGACGGATGCAGCATTTCCTCGTACGTCGGGCCGAAGGGAATCTTCTTCATGCTAGTAGCCTCCTCTTTCGTTTAGATGCGCCTTGAGCGCCTGAAAATCAGCCTTCAATCTGGCCGGGACCCTCAGGGCCTCCTTGATGGTGTCCGGATCCTTGAGCCCGTTGCCGCTCAGAATGACACTCACACTCTCAGAAGCATCGATCACGGATGTCTCGAGCGCCTTCTTGAGTCCCGCGACCGGGGCGGCGGCCGCGGGTTCGGTGAACAATCCTTCCTCTTTTCCAAGCGTGCGGATGGCCTCTAGGATCGCCGTGTCGCTCACGGTGATGTAGGCGCCTTTCGAGGCGGTGACGGCGCGCAGGCCTTTCACGGGGTTTCTCGGGATGCCGACGGCTATGCTGTCGGCGATGGTGTCTTCATCAGTCTCCTCGAGGCTGTCTACGCCCTTGCTCCAGGCATTATAAAAGGGGGCGCAGCCTTCGCTTTGAACCCCGAGGATTTTCGGGATCTGCCGTATGAGACCGAGTGCATGCAAATCGTATAGGCCATTGTACACCCCACCGATCGTGCATCCGTCACCGACGCTCACGACAACCCAGTCGGTCGGTTTGAAATCGAGTTGTTCGGCGATTTCAAAGGCCACGGTCTTCTTGCCCTCGACCATGTGGGGATTGATCGCCGCGTTGCGGTTGTACCAGCTGTAATGGGCGATTGCTTCCTTAGAAAGGGTGTAGGCCTCCTTGTAATCCCCTTGTACGCTGATCACTTCGGCGCCGTAGGCCATGATCTGAGTAAGCTTTCCCCGGGGCGCCCTCTTGGGCACGAAGATGACGCTTCTTAGCCCCATCCTCGCCGCATTTCCAGCGAGCGAGGAGGCGGCGTTGCCCGTCGAGCTGCAAGAGATGGTGTCCTTGCCCTCCTCGATGGCCTTGAGCACCGCGATGGCGCTAGCACGGTCCTTGAGGGAGCCGGTCGGGTTGACCCCTTCGTCTTTTAGAAAAAGGGTGTCGAGGCCGAGCGTCCCGGCAAGCCGCCTCGACCGGTAAAGAGGGGTCCACCCCACTTTCAGCGTCTCATCCATGTGCGCACCACGCATGCTCATGAGCGGGTGATAGCGCCACATGCTTCTTTCTTTGTTCTGTTTGAACCAGTCCCTGTCCAGAAAGGTCCGCAGGCGCACGTAATCATAATGGATGTCAAGGATGCCCTTTTCGTTGCAGTCCGGGCAGGTCAGATGGGTGGTATCCTTTTGAAGTGTGCGTCCACAGAGGGTGCAACTGTAATGGCTGACATATTCCATCACTCATCCCCCATTTCCATATCAGTATGGGTGAACGCATCCACATCGAACAGGCCACGGTCCGTAAGCTTGAGTGCGGGAATGACCGGCAGCGAGAGGAACGCGAGCTGTATGAAGGGATCCTTGATGGCGGGGGAAAGCCCCATTCCGCGGATCATGTGCTTCATCTTTTCAAGCGTGGCCGCCACCGTGCCTTCGGGTGCGGTGGTCATGATGCCGCCGACTTCAAGGGGCAGCGTCTTGGCCGTCCCGTCTTCCGCCACAAGGGCGATGCCGCCCTTTTGCCGGATGATCATGCGCACGGCCTCCCGCATGGATTCATCCTTGTCCCCGATGACGATGAGGTTGTGCGAATCGTGGGCGATGGTCATCGCGAGCGCCCCCCCTTGGAAGCCGAACCCTTCGACAAGCCCAAGCCCGATGTTTCCGGTCTTCTTGTGGCGTTCGATGACGGCGAGTTTCAATATGTCCTGTTTCGGGTCGTTCATGTATTTTCCGTCTCTCACCGTGACATCGCGGACTAGTTTGTTCGTGGTGATGTTGTTTTCGATGAGACCGATCACTTTCACCCTGGACTGTGAGAGCGGCAGCGTGAAATCGAGCGCTTTCTCATCGACATGGACGCTGTCGGTGATGACCGATTCGACAATGGGCTTTGTCCTTTCAATCACTTCGTCGTTCTTTGCGACCAACCTACCTTGCTTGTAGACCGCCTCAGGCGAGATCGCCTCGAGGGAACTGAAGACGATGAAATCCGCTTGACGGTTCACCGCGATCGCCCCCAGACGCTTGAGGCCGTAGCATTCGGCGGCGTTCAACGTCGCCATGCGGATGGCCTCGACCGCATCGACGCCTTGCTTGATGGCGAGATTGACATTGTAGTTGATGTGCCCCTCGCGGCGGATGTCCTCGGGATGCTTGTCATCCGTGCAAAAAAGCAGTCTTCTTGAAGTATAACTGTTCACAGCCGGGAGCAGGGCTTCAACGTTGCGGGTGACCGACCCTTCCCGCAGATGCACATACATGCCTTGACGGACCCTCTCGAGGAGCGCGTCATGGCTGAAGCATTCATGGTCGGTCATGACGCCGGCCGCGGCGTACGCATTCAATCCGTGTCCGAAGAGGCCCGGGGCATGCCCATCGATCGCGAGCCCTTCCATGGCCTTGATCTTCTCGTGTATGTCATCCCCGCCTCCGATCACGTCGGGATAGTTCATGACCTCACCGAGGCCGTGGATGCCGGGTACACCACGAAGCCTTCTGACCGTGCCGACATCGATGGCAGCCCCCGCTGTCTCGAAGGTGGTCGCCGGAACGCTTGAAGGCACCATCATATGGACATCGAGCGGCGTTTTTTCCGCGCTTTTGAGCATATAGCGGATGCCATCCTCGCCCGCGACATTCGCGATTTCATGCGGGTCTGCGATGACGGTCGTGGTCCCTTTGGGAAGGACGATCTCACCGAACTGGGCCGGCGTGACCATGGATGATTCTATATGGACGTGCCCATCGATGAATCCGGGGGCGACGTAGCGCCCTTTCAAATCGATTTCCTCCTCGCCTTCATACGTCCCGACTCCGATGATCATGCCCTCCTCGACAGCGATGTCGTTCGGTTCGATCTCTCCTGTGAAGACGTTGATGACACGTCCGTTTTTGAACACCGTGGCCGCCTTCTCTTTACCGCTGGCGACGCGCATTTTTCGTTTTATGTTCATAGTCTCACCTTCATTCATAGTGTGTCGATGAATCTGCGGATCAGGTTGTGCGCGACTTTGCGCCGATAATGTTTGTTGGAGCGCTGGTCGTCGATCGGTGTGATGGACGCGTCGAACTTCTCTATCAAGGTGTCCACATCGGCTTTCAGGGTCTCCACGGACTTGTCGATGTAGGACTCTTCCAAGCGGGGGTCTCTCACGATGACTGGACCCACTGCGTTCAAGGCGATGTTCAAATCCTTGAGGACGCCCTCTTCAACCCTTGCGCCTCCTGCGAAGGCGAGTTTGCTGATGGCGTCCGCCTTGCGCCCTCCCACTTTCTTGAAAAGGGTGTGGGTGAAAGAGTGGCTGGGGATCATTATGCTCACGATCAGTTCGTCCGCCTCAAGGCCGGTCTTGCCAGGTCCTTGGATCAGTTCACCAACAAGGACCTCACGCTTCGCATCCGCGGATTGAATGGACGCCGTGGCATCCAGCGCGATGAGGACCAGCACCGCGTCAGCGGCGGGTGAGGCGTTCGCGATGTTGCCAGCGAGTGTCGCGACGTGACGGAGGGCAGGGGATGCGAGTTCCCTGATGCATTGTTTCAGCATATCCGGGGTCCTCTCATCGTCCATGATCGTCTCATAGGGCGTGAGACTTCCGATTTCAAGGTGTGTCTCATGCGCCTTGATTTTTTTGAGCTCATCAAGCTTGTCGAGATAGAGCATGTTGTTGTCGAATTCGGGGGGCGTATTCGCCCAGCTTCTGTGCTTAACCATCAGGTCCGTACCGCCCGCAATCGGCTTGTAGGTCCCTTTTTTCATGGTTTTCAGCGCTTCATCAAGCGTCTTCGCCATGACATGGTCTACCATAGGCCATCCCCCTCCCTTGCGGCGCGTTTGACGGCTTTTACGATCATGTCATAGCCGGTGCAGCGGCAGAGATTGCCTGAGAGCCCGATCCTTATCTCCTCTTCGCTCGGATGGGGGTTTTTGGATAGCAGGCTTTCAGTCGCGATGATCATGCCGGGCGTGCAAAAACCGCATTGGACCCCGCCTTCTTGTTCGAAGGCGTGTGTGATGATTTCGTGTCTGCGGGTTTTGGAAAAGCCTTCTATGGTCATGACATCCTTGCCATCCACGTTCGCGGCGGGCAGGATGCAGGTGTTGACTACATGGCCGTCAATCAGCACGGCGCAGGCTCCGCATTCCCCTTCGCCGCATCCTTCTTTGGGACCGGTCTTCTCCATGTCGTGTCTGAGGACGTCGAGGAAACGTCTTGAAGGGTCCGTGTCGATGACGGTCTTCTTTCCGTCCAGGGTGAATTGGATCTTAGTCATTGTCGATCAACTCCATGATGGATTCCGGCGTGATGGGAATCCTGGTGATGGTTTTACCGACCGCCTGCTCGACCGCTTTCGCAAGGGCGGGTGCGCCACCTACGAGTGTGAGCTCCCCGGCCCCTTTGGCACCGTAGGGTCCGAGGGCGTAGGGGTTTTCCATGACCTCGCTTGTCATCGGTGGCGCATCGACCGCGGTCGGGATGATGTAGTCGGTGTATCCGTTTTGCTCGATGCGTCCGTCTTTTCGGGTCATGACCTCCAATGTCGCATAGCCGATGCCCTGGGCCTGACCTCCGTCGATCTGTCCCTTGATGACACGTTCATCAAGGCTCTTTCCCACGTCATAGACGCTATAGACATGCTTCACATCGATTTCGTAGGTCGCCTTGTCGACTTCGACCTCGACAATGTTCACACCCCACGAATAGGCGGGATATGCGTCTCCGTGCATGGTCGCCTCGTCCCATTCGATGTCTTCTGGTTGGACGTATTGCTCATAGACGGTTTGCGGTTCGCCAGTTTTGTAGGTTTCTTTCAGTTGTTTCGCGGCCCTTGCGCAAAGCCCGCCCACGATCATCGCCGTGCGGGAGGCGACGGTCGGTCCGCTGTCGGGGACGTGTTTCGTGTCCGGGTTCGGATAGTGCACTTTCCTTAGGGGCATGTCCAAGACCTGAGCGACCACCTTTCGTATGGTGGTTTTCGGTCCCTGTCCCATATCGACGGCCGCGATGAGGATGTGCACGTCGTCATTCTCATCCTTGTGCAGTTTCACACGCGCCTTGATGATGTCCGCCTCACCGCTTCCGGTGAAGCCGCAACCATGAAGAAACCAGCTCATTCCGATGCCTTTGTACACATCAGGGTCGGCATAGGCCTCCTTCTTCTTCTCATAATCGGCAAGCGTCTTGGCCCGCTCGATCATCGCCGGCATGATGATCGGGTCCTTGAAGGTTCCGCCTGTGGAGGTCCTGTCACCCTGCTTGGCGAGATAGCGATGCCTGTACTTGTCGGGGTCGGCTCCGAGATGCTTGGCGATATGATGCATGAACATCTCGATTGCGAATATCATCTGCGGTGCCCCGAATCCACGGAACGCGCCGTTTGGGACGGTGTCGGTCCTGTAGACATCTCCTTTCACATCGAGGTTTTCGATGGTGTAGGCGTTCGTCACCGCAATCATGGCGCGCGAGAGCACCACACCCGAAAGGCCGGTGTAGGCGCCGCCGTCTATGCCGACATGCACCTGAAGGCCCAGAATCTCACCGTCCTTTGATAGCGCGGCCTTCATTGTCGTTTTGGAGGGGTGGCGCTTGGTGGTGGTCTCCATGTCCTCCGGTCTGTCGTATATGAGTTTGATGGGACGGTTCGTCTTTTTGATTGCCGCGGCGAGCTGGCAGGCCATGACGGAGGGGAACTCCTCTTTTCCGCCGAAAGCGCCACCGACTTCCGCCTGGATGACGCGGACATGCATGTCCTCAATGCCTGTCGCACGCTTGATGGCCTCTTTCACATAGTAAGGGCACTGTATGGAGCCGATCAGCGTCACCCCGCCATCCTCGGGATACCCGAGGAACCCCTGGGGTTCGATGTAGGCCTGTTCCTGATACCCTGTCTCGTAGGTCTTCTCGAAAACCTGGTGGGCGTCATTGAAAGCCTTGTCCGGATGGCCTTTCTCGAAGGACTTCCCGACCACGCTCTTTGTGTAGTCATATGTGGGTTCAAGCGGGGTGATGTGGACTTTGGTCTTTTTCAGGAGGTCACGTATGACGGTCTTGTCGGGACCGATCAGAAGAAGGATCGGCTCACCGATGAAATGGACCTCCTCTTTTGCGAAGACAGGCCAGTCGTCAAAAATCATTTTGACGACATTGTCTCCTTCCAGATCGTCGCTTGAGACGACGAAATAATCCTTGGGGAGATCCGGCATCTCGATCGATTCGATCCTACCACGGGGCACCTCGCTGCGAAGGGTTCGCGCATAAAGCAGCCCTTCATGGCGGTAGTCGTCCGTATATTGGATGCTGCCGTCCATTTTGTTCGAGCCCTCGCTCAAGGGGACGGCGTCGGAAATGTTGCGCATGGTCATCCCTCCATCTTGTCCAATTTGATGGCGTCCGTGGGGCATTTCGAGACACAGAGTCCGCAACTGGTGCACGTGTCTGGGTCAAATGTGATCCTGTCTTTAAATTCGATTGCGAAATAGGGGCAGACTTTCTCACAAAGCATGCATTCGATGCATTTGTCCTCGATCAGCCTTGGAAGTTCCCACTTGTAGTCGGTGGTGTTTTCAAGTGGGGTGGAAATGACTTCCCCGACGCTCTTGAAGCCGTGTTTTTCCAGTGCATCCGGAAGGTCGGAAAGGATCTTCGCATACATCTGTTTCCCTTTGATGAGCGCCGCCGAGAGCATCTGGACGGCGCTCGCGCCTGCAAGCAGGAACTCGATGACATCAGAGGCGCTCGCAATCCCGCCGACCCCGATGACGGTGAGGTCAGGCTCGGCCGATTTGATCTTGTATACGACACCGAGGGCGAGGTTCTTGATGACCGGCCCGGTCGTCCAGACGTAGCCATCAGGGCCGCCGTATTCAATCGTGCGCCTCTGCGCGTTGACATGCAGGGTGGGGCCGAGTGAGTTGATGGCGACGATGCCATTCGCGCCGTTTTCCTTGATGGTGCGCGCAAAGCCTTCGGGATCGGGGATGTGTGGGGATATTTTCATATAGAACGGCTTGTCGGTGAGGCTCCTGATCATGGCGACCGTCCCCCCGATCACCGACAGGTCCGTGCCGACGTAATGCGTGGAGACCTCGAATGCGTCCGCGAAAGGGTCAAGCGCGGGGATCAGGGTCTTCATGTCCGCTTCACTGTATCCAACCGAGACTATGAGCGGACGGTCGCTTTTCTTCTTGTAGGCGGGCAGGAATTCATCGACCCAGCGCTCAAGGGGGTATTCGCTCCAGAGCTCGCTGTTCATCACATATTGATTGGCGCCGTAGATGCATGGTTTGGGAATGTCGGGCGACTTGGTCGAGATGGTTTTCGTGACGATGGCTCCGCATCCTTCTTTATCCATGTATAGAAGTTTGTCGGCGTCGCCTACGAGCGGTCCCGATGCGGGCATCAGCGGATTCTCGAGTGTCAATCCGTCGAACTGCGTTTTCAGATTCATGAGTCATCACCTTCCTTGAATGTGGCGTCCCAGACTTTCTGAGCGTGCTTCTGAGACGCTTCGTATGATGTCTGTAATGTGTCACTGACTTGGTAATGCCTGAGCTTTGCTTCACCGTCGACGAAGACGGTGGAAGGCTTGAATGCACTGAAGAGTCCGAACACGAGGTGGCCGAGGGCGTTCTCTTCGTCCATGGGCGTAGGCGGTGTGTAGGGATGCATGAGGATGTCCGCCTTGTAGCCTTTCTTGAGACGGCCCAGTTTGATGCCGAGGCGCCGTCCTGCGTATGCGTAGGTGTCGTCGATGACCTGCTTGAGGTCATCGAAACCGAATCCCTGCGGGTCGTGGTTGAAAAAGTGGGTGGTGAAGAACAGGTTCAGATATTCGTTCGTGATTGATTGCGACAGACCGTCGTTGCCCAAGATGACCGGGATGCCCGCTTTTTTCAGGGACTGATAATCCGGCAGACCGACGCCGTTGTTCATGTTGGAACCGGGGTTGAGAGCGACGACGGCACCCCTTTCTTTGATGATCGAGCGTTCACGCCCGTTTACGAAGAGGGCATGGGTGAGGATGCTGTCGGGGGTGATCAGGCCGTGTCGGTCGAGCCGTTCGACCACGCGTTCTTTGTATTTTGTCTCGCAGTCGGTCTGGTCGGCTTTTCCTTCCGCGACGTGTATATGGATGGGGTGGCCTTCGAGCCGGTGCTTGACTTTCTGCAAGGTCTCCTCGCTCAAGGAGAGGGAGGCGTGCAGACCGAAGTGGCCTGAGATTTTCTCATCGAACGGCCCTTCAAGGAACGCTTTGTTCTCGTCGATGCAGGCATCCTCGTCAAAACGGTCGCTGGTCTCGAAACAGAACATGCCGCGCAGACCGACCTCTTCGCTCACCGCCTCGCTGAGTGTCTTCAGCGAGCCTTTGACGACACCGGAAGCGTGATGGTCGATCAACGTGGTGACACCGTTTTTGAGATGGTCGATTGCACTCACGATGGCGCTTTGGCGGATGGAGTCGATCGTATGCGCACGGTCGAGCTTCCACCACTGTTTCTCGAGCACATCGAGGAAACCTTCCAATGTCTCGTCGTTCTTCCATCCCCGCGCGAACGCGGAATAGATGTGGGTGTGTGCGACGACGAACGAAGGCATGACGAGATGGCCTTTTCCATCGATTGTCTCGTCCGCTTCCTCAGGATTGAAATCGTCCATGGGTCCCGCTTTCAGCACGGTGTCCTCAAATAGCACATACCCGTTTTCATGAAATTGTTCAAAATCATAGATGATCGCATTGATGATGGCTTTAGTCATTGATACCCCGTCCTTTGATCCAGGCACCCTTATGGGCTTCAAGGGCGCCGTTTTTTATGATGAACCGGCCACGTGATAGGGTGGAGACGATGCGCGTGGAGACTTCCATTCCCTTGTAAAGCGAATAGTCACAAGCGGAATGGTCGGTGTCTATGGGCCGGTTTTCCGTCTTTTTCACGATGGTGATGTCGGCGTCGCTTCCGACTTCAAGGGTCCCCTTTTCGGGATAGAGTCCCATTCTTTTCGCGGGGTTCAGGGTCATCTTGTCGATGATGATGTCCCCGAACATGTGATAGAGGACGTTGAAGGCGTGTTCGACGCTGCCCACGCCGAGCGGGATGTCCTTGAGCCTGGATGGTTTTTTCTCGCTTGATAGAAAGGGGGCGTGGTCGGTCCCTATGGTGTGGACATCCCCGATGTGTTTCTTGATGAGGGCTTGTTCGGCCTTGGTGCGAAGGGGGGGTGCGAACGTGTACAGGTGGCCGTCCGCATCGTGCAGTCTCTCACGGGTGAACGCAAGGTACTGCGGGCAGGTCTCGATGTAGAAACCGCGATTGAGGATGTGCGGATAGAGCGTCTTGAGCTCCCGCAGGGTGTTCCCGCTGCTCAAATGCACCATGTAGAGCCTTCCGCCTGTCTTCTTGACCATGCCTGCAAGCTTGAGCGCTTCAAGGGTCTCGCTCTCGCTCGGTCGGCTCTTGGCGAGGTCCTCGTGTGTGAAGGAATCATCCAGGGTGATGAGACTGTCCTTCTCGATATGACAGAGCAGGAGAAACTTTTCTTCCTTCGTCAGTTCAAGAAGCCTCTCTATGTCTCCGTCATAGGTCCGGCGGTCGGAATCGGAATAGGTGGTGAAAACCTTGAGCGTATCCATGCCGAGGCGCCGCATCGCTTTGACATACTCGCTTAAATCGTCCTTGGGAGATTTGAGCGTGGCGTGAAGCTTGTAGTCGATCACACTTTTCTCCGCCTCTTTCTTCCGCTTGTGGAAGGCTTTCTCGAGGTCCTCTTTCGTGTCCGTGGGGTCGAGGAAGTCGACGAATGTGGTCACGCCGCCATAGGCGGCCGCGACCGATCCGGTGTAGAAGTCGTCCGCGGAGGTGCGACCCCCGACATGGAGCGAGAAATGGACGTGCGGGTCGATGAAGCCCGGCAGGACCATCGCGCCGCGCGCGTCATAGGTCTCACGCGCATCGTGTTCATCCTCGGTGAGCGCGGCGATCTTCCCCTGTTCGACGTAGACGTGCTTGCGTTTAAATTGTCGGTCTGAATAGACGTTTCCGTTGGCGATCTTGAGATCGAACATGACATCACTCCTTTAGCCCCTGCACGGTGACCTGTTTGAAACGGTAGCGTTTGACGATGTCCCTGATGAGATCCTCCCTGACGCTGATATATACGGGGGCTTGGTAATCCGCGAGGGCTCCGAGGATCCTGTCGAACCCCTCGCCCCGCAGTTCAAGGACTCCGACTTCATCCAAGAAGAGCGGCGAGCGGTCGATCATCATGAGCTCACGCATGGACGCCTCGACCCAATGAAGCGTTTCTGTGTCGAAACGATAAGGGCCGATCCTGGTCGCTTCTTTGAATGACGGGTCCTCATAGCCTTCCCGAAGCACGAGAAGGCGTGCCTCATCAGTTGTGAGACGGCGTGCGTGATAGCTTTTGACGGTTTCTTTGTCCATGGTCTTCTCCATGACGAACCCGTCCCCACCGAGTTCCTGATGCAATGCCTTCATACGGGTGGTCTTTCCGCTATTGATGTTCCCAGTAACGATAACGACCATGATGGGTCTCCCTCATGTGCTTGTGACCTTCCTTGTCATGGACGATGGCGAGCATCTCTGCGGCGATCGAGACCGCGATTTCCTCAGGGGAGCCGCCACCGGTGTCGAGACCGATCGGGGAATAGAAATGTCTCAGGTCGATGTCGTCTCCATAGGTCTTATAGGTCTTTTCAAGATAGTCATCCAGTTTCTCAGGAGAACAGAGCATGCCCATGTATCTGGGCTTGATGCCGTGTTCAATGACTTTATTGATGACATGGTAGTCATGTTTGTGGTTGGGCGTGGAGACGATGATGAAGGCCCCGTCCTCGAGACCCTCTTCGTCGATATGGTCGGCGAAAGGGCTATGGACAAGGCGGTCGCCGTGAGGGAACTGGTCCAGCACTTCCTTGCGCTCGTCAATGACGGTGAGATGAAAATCCATGGTCCTGAGGATGTAGGCGAGCGCCTTTGACACATGACCGGCACCGAAGAGATAGACCCGATTCTTCATTCCGACATATTCATAGAACAGGGTGACGACACCACCGCATACCATGGGGAGGGTCTTCACGTCCGGGATCACTTCATCCTCATTGAGGACATAGCGTTCGCGCATGGTCTCCTTTGTCCTGAGAAGCGTCTTGCATTTCTCACGGGCATGGTATTCAAGCGCACCACCGCCCACGGTTCCATGGGCTTCACCCTTCTCGTTCACAACCATCTTCTTGCCCACTTCGACAGGGCCCATGCCTTGTTTTTCGGTGACCGTGACGACGACTGCGCCTATGCCTTCTCTTTGATACTCCGCGATTTTCTCATAGATGGGATTCATGGCATACCTCTTTCCTTTGTATACAAACAAAGCCAAAGACACAACAGTCTTTGGCTTCGATTGTTAAAGCATTTCCATAAGCGGTGTCAGGATGAGCGCAAGGGCGAACATGGCGCCTGCGACACCCGGTTGGATTCTGAGTCTGAGCGCGCTGCGTCCCTTGAAAGCTTCAAAACCGAAGTAAAGACCCACAGCAAGTGCGCCGGAAAGCACACCCTCGATCATGGTGAATTCAAAAGCGTTTGCGAGACTTCTCAGTTGAAACGCCACAAACCCCGTAGCGATGAACTGATAGCCATGCCAGGCCAGATAGAGTACCCGCCATCCGATCGAGGCGGTGAAGATCGCTCCGATCTGCACAGGCGTTCTTCTGGATACGAACAGCGCGGCGACGGCGGTCACAACCGCGGTTTCAAGAATGATGGCGATCATCGGGTTGATGACATTGAACTGATTGAGATTGGGCATGAGCAGATTGACGCTCTTGATGAGCGCTGCGAGTGCGCCTATGGCTAAAAGCGCCTTCCTTGATTCCAGTCGCTTGTAGGCCTGAAGCAGGACAAGCATCGCAAACGGGAACATGATGCTCCCCGCAAGCAGCGGGCCGGGAATCCAGTGGAGCGCATACCCCACCGTGGCTTCCACGATGCCCCAGATGGCGGCGAAAAACAGTATGTCGGGAATCATTCTCAAGGTTTCTTTTTTCATTTTTCCTTCTCCTTCTCTTTTAGTCCGATCAGTATTTTTTCAGGCGTGATGGGAAGTGTCGTGATGCGCACGCCGGTCGCATTGTAGATGGCGTTCGAAAGGGCTGCCGGTGGTGTGTCGATGCCGATTTCACCGACGGATTTCGCGCCGTATGGGCCGCTATTCTCATAACTTTCGGCGAATTCGGTGGTGAGATGAGGCGCCTCGGCCTGTGTGGGGATGCGATAGGTCATCAGGTCGTTCTGTATGAGACGGCCTTTCTTCGTGCGGTCGCTCTCTTCATAGGAGGCCATGCCGAGGCCTTGGACAATGCCGCCTTCAACCTGTCCCTGGGCGAGTTTCGGGTTGATGGTCACGCCGCAGTCGACAACGCTTGTGTAGTCAAGGACCGTGTATTCGCCGGTCTCCTTGTCGACTTCCACCGTACAATACCCGGCCATGAAGGGCGGCGGGGATTTGTGTCCGACGTAGGAGTCGGTGGCGGTGAGCTGTTTCTGGTCCTCATTGTAGGTGATGCGGTTGGAGAAATCCTCGAGGGTGAGGCTGTCTCCTTCGGTGGTGAAGGTCTTGCCGTCGAAAGTGACTTTGTTTGGCTTCACGTCCATCGATTTGGCGGCTTCCTCGACCATCATCCTTCTGAGCTTTTGCGCCGCCTTGTATACGGCGTTGCCCGAGACGTAGGTGGTCGATGAGGCGTACGCACCCACGTCGAAGGGGGTGAGATCGGAATCCGAGGAATAGATGATGACGTTTTCCATGTCTGTCTCCAAAGCTTCGGCGGCGATCTGTGCGAGGATGGTGTCGCTGCCCTGACCGATCTCGGTCGCGCCTACCATAAGGTTGTAAAACCCGTCATCGTTCAGCTTGATGGTCGCGGCCCCCATGTCGATGTAGGGGATGCCGCTTCCCTGCATGGCGATGGCCATGCCGGTCGCTTTGACCTTTGAGTGTGTCTCTTCGAATCTCGGATACCGTTCGTTCCATTTCACCAGTTCGCTTCCGCGGCGCACACAGTAGTCCAACTTGCAGGAGTCCATGTCCATCGCGGTGCCTTCGGTGCCTTCCCCCATGATCTCGAAGATGGGAGAGGTCTCCCCTTCGAGCATCATGTTCTTCTTGCGGAATTCAAGCGGGTCCATGTCGAGTTTCTCACACAGCATGTCCACGGCGGTCTCGAGGGCGAAGTTGCCCTGAATGGCACCATACCCCCTGTAAGCTCCCGCGGGGGTGCGGTTGGTATAGACCACATGGCCGTGGAAGCGCACGGAGTCCACCTTGTTGTAAAGGGGAAGGACCTTGCTGCCGGTGACCATGAATACGGTGAGCGCATGTTCGCCATAGGCCCCGGTGTCCGAAAGCCCGTAAAAGTCTATGGCGCGCAGTGTCCCGTCCTTGTCTGCGCCGAGACGGACATCGAGCCGCATCGGATGGCGGCTGTATGTGGCTTCAAACACTTCCTTGCGGGTATAGGTGAGGGTGGTCGGTTTTCCGGTCCTGAGGGTCACGGCCGCGGCGAGGATTTCGCCGTGGATGGCCTGTTTCCCACCGAACCCGCCGCCGACACGGGGTTTTATGACCCGGATCCTGTTAAGGGGGATCTCCAGGACCTGGGCGACGATGCGTCTAACGTGGAAGGGTGTCTGGGTCGAAGAATAGATCAAAAGGCGATTCTGATAATCCAGTTGAACGTTCACGGTGTGAGGTTCCATCATGACATGGGCTTGAGCCTGTGTGTAGAATGAATGATTGAGTGTGACCTCACAGTTGTCCAGTGACGTTTCCGCATCCCCTACTTCCATGTGATACGAAGCGGCAAGGTTCCTCTTGGGATCGAAACCGATCGGGAACATCTCGTTGATATCGTCTTCCGGATGAACGAGGGTGTCGTTGTCCTTGGCGGTCTCGAAATCGAGGACGGGGTCAAGGACCTCGTAATCGACCTTGATCTTCTCAAGCGCATCCTCGGCGGTCCTTTGGTCTCTCGCCGCGATGACGGCGACTTCGTCACCGACATAGCGGACATAATGGTCCAAGGCGAATTTGTCGTGCGGAGAGGGTTCGGGATAACCCTGGCCCGCCCGGGTATGGGCGTTCCTGGGGAAATCCTCATGGGTGAGGACACATTCGACTCCCGGAAGTCCGGTCGCCTCGGTGGTGTCGATGGACTTTATCTTCGCGAAGGCGTGCGGGCTTCTGAGCACCTTGAGCACGAGCGCGCCTGCAGGGGCGTAGTCACCGGTGTAGGCAGTGCGCCCCATCATGATCCCCTTACCGTCGACGGACGGGGTCTCCTGGTTGACCACGCGGTTTCTTTTAGCCATCTATATCACCTTCAAGGTAGGCCTTGATCGCTTTGACCTGGGACTGATAGCCCGTGCACCGGCACAAGTGACCTGTGAGATAGTGTCTGATGGTCGCTTCGTCCGGCTTTTTTCCTGATTGTTTCATCGCATGCACGGATAACGCGATGCCGGCGTTGCAAAAACCGCACTGGTCAGCCCCTTCATGGCCGAAATGATCCGCGAGCCTTGAAGTCTCATCTTGGAGGCCCTCTACTGTGGTGATGGCTTTTCCATCAACACGGACGCTCAGATATGAACAGCTCGGGACCGGTGAGCCATCCACCAGGACCGTGCACACGCCACAGCTCGTCGTGTCGCAGCCCCTGCGGACGCTTGTGCAATGGAGCCTTTGAAGTGTATCCAGAAGCATTTCTCCTGGGGCGATGGAGATGGTTTCGCTTTGTCCGTTGAGTGTCATTTCAATTCTCATGGCGCATCACCTCTTTCAGTCCACGTCGCACATACACTTCGGCGAGGCTTTTCCTATATGCTTCACTTCCGCGGTGGTTGGATCCGTACTTGAGTTCCTCGGATACCTTCTTCGCAGCCATGTAAAGGGTTTTTTCAGGCTCCTCGGCCTTGTTCATCATATCCATGGCGCCTTCGGCGAGGACGGCCCTTGAAGGTCTTGAACCCAGGGCGATCTTGTAGCCTTCTTCATCGTGTGCAACAGCGATGTTCAAGACCGCGAAGTCGAGGGTGGTCTTCGCGACCTTCTTGAAAAACCCTGATCCTTTCTTCTTGTGGATGCGGAGTGACACAAGGATGTCATCCATACGGCCCTTTCTTTGCAGAAAGGCCTTCAGTGACATGATGCCTTCCTTGTGGAACTCCACATGGGCATCCATGAGCAGAAGCGGGGTCAGCAAATCCGAGAAGGGGTACTTGCCCATGATCGTCCCGCCGACGGTGACGACATTCCTGAGCCCCTCCCCCATGATGCGGGTGGTCGCATCCTCCAATATTCCGGAGTACAAGGACTTTATCCGAGCGTCTTGCGCGAATTGGCTCAAGGTGACCATGCTACCGATTTTGACGGCGTCCCCCTCTTCTTCTATCTTGTCGAGGCCGAGTGCTTCCAGACCGATGGCGAGCGGTATGGTCTTGTTTGAAAGCTTGAGCCAACCACCCCCGCCAATGACAGCATGCCTCTTGTCCTCATTCAAACGCTCGTAGGCGTCCTCGAGCGAGGTCGCCCGATGGTATGCATCGATTCTCATGGCTTATGCTCCTCTCCATTATTGTCGGTCATCCGTAAATAATCCTCCCTGGTGTCGATATCGATCAGGATGCCGGGGTCATCGACCCGGACACCCTCAAATCCGTGCTTGTCCCTGAAAGCTTTCAGGTTCGAATTTTGTTCGGCTTTCAGCAAATCGTCCCTGAGCGAGCCGGATATGAAAATCGGATGGCCCTTCCTGTCTTTGTGCACAGGGACACGGATGGCGCCTTTTGAATCCAAGAGCCTTTTGTAGGTGTGCGGATCAACCGTGGGCACATCGCCCGGGATGATGAACACATCCCCCTCAGTATGCGCCATGCCCGTCTTGACAGATGAGAACATGCCTTGGTCATAAGCCTCGTTCTTGACGATGTCTACACCCTTCAGTCCATTCAGTATCAGCCTGAGCGTCCCGTGGTGATGTCCGCTCACCACGATGATTCTCGATACGTGAGGCCGCATGGATTCGATGGTCGACAGAATGAGCGGCTTACCGTGATGAATGAGCGCCATCTTGTTCGCTTTTGCCCGGGAGGAATACCCTCCAGCTAACACAATCCCTTCTGTCATGATCCCCTCCTGTAAATCGCTTACATTCTTTATTTATAAACCTTTTCATTATATACCATCGATATGACCGTGTAAAGGCATTACGTACATTTCTTATTTGTAGAAAACGTTTGTAAAATTTGCATTTCATTTATATTTTAGCATATCCTGGCCACTTTTACTATATCTGTCGGGGTTTCAAAGCAGGCCTTAAATAGAAAAAGAATAAAATAAAAAGGACACCCTGTGAGGTGTCCATAATCATTAAAATTGTGTCAGCATATCCTCCAAGAGGAAAAGTATGGCCAGCATGAAGAGCAAAAACAGGAAGGCTGGAAGGACCGACAGGATGAACCTTTGAAATTGCAGGAATGTACGGTTTCTCATCCACCGCATCAGCATGAACGGCGGGGTCAGGAACGCGAGGGCATAGAAGGGATAGAAGATCCATGCGGCGATGACCCGTTCTTCCATGTCCAAAGCAAGCATCGTGAGATTGTAAAAGACGAAAAGGCTCATCACCATCAGGGCCGCAAGCAGTGCGTTCTCGGTCTTTCTCATCTAAACACCCTTTCTTCTTCAATAGCCATAGTCTACAGTCATCCGGCTTTCATGTCAAAGACCTGCGCGAAATCTTGTTGTGTTTGGTTCAAAGCGGCGATATAATGAAAACGATATCTTATCCTGATCACCACCAAAGGAGGCAATTCATGTCAGTCATTGAAATCAAGGACCTTAAAAAGCGGTTTGGAAACGTTCAAGCGCTCAAAGGCATCAACTTGAAGGTCCAGAAAGGGTCCGTGCATGGTTTCATCGGACCCAATGGGGCGGGAAAAACCACAACGCTCCGCATCCTTCTGGGTATTTTGAAAGCGGATGAAGGAGAGGCGAAGATTCATGGAAAGGACGCCTGGAATGACGCCGTCTCCATCCATGAGACCCTCGCCTACGTCCCGGGGGATGTGAATCTTTGGGAGAACCTCACAGGTGGTGAGGTGATCGACCTTTTGATCGGTCTCAAGAACGGGCATGACAAAAAAAGGAAACAAGACCTGATCGAGCGTTTCCAGTTCGACCCGACCAAAAAATGCCGTGCCTATTCCAAGGGTAACAAGCAAAAGATTGCGCTCATCGCGGCCTTCTCGAAGGACTCGGACCTCTATATCCTCGATGAGCCCACCATCGGGCTCGACCCTCTCATGGAGCGGGAGTTCCAATCCCTCGTCCGCGAGGTCGCGAAGAAGGGCAAGACCGTCCTCCTGTCCTCACACATCCTGAGCGAGGTCGAGGCGCTTTGCGACCGGGTGAGCATCATCCGGGAGGGCGAAATCATCGAATCGGGAACCCTTCAGGAACTTAGGCATCTCACGCGGACCCAGATCCGTGTCGAGACAAAAGACAAGGTGCAAGATATCGCCGCCCTGAAGGGTGTGCATGACCCCGAGGAGACGGGCAACACCTACACCTTCCAGGTCGATGACACCGCGATGGCGGACGTGATGAAGCATCTGAGCGCCTACGGCATCGTCTCACTCGAAAGCGCGCCGCCGACCCTCGAGGACCTCTTCATGCGCCACTACGAGGGGGTGTGACCTTGGAGAGAAGTCTATTCAGAGGCACCTTCAAGCTGCTCAGACTCATGCTCAGGCGGGACTGGCTCCGAAGCCTCCTCTGGATCGGTGTCCTCACCGTCTTCGGCGGTGCGGTCGCGCTCATGTATCCGGACCTCTATCCCGACGCCATGGCGCGGGAGACCATCGGCGCGACCATGCAAAACCCCGCGATGGTCGCGATGTTCGGCGAGGTCTACGGACTCGGCAACTACACCGTCGGCGCGCTTTACGCGAACCAGATGTTCATCTTCATGCTCGTCTTCGCCGCGCTCATGAACGTCTTCCTCATCACCACGCATACGCGCAAGGACGAGGAGGACGGGGTGCTCGAACTCATCCGCGCCCAACCCGTGGGACGCATCGCGAACCTCTTCTCCGTGTTCATGTACGCGGTGATCGTGAACATGCTCTTCGGCGGGCTCATGGGCTTCACGCTGTTCGCCTTCGGGGACGCCTCGATGGGATTCGCGGGCTCACTGCTCTTCGGGGTCTCCATGACGGTCATCGGGCTTTTCTTCGCCGCCTTGACCGCAGTGTTCGCCCAGCTCTTCGAAAGCAGCCGTACCGTGAAAGGCGTCGCTTTTCTTTCGATTGGCATTTTCTACATGATGCGCGGCATCGGGGACGTCTCGGCGCCCCCCCTTGCCTATCTGAGCCCGTTCGGCCTCCTCTACAGAGCCGAGGTCTTCGTCTCGAACCGGCCTGGCTTTTTCTTTCTCACGCTTCTTCTCGCCCTGGCCGTCTTCCTTGTGGCCTTCAAGCTCAACAGCGTCCGTGACCACGGCTCCGGGATGATCGCGGCCAGACCGGGTAGGCGGGAGGCGTCCGATTTCACCTGTTCACCGCTTGGATTCGCCTTCAGGCTCACCCGGACCCTTCTCATTGTCTGGACTGTCTCGCTTTTCGTGCTCGGGGCGTCCTACGGCTCCATCTTCGGTGACATCGACGCCTTCTTCGCAGGCAACGAACAGATTCTCGAGCTCATCCCAGGCGGGCTTGAGGGAGACATCGCCGGGCAGTTCATGTCGACGATCATGGCGGTGGTCATGGTCGCGGTGAACGTTGGCGCGATGATGATCGTGCTCAAGCTCGCGGGCGAGGAGAAAAAGATGCGGACGGAGATCCTTTATGCGAACAACCTGAGACGGTGGGAACTCTATGCCGTCTACGCCGTGCTCGGTGTCGTGTCTGCGTTCATTCTGGCAATGAGCGGTGTGGCGGGCATGTATCTGGCGGCCACTGCCACCATGGACACCCCGTTTTCGTTTTACGAAGTGTTCCAGGCCGGCTTCACCTTCTTCGCGCCTGTGCTTCTTCTGCTTGGCCTAGGCGCCGCCCTCACGGGGTGGCTGCCAAGACGGACGAATCTGGCATGGGTCTATCTCGCGGTGGCGTTCATGATCCTCTATTTCGGCCCCATGCTCGATTTTCAGGACGTCATCATGCATCTCTCGCCCTTCGAACACATGCCGAGGCTTCCGCTTGAGGATAGCGAGCCCTGGTCCGTGGTGACGATGAGCGTGCTTTCACTAGGACTGTTCATTCTCGGTGCCATTGGTTATCAAAAAAGAGATTTGACAGGTTGAAAAGGCAAA
>CAZCTR010000019.1:0-25052 GCA_964501715.1 uncultured Candidatus Izemoplasmatales bacterium | reverse complement strand
TAAGATCGTCCTTGGTCTTTGCGATAAGCCTCTCTTTGTCCAAGGTCAACAACAAGCCATCCATCATGCAACCCTCCTTTACAATCAGATTATAGCGCACACAGAGTTAAAAGCGCAAATGAAGCAATCAGAAATTTCTAGCTCGATATCCGCGTAGCCATAATCAAAAGAGAAGCTTGAAAATCAGCGCAATATTCCCATCCCAAATGCATGAAAAAAAACCCTGAAAGGGTTTGCTGCATCTATTTCGCAGCATCCATTTCAGGGGTCCTATCATAGCGTTTCTAAATTATTCCGGAATCCACTCGGTCCAGACATCTTCATTGTCGTCCATCCACTGCCTTGCAAGTTCGATGGCCGGGGTCTCGTCCTCATCGTTGGAAATCAGGCCGGCAAGCTCACCGAATTGAGTGTCATTCAGTTCTATGTTGTCGATCATTTCGGCAACCTCGGGGTGGTCGTCTGTAAAACCGGAGCGACCGATGGCTTCGATGTTTTCTTCTCCTCCGAAGACATTCTCGGGATCCTCAAGGAATTTGAGGTCATATTCAGCGAATTTGTAATGAGGGGTCCAACCTGTCACAACCGCCCACTCGCCATTGTCAATCTTGTCACCGAGAGTCGATACCATAGCCGGGGTGCTCGATGTCAGAAGGTCCAGCTCAAGGTCGTATGTATCCATCGCTGTATCCGCATTGGCCATGATGCCGGCACCTGATTCAATGCCGATGATCTCATCATCGAACTGATCCATGTTCGCGTTGAGTTCCTCGATGCTGTCTATGGTCACGTATTCAGGAACGACAAGCCCGATTCGCGCACCCTCGTAGCTCACGCCGAGATTCTCCCATTCGTCACCGTATTGGTCCGAATAGGAAGCATGGGTGTGTGGCAGCCAGGCATGCATCATCAGATCGATGTTCCCTTGTGAGACATCCGAGAAGATCGGTCCCAGATCCGCTTGGATCGTCTCGGTTTCATAGCCCATTTCGTCTTCAAGGATCGCAGCTGTGAGATGGGTCATCGCGATGCCGTCCACCCAGCTTTGATACCCCAGCTCGATGGTATTATCCTCTTCGTTGTCCGCGCACGCGGCCAAAGTGAAGATTAACGTCGCAGACAGTATGAACAGCATTATTCTTTTCATGATTTTTCCTCCTAATAATTTAACGGTCAGCACAGTCTTTATTGCTGCCTATATATAACATTTTAACATAGTGGAATTTAGTGTCAACCCTATTAAACTTTTTAAGTTGTCAGATTTACTGTGGCTGATATCTCAATGGAATGGTGTTGTCTCTCTTCCTTGAAGAACCGCGATTTTCACTATATGGATACTTTCTTTTTATAAGATTCCGCTCTGAATCAGTCATGTTGGACGCATTAGCCTTTTGTTTCTGACATGCATGCATTCCTGTGTCATCTGGTTACCATCCTTATTGTCATTTCTCTTTCTTGCCTGTTGCCCCACCTTATGCTTGGCACAGTGCGTTCATGGTTTGTTCCTTACCATCACTTCACAATAATACAACAAGGTTATCGGTCAAAGGGTGATATCGGAGGTGTTCGTCGCTGAAACCCTGCCAGGCTTGCTCATGCGCAACATCCTCTTTATGGTTGAACGTCGTAAAAAAAAGAGCCCCCGAAGGGGCTCTTGAAAGCAGTTTTAGTCGAGATAGTCGTTAAGTTCGTCGATGCTTTCAACTTCAACATATGCAGGCACTACGAGTCCGATACGTGCACCTTCGAAGTTGTAACCGAGGTCTTCGTAGTCGTCTCCGTAATCTTCTTCATACGCGGCATGGGTCACAGGGAGCCATCCGTCGAGGAAGAAGTCCATGTTGCCTGCGGCGACGTCGGAGAAGATTGGTCCCGCATCGGCCATGGTGGTGCTTGCATCATAGTTCATTTCATCGTTGAGAAGCGCTTGGACGAGATAGGTCATGGCGACCCCTTCTGCCCAGTTGACATAAGCGATATCAATTTCAGCGCCTTCGCCGTCGATGCCTTCAGGAATCCATGCAGACCATACGTCTTCATTGTCTTCCATCCATGCACGGGCGATGTCGATGGTTGGTGTGTCATCTTCATCTGAAGCGATGTCACCCATGAGTTCACCGAGTTCGTCATCGGTCATGTAGAAGTTCTCAAGGAATTCCACGAGTTCAGGATCGTCATCTCTGAGATCGTCACGGGCAATGGTGTGGATGTTCTCTACATCCCCATAGATGCCTTTGGGATCCTCGAGATACTTAAGGTCGTAATCCGCGAACTTGTAGTGTGGGCTCCAACCGGTGACGACAATCCATTCTTCGTTCTCAATGGCGTCACTGAGTGCGGAGACCATCGCAGGACCACTTGAAGTGAGAAGTTCCATGTTCAAGTCATATTCCTCGATAGCGGTCTCGGTGGTGGACATGATGCCTGCACCGGACTCGATGCCTACGATGTCAGGGTTTTCCGAGAAATGCCCACCGTCTCCATCGCCGCATGCGGCTAGAGTGAAGACCAGTGTCAATGATAGAATCAATGCCAGTACTTTTTTCATAATGTTCAATTCCTCCTATAGAATTTTTATTGGTTTTATTTAGAAGTGGATTCGCCAAGGGCCTGGGTTATTCTGTCGAGTATCATGGCCAAGACGACTACTGAGACGCCGCCTTCGAATCCAGTACCAATATCTAGTGATGTGATGCCCCTGAGAACCGGGTTACCGAGTCCTCCGGCGCCGATCATGGATGCGATGACAACCATCGAGAGTGCGAGCAGGATGGTCTGGTTGACCCCTGCGAGGATGGTTGGAAGCGCGATCGGCAGTTGCACTTTGAATAACAGTTGTCTCGGTGTGGAACCGAGTGATCTTCCGGCTTCGACAACCTCGTCGGGCACTTGCCTGATTCCGAGATTGGTGAGCCTGACGACCGGGGGCATCGAGAAGATGATGGTCGCAATGGCTCCGGCAACTGTGCCGAGCCCGAAGAAGATGACCGCCGGGATCAGATAGACGAACGCCGGCATGGTCTGCATGAAGTCAAGCACGGGTCGGATGATGTTCTCGGATGCCACCTTGTTGCGAGAGGCGAAAATCCCTGTGGGAATTCCGATGAGCAACGCAATGAATGACGCCACGAGAATCAGTGCGATGGTTTCCGTCGCGGCTTCCCAAAGATTGACAGCGTCAATCAGGAAAAGCCCGAGGAAAGTCCCGATCGCAAGCCCGGGTTTTCTGCCGGCGGCGAGCCATGCAAGCAGCGTGATGATGGCGATGAGTACGATGGCCGGCGGCAGGATGAGCAGCCACTCGAATCCGTCGATCATCCCTGATACGACAGCGGCGATGCCATCGAAGAGCCAACCGAGATAGTCAGTCAGAAAGTCTATGAACGCTTCGAAATAATTACCGATCCGAAGTCTGAAAAGCATTGCGAGAACTGGAAGGTTACTCATTGTCCTCAGCTCCTTCCTCTTCTTTGCCGTGGATGCCCGCGATGACCGCGACCCTTACGACAAGACCGAGAAGCTTGCGATTGTCATCAACCACAGCGATGGGGTATTTCGTCTTGCTCGCCATGGGCAGCATGTCGCTGATCAAGGTGTCCGGCGAGACTTCGTAAAGGCCTTTCGTCCTGATGATGGACTTCAGGTCCTTTTCACCCTTATTGACGAGTTTCTGTGCATCTTCAGCATCCACAACGCCTTTGAGACGGTGTCTTTTGTCCGTGACGAAGATGCTGGAGATCTGTTCTCTTTCCATCTGGCGCAGTGCCATCTTGGGTCCGTCTTTCGTATCGATGACCGCAAGCGGTTTGCTCATGATGGATTCGGCCTTGATGACCTTGGAACGGTCGACGTTCTCAACGAAGTTCCGTACATAATCGTTCGCGGGATTCGTGAGAATCTCCTCGGGGGTTCCGATCTGGACGATGGAACCGTCGTACATGACCGCAATGCGGTCACCGAGTTTCAGGGCTTCATCAAGGTCATGCGTGATGAAGACGATGGTTTTCTGCATTTCTTCTTGAAGTTCGATAAGCTGGTCTTGCATGTTCCTGCGGATCAAGGGGTCGAGGGCGCTGAACGCCTCGTCCATGAGCAGGATCTCAGGATCGTTCACAAGCGCACGGGCAAGCCCGACGCGTTGTTGCATACCCCCTGAGAGTTCGTTTGTCCTTTGTTCTTCGTAACCTTTGAGGCCTACGGTGTCAAGCACCTTGTAAGCTTTCTCGATGCGTTCTTCTTCAGGCACGCCTTGGACTTCGAGACCGTAGTCAACATTTCTGCGTACAGTGCGGTGCGGGAAAAGGCCGAAGTTCTGAAACACCATCGCCATTTTCTTGCGTCGCAGCATGCGCAGTTGCTCGTCGTCTGCGGCAAGGACATCCTCATCCTCGACAAGGACTTCTCCGTATGTCGGTGTGATGAGTTTGTTGAGACAACGGATCAGTGTGGATTTTCCGCTTCCGGACAACCCCATGACCACGAAGGTCTCACCTTTCTCTACCTCGAACGAGACATTGTTGACGCCGATTGTGTTACCCGTTTCTTTTAGAATGTCCGCTTTGGACGTACCGTTTTGAGACATCTCAAGTGCTTTTTTCGGTGATCCACCAAATATCTTGTATAGGTTTTTCACTACTATGTGGGACATTGTCTTCCTCCTACTATAATGTAATGTGTGACTTGTAGTTCACCAACAAATCCGGTATGGTTTCAGAAATAAAAAAACATAATGATATATGTTTGAATGGGACGTGTCAGCATTTATTTTTTCGCTTATGTATATAATATACCATATTCAGCTGGAAAATCAACAGCTATGCATGGGTTGTCAGTTTTTTTGCAACTGAGCATGAAGCGTATGAAAGCGATTTTATGTTTTCGTTGAGGGCATGAAAAACGTTGTCTTTTTTTGAAATGAAACCGATTGAAAAATTTTAATATGCCGTTTTTTTTCAAATTTCTTGCTTGTGAACCCTCATTGAATGTCTGATTTTGCATAGATGAATGGAGCTTTTGACGTCTCAAAAACTATGTTTCTGTGCGCCGTTTTGGCGGCATGGCGAAAAATGTCAATGCGACCAAGGCACCGAATCCGATGTACATGAAGGTAAACATCCAATCGGGTATCGTCAAAAACATGATGGGGTGGATGAGATCCATGAGGAACGTGGTTTCGGTGTTGACAGTCTCACCGGCTTGACGTCTCAAAAAGGATTCAAGCACTGTGAGGGGGCATCTGAGTCTCAGGATCTCCTGCACCGATACGATCAATATCATGATAAGATGGATCGCGCGAAACCATGGGGCCCGCGTATAAGGCCAATAGAAAAGCCATCCGACCAGGATGTAGAACTGGCCGAAGACCACAAAAAGGACATAGGTCAAATGGATTGCGGCGGTGATGTCCGCAAAGAGCATGTAAGTGGAAGGTTCAAACATGGTTTCGTCTCCTTGATGGGTCTAAAATATGCTTCTGGTTGCAAGGGTGGTCACTGTCCTTGTACACGCAGGTGAAGACGCCGCATTCGCGGACCGTCGAATTCGCAAAAATAGATTGCCTGCCAGGTCCCGAAAAGGATGCGTCCGTCCTCGATGAGCACATGTTCGCTCGCACCGATGACGCTTGAGAGGATATGGGCTTGGGAATTGCCTTCACTGTGTCTGAAGCTAAGTCTGTCGGGCAGACTTTGTGAGAGGCCCTCGATCATGTCCCTCTGTACGTCCGGGTCGGCACTTTCATTGATGGTGATTGCGGCTGTGGTATGCGGAACGAAAAGCGTGAGCTCGGCTGTGGTCAATCCCGAGTCCCTTACAAAGGCTTCTACCTCCTTTGTGATGTCCTGCATGCTCATTTTTGACTTGGTTTTTACCGAGATGGTTTTTGTGATCTGTTTCATGGCATAACCTCCGGAATGGGTGTGAATTGCTCAATCATCTATAATTTTGTGCGCGTGCGTACGCGCACGTGTGCGTGTAATCCTGTTTTTCAGCTCATGATGTCAGGTCATTGGACGTTGTTTTCTGTCTATGCGCTTCTACCATCGCGTCATACCGCTGCATGAAATCCTCGTCGACCGTCTGGATTTCCGGGGTGGACAGGTAATGTGCGACTGCGTGTTTCGCGATATCCGGATACCCGGTCTCGGATTTGTAGTTCGGTGCGACCGCTTTGATTTTGGCGTTGTCAAAGACGGCGTTGGCCATCTTGTCCCCTTTGAGCTCCCCTTCGAATTCGGGGAAGTGTTCGAGTATGGTTTCGAGGGGCATGTGAAGTATGTCGGGTTCGATGTCGAGCGCGGCATAGATCGACCGGGTGATCTCGTTCCAGGAGTAAATCTTTTCGGAAGTGAGATGGAAGGTCTCGCCAAAAGCGTCCCTGTTGCCCAGAATGTCGAGAAATGCCCCCGCGAAATCCCAGTTGTACGTGAGCGTCCATAGGGTCTCGCCATCCCCGGGGATGACAATGGGCTTTCGCTCAAGCATCCGTTTGAGCATGGTGAAAGGATGCGCTCCGGGTTTCAGCTGAAAGATGAGCGATGTGTCATCGTAGGTGTGTGACGGTCTGATGACGGTCACACGGAACCCCTCACCGTCCAAGGTCTTGAGATGGTCCTCGCAATGTTTCTTGTTCTGGCTGTATTCCCAATAAGGATTGGCCAGGGGGATGTCTTCGGTGATCGGATGTTTCGGGATCGGCTTCTCATAAGCTGATGCACTGCTTATGAACACGTATTGGTCCGTCCTGTCCTTGAAAAGTCTGTGATCCCTTTTGATGTGGTCAACGGTGAAGGCGACCCAGTCGACGACCACATCGAACGTATGGCCTTCAAGCGCCTTTTTTACCTGTTCATCGTCATTGATGTCGGCTATGATGGGATGCGCGCCGTTCGGAAGGACTTCATTGTGGCGGCCGCGATTCAAAACATAAAGCTCCATACCACGTTCAACGGCCTCATGGCTCACAGCGGTGGAGATTCTTCCTGTGCCTCCAATGAACAATACTTTCATGATACAACCTCCTCAGAGTGCATTCATAAGGTACATTCATATGATATCACAAGTAAGCTCCCTAGACCATATCCCATGCAAGGATGACCGCTCATTTGAGGTGTGTTGGTTGAACAAAGCTTTGTGTGCAACGGTTTTTCTTAAAGTTGAAGGAGCATTTATTATCAGCGTTTTAATTGTATCATTTCTAAACAAATGCTATACTTGAACTATAATTTCCTAATTGGAGGGATTTCATGGAACCTAAGATTGTCTATTGGAGACGTTACGATTTCAACGACCACGGCTACAAACTCGTAGAGGTCTTTGAGAACGGAAAAGTGCTTGACCGTTCATTCAAGGCTCTCAATGATGCGAGAATGATGTTCCGGGAGACCGATCAGTCGACCCACGAGGTCGAAGGCGACATACTGATTGAAAGAGTGGACTTCACCAACGACGGAAGGCTTCCTGTGAATGATGTCAAGGAACAAAGCGAAACCATGAAGACCTATGCGCTCAGTGATTGGCAAAAGGCCAGACGCGACGCTGAAAAGCTTCAGGACGATTCCGTTGACAACATGCGCCACGATTACCACTCCTTGCTCGAGATCGACAAAGCTGCGCTTCCTGAGCATCTTCAGGCCATTGTAGAGAAAACGGCCTTCCCCATCGTGAAGTTCCGTTATGAGAAAGAAGGCAAGACACTGATCAGGAAACGCTATCCCGAGAGACTCGAGGTGCGTTTCGTCCCTGAAATCAATGAGCGCATCTATTTTGACCTGCTCACTGAGACCAACCATCTGACCACGACCGGCGACAACATCTTCGCCATCCACACACAGGATTGCAAGACCGATTTCTGTGTCACGGACTTCGAGGATTACATCGCGAACATGCTCAAGAACATGAAGGAAAACCCTGAACATTACCATGACCTGATCCTGAAGCAGCGCGAACGTCGCGTCCAAATTGACACAGAAGAGATGGGCGACCTCTATCCCCGGTAATGGTCCCTTAAACACACACTTGGAAGGCAACCCGCCTTCCAAGTTTTTTTGTGCTTGAACATTCCCGGGATGAATGCAATTGATCTCGGTTCGTCTTCCAAAGAATGAAAATTAAATATAAATTGCTGAAAATTATTGCAAAACAATAATTCTTTAGGATGTGTGACTATGAAGAAGATCGGTTTGCTTGTGACGGGTTTGATTATCGCTTTAGGCTTTGGGTTATGGCTGGATGAATCGGTTTCGATTATTTTCGCATTGAGTCTCCCTTTCACCTCACTTGCCAAATTGCTTCGTTGGATGTCGCTCAAGGTGCGGTTCTCAATGTGTTGGCGTTCGTCCTTTAAATCGGTATCAGCCTTGTTCCCGTGTTCTTGCTTCTTTTTTTCAAAAGAAATGTGTTGAATGCTGTTATGCTGGGTTCCATCTGTCTGAGTCTGTTTGTGGGGCTTTATTTCATGATCAACACCCATCTGCTGTATGAAGGCAGCAGCCCCTTCGTCTTTTTCGAGGCGGAATCGGTCGCCTCGATGATTCATTTGGCGTTTTCGTTAATCATATACCCTGATTCTTCTCTTCTTGTTTCTGAAGGCGCTCAATACGGACCTGGAGGGCATGCGGGCTTATCTTCATGGACTCTTCTACGGCTTCATCGGATTGCTTACAATCTATACGGGAACGGCGCAGATGCCTGTGATCATACGGCCCCTATTCCAATCAGACGAGGCCGCGTTCATCGTCTTCAACAGTCTCTATCTGGTTTATGCAACGGTCATATTCGCACTCTTCGTGATGATGCTTGAGGATGGGAAGACATTCATCCTGTCCCTTCTGGACAGATCGTTCACACGGGACACGTTGCAGACAGCGACCAGGGTTTTCAAATGGTCGAAAACCCTGATCATAACCTCACTTGTCGCCCAGATACTTTTCAACGTATATCAGATTGTCTTTGCGAGGTTCATGAGCGATATCCATTTCACATTGGACATTCCGCTTGTTTCATTGGCTGTGGCGTTTGTGTTCCTCGGGATGAGCCATTACGCATCCAAGGTCCTCGAGATGAACGATGACCATAAGATGGTGATTCGATGAAGGTGAAAGTCACCCTTGACTCAGCACTCAAGGAGGCCAACATGACCAGCAAGGAGCTGGCCAGAAGAATCGGGATCACAGAGGCGAACCTCTCCATCCTGAGAAGCAACAAGGCCAAAGGGATCCGTTTTGAAACACTCTCCAAGATCTGCGTGGAACTCGGCTGCATGCCCGCGGACATTCTGACACTTGAAAGGGATGAGCAATGATGACAACCATGAGACGCTCCATGATGCTAGGGATCACCATTTCCTTATTCATAATACTGAACGCCTGCACCCTGGCACGTACGACAAGTTCCGATGACACACCACCCTTGATTCCGGAAGACTATTATACTCAAGGCATCCTTGTGTTGCCCGAGACCACTTCTTCCGGTGAGGAGCACCCTGAATCCATCACTGATTTCAGCACCCTGGAAGCATCATATGACATGTATTTCCTGGTTCGAAAGACCGATCGCAACGATGGTACGGAGACCGTGAGATTTGACCAGGGCAGAGGTCTCATAAGCGAAGGCTCGGTCATCGAGACGGGGGAGATCGAAGTGATGGACACCGTCATCGAAACCGAGGCCATCACGAACGAACTCACCTTCTATTATTCACCGGACCTTGTGGGGGACATCGCAGCCGTCTATGTCATCTATGAACACAGCGACACGAAGGCGTTGAAACTCGAACTGGCCAATCGGTACGCCCTTAATGATCTAGGTTCGATGTCAATCAGCATTAATAATTCAAGGGACATTGATGCCAAGCCATACCATACCGTTTATTTCACAGTCGATTTCGTGAAAGTCTCCCCGCTCCAGTCAGTGTCCCTGACGGTGATGGATGAGGACCACTCCGTCATGGATACCTTGGATGTCGACCTGGACAATGTCGAGGATGTGACGATTGAGGAGGGCGCCTACGTGATCTTGGAAGAGGCCTACGAAAACCGTGTGGAGCGGACACTCATCGATGAGAGTGACACCCACAGACTCAAGATCATCAATGACTCAGGATATGCCACCATCGTTCCTTTCAGAATCACAATGGACTGACAATCGCATATTGATAAGGCCCGCTTCAATGCTGAAGCGGGCCTTTTGTATGAAGTGTATGGTTTCGTCACACTTGTCACGTTGCGTCAATATAACATAGTGGGCGATGGATTTTTCCAATTATTACGAGTTTTAATACAGTTTCTCATCCATCATGATCAATAATGGACGATAAGGCGATCTCATCGAGGATTCGCACCGTCTTGTTGTCGATGATCTCGATCAGACCCTTGTCACGGAGGCCTTTCAGTTTCCTGCTGAAGGTCTCGGGCTTGATGCCAAGGTTCGAGGCAAGATTGCCCTTCGTCGTGTGAAAACGGACCGTCGCATCCTTGCTCAGTTCCAAGAGCAGTTTCGCGAGCTTGGCCTCCGAGGAACGGAGGTTGTTGTACTCGATCATGGTCTCGGCCTTCTCAAGCCGTTTTGAAAGCTCCCGCATCATCTTGAAGAGGATGGCGGGGTTTTGGTCCATGAGTGCCTTCAGTTGATTGCCCTCCAGATAACAGATGATAGTCGGCTCCAGCACTTCGGCGAAGGACTGGGTCGTCTCATCGTTGAAGAGAGTGAGTTCCCCGAAGAAGTCTCCGGAGGAAAGGATCCGGATGACCTGTTCCTTCCCTTCGCTCGTGTAGCGGGCGATCTTGACCCTGCCCTGGTCGATGACATAGAGGTCGTTCAGGGTGTTGCCCGCCCTGAAGATGATGTGTCCCTTGTCGAGATGGCCGTGTGAGGCGATCCGCTTGACCTCGCGCATCTCATCCGTGTTCAGGTTCTTGAATATCGGGACGCTGCCGATGCAGCTTCTGTGGTCTTTCTGGCTTTTCATCCTGATTCCCCATTTCATATCGCATGAGTCTGATGGCGTTGATGATCACGGCGAGGACGGATAGCTCATGGACGAGCATGCCGATGGACATGGTGACCTGCCGGAAGAGCACGCCGATGATGAGAAAGAGCACGACCCCCATCGCGAAGGCGATGTTCTCAAACATGTTCGCCCGAACCTTGCGGCTGATCCGGATGGCGTCTGTGAGCTTGCTGAGTCTTTCACTCATGAGTACGGTGTCGGCGGTGTCCATGGCGATGTCCTTGCCGAGACCGCCAAGGGCGACGGAAGCGTCGGCGTTCGTGAGCGCGGGTGCGTCGTTGATGCCGTCGCCGACAAAGATGGTGTGATGCCCAGCCCCTTTGTAGGACTTGATGATCTCAGCCTTGTCCTCGGGTAGGAGCCCGGCGTGAAAGTCGTCAATCCCAAGCGACTCTGAGACGCTCCTGGCGACACGCTCCCTGTCCCCCGTGAGCATCACGGTGCGCTTGATTCCAAGCGCCTTGAGCTTATGCGCAAGTCCACGGGCCTCCTCGCGCACAGTGTCGCTGATTCCGATCAGGCCGAGCGCTTTTTCACTGTCCGCGAGGACCAGGGTGGTCATTCCTGCCTCTTCCATGGCATGCAGGCTTTCCGTGCTCGCGCCATCCAATGTCCCTTGCGTCAGCTTCTCGTTTCCGAGCCTGTATTCAACCCCATTATAGGTGAATGTCACGCCTTTTCCAACCGTCATGACTATGTCTTTAGCTTTTAGGTCTGTCTTGAGGTTTCTCTTCTCCGCCTCTTCAAGTATGGCTTGCGCGATGGGGTGCTCGCTGTAGGCCTCCCCCGCTTTCGCGATGGTGAGTAGGGTGGCTTCGTCTGTGGCGAGTGCCCTCACCTCTGAGACACGGGGCTTTCCTTCCGTCAGGGTTCCGGTCTTGTCGAAGAGCACGACATTACCCTTCGAAAGCGATTCTACGGTCTCTCCGCCCTTGAAGAGGATGCCCTTCTTCGCGGCGTTCCCTATGCCGGCGACGAAGGAGACCGGGGTGGAGATGACAAGTGCGCCCGGGCAGGCGATCACGAGCATCGTGATGGCGATACGGATGTCCTGGGTGAAGATGAAGAGGGTGAGCGCAAGCAGGACGACCGAGGGGGTGTAGTATTTCGAAAATGACTCGATCAGTTTCTGGGATGGGGCCTTGTTGTCCTGGGCGTCCTCGACCATGCGTATGATCTTGCTGAAGGTCGTGTCCTCCCCGACATGTTCAGCCTGCATCCGGATGTAGCCCGAGTGGAGGACGGTGGAGGCGTAGACCTCGTCACCCTTGGTCTTGTCCGCGGGCATCGACTCACCCGTAAGGGTCTGTTCATCGATGCTGGTGCGCCCTTCGGTGATGGTGCCGTCGACGGGGATCTTCTCACCGGGCTTGACGATGATGGTATCGCCCTTCCTCACTTCCTCCGCGCGCAGCATTATCTGTTCGTCATCCCTTTCAACACGCGCCATCACCGGCCTCAAGTCCATCAGGGCCTTGAGGGCGCTTCTGGTCTTCCTGAGCGAGCGCTGTTCAAGGAAGTGGCCGAGCATGAAGAGATATGTCACCGCCGCGGCCTCGAAATAATCCCCGATGAAGAACGCGGCCACGACCGCGATCGTCACGAGGAGGTCGATGCCGACGATGCCGTAGCGGAGGTCTGTGAGGGCCTTCTTGAAGATGGAGTGGCCCGCGATGAGGGTGAGTGCGCTCATCGTCACGATGGAAAGAGGGTGCGCCCGAATCGTCTGGTTCAGGACGATGGACGCGATGAAAAGCAGGGTGATGCTTATGATATAGGCGTTCTGTCTCAGGCGCATGGGGGTCACCTCACATCGAGTACGGGATAGCCGAGCTTCTCGAGGGTGCTTGAAATGGTCTTAATATCAAGCGTGTCCTCGTCATAACTGACCTCGACTTTGGAGCTGTTGAACTTGACTTCGACATCGGAGATGCCGTCCATCCTGCTTAGGTTCTTCTCGATTCTCTTGATGCAGGAGGGGCAGGTCAGTGTGTCGAGTTTCATGGTGGTTTGTCTCATTTGTATCATCCTTTCTGCGCTCAGTATAATCCCGATACACTTTCCATTCCTTGACCTGGGTCAATTTTGATGAAATTCAATCAGAAATTGTCTACAAAAATACGAAAAAGGCTTCCAGCAAACAAGCTGAAAACCTTTCTAGTTGAATCGATTCAGTTATGTATGTCCTTTCTATGTCCCAACTCCACCAATAGGATGATAAGCTCATGATCGTCAATATCGGCCAGAATCCGATAATTGCCCACGCGATACCGCCACATCCCCTTCCTGTTGTTTGAAAGTCCCTTCTCTTTAATCCTGGGATCATGGTCCCTTCAAGATTTTTTTCAATCCAGGCAAGAATCATCCGGGCAATCTGCCTGTCCATCTTCTGAAGCGTCTTCATGGCTTTGTCTGTGATCTTGACTTTGTACATCACTCAATATCCAGGATTTTCTTGGCTTCATGGATGGTGTATGTTTTACGGTTTTCCTCATGCTCTTTCATAGCGTTCTCGTAAATAAAGATATCGAATTCGTCCTCGATTTTCTCAAGAATCGCCTGGCGCATCACCTCGGAGACGGGCTGACCGTTCAATTCCGCGTATTTCTTTATCATTTCCGATTCTTTCTGATTCGCTCTAATGGATATACTCATTATCATCACCTCGTAATACATTGCAGCACAAAAATCCGTTATCTGCAGTACATTGTATTACAATTTGAAGGTTGTCTGAAACCGTGTCGAAGCCACAATAAAACCCGCACTGATCAAGCGAATCTTGATAGCGCGGGTGTGTGGGTCGTGTCTTGTCCATGATGTCAAAGAAGTCTTTAGATATCAAAGGATGTTGAAGGCTTCAATCAGGACCAGCACGACGTAGGCGATGATCGCCACCTTGAGCAGCATGATCTTGGTCTTCTTGTGTTTCGACATCAGGAAAAGGAACAGGATGACACCGACTTCAACGTAGACGATGATGTCTCCGAGGAACCTGAGGATGTCCACCAGGAACGAAAGGAAGTCAACGTCGATGATGAGGCCGACCAGTCCGTTGAGCGCCATGCCCAGGGCGTAGGCGGCGAGGATGGTGTAGGCGACGTAGCTTGCGAGCTTGCTTTTGGTCATATAGGCGAAAAAGAGGATGGTGAGGATCGCTGCGGCGATAAGGATGGTGATGAGGGATTCAAGCATGTAGGGTCTCCTTCCGTATTGACTTTATCCAAGTAAACGTGGTTGTATCTATCACTATCATATCATCATATGGAGGTTAAACAAAGTTTAGCTGGTCATTGTTTTCATGCATAGGTGCTCAGACGTCCCCTTTTTCATTGAAAACTGGATAACTGTTTTTTTATGATTGATACAATTTTAGTGAATTCAATCCCTTACGGTTGAAATACGACAGGTAGATGCTGTCATTCTGATGAAGTTCGGTTTCAATGGTCTCATGAGGTTCATCTTTTAAAAGATAGGAGCATTCCATGAAAAACATCCATTTAAGTATACTTGTCAGGCTTACAGCCGTGACGGCGCCCATCTTCCTGATCCATTATCTGTTGGTACCCATGATCACGCAGGATACGTCTGACTTCCGTTTTTTCGAACCCGCGCTTCTTTCATTCATCCTCTATGTCCTAATCTGCGCGAGTCTCCACGGCATCACCTCCGATGTCTTCAGACGTTCCACATGGACGACAGGTCCAAATCCGGTTAAGATCGGTTTCACGGTCCTCTTCTTCCTTCATGCGACCGCTGAAGTGTTCGTGTCGCTTTATTCAGTGGTTACGTCCGCTTCTTTCGACAGGGTGCTCATCGGTTATCTGTCGAACCCTCATCTTCTGAATCTTTTCAGCTGGTGTTCGGCTACAGCGTATTCAGCCTATTCCTCTCACCTTCAAAAGTGAACCAGAACGTCTAAGAGGTTCTCTAAGTGTTTTGGAACATCCGTCATACATGTCCAACAGAAAGAAACGCCCTTCATAGAGCCGGAAATATCTTCCGGTCTATGAAGGGCGCCTTTATTGAAACGTAGACCCGTGTCCGGGTGTTTAATCATATGGCGGAGGAGAAGGGATTCGAACCCCCGCGCCGGTATGGACCGGCCTTCTCGATTTCGAGTCGAGCCCCTTCAGCCAGACTTGGGTACTCCTCCGTGCGGGCGAAGTTTCCGCCCTATTTCAGTCTACCACAAATTGACCGGCTTGTGTATGGCGTGACAGATACTTTCTAATTATCCCTGAGCGCGCCGGTATAGAGTTCGTAGTAGGTGCCTCTTTGTTCAATCAGGGATTCGTGGCTGCCGCGCTCGATGATCTCACCATGGTCCATGACCATGATCGCATCGCTGTTTTTGACGGTGGAGAGCCGGTGGGCGATCACGAACACGGTGCGATCCTCCATGAGTTTGTTCATGCCCTCCTGCACGAGCGCCTCGGTGCGGGTGTCGATCGACGAGGTGGCCTCGTCGAGGATGAGGACGGGCGCGTTCGCGCACGCCGCCCGGGCGATTGAGATGAGCTGGCGCTGACCTTCGGAGAGGTTCTCGCCGTTCGCGGAGAGTTCGGTGTCAAGCCCCTTGGGCAGATGCATGATGAAATCATAGGCGTTCGCGGTCTTCGCGGCTGCGACGACCTCCTCTTCACTCGCGTCCATGCGACCATAGCGGATGTTGTCGCGGACGGTGCCCGAGAAGAGGCTCGTGTCCTGAAGGACCATGCCGAGCGAGCGTCGGAGGTCGGGCTTCCTGATTTTCTGGATGTTGATGCCGTCGTAGCGGATCTTGCCCTTCTTGATCTCATAGAAACGGTTGATGAGGTTGGTGATGGTGGTCTTTCCGGCGCCGGTGTGTCCGACGAGGGCGATCGTCTGTCCCGGACGGGCGTAGATTGAAACGTCTTTTAGGACCGGGGTGTCCTCCACGTAGGCGAAGTCGACGTTCTCAAGCACGATGTCGCCCTTCAGTTCGTGGTAGGTGAGGGACCCGTCGCTGTGGGGGTGCTTCCAGGCCCAAAGGCCGGTCTCCTCTTCGGTCTCGACGAGGTTGCCTTCCTTGTCTTTTTTCGCATGGACGAGCGTCACGTACCCGGTGTCCTGCTCCTCGTCGAAGGCGAGGAAGTCATAGACTCGGCTCGCACCGCCGAGCGCCATACCGACCATCGGGGCCTGCTGGGAGACCATGCGGATGTTGTAGGCGAACTGACGGGAGAGCGAAAGGAACGAGACCACGATGCCGATCCTCGCGATGGAGAAGGGATGGATGCCGCTGAAACCGATGTTTGTGACACTGAAATAGATGAGCACGCTTCCGACGATGGCGAGGACGACATACATCAAATTTCCGATGTTCTGCAGGATCGGCATGAGGATGTTGCCGTAGTGCCTCGCGTTCCTGGAATCCTCGAACCACGCCTCGTTGTGGGCGTCGAAATCCTTTTTTGCCCTCTCTTCGCGCACAAAGGTCTTGACGACTTTCTGTCCGTGCATCATCTCCTCGATGTATCCTTCGACGCGCCCCATGGACTGTTGCTGGGCGCGGAAGTATTCGACGGACTTCCCGCCGATTTTCGAGGTCACCTTATACATTACGAATGCACCGATGGCGACGAACATGGTGAGTATGAAACTGTAATAGAGCATGGTGCCGACAATGAAAAGCAACGTGAAAAGCGTCATCGCAAACTGTATGAGCGTCTGGGTCACAAACTGGCGAAGCGTGTCGACGTCATTGGTGTAGTAGGACATGATGTCGCCGTGCGAACGGCCGTCGAAGAAACCGATCGGGAGCGACTCCATCTTCTCGAACATCTCCTTACGGATGTCGTCGAGATAGTGCTGTCCGATCTTGGCCATGATCTGGGTGTAGACCGTCGTGCCGATGAGCGCGAGCGTATAGACGACGACCATGGCGATGATGATCGGCAAGAGTGCTTCGAATGCCGTCTCCCAGCCTTCGCCGAGCGAGGGGGTGATGGCGTTGTCGACGATGAGCTGGAGGAAGACGGAGATGGACATGATGCCCGCGGCGGCGAAGATGAGCGCGATGAAGACAATGATCATCGCCTTTCTGTTGGTCATGAAGAGACCCTTGATGAGGCGCTTGAGCGTCGTCAGTTTATTCTGCGGCATCGAAATCACCGTCCTCTAGCGCCTGCATGGCGTGGATGTCCTGATAGATCTCGCTGGACTCTAGCAGTTCTTCGTGGGTGCCCATAGTGGCAATCTGGCCGGAATCAACCACGATGATCTGGTCGGCGTCCTCGACGGAGGAGACCCGCTGGGAGATGATGAGCTTGGTCATGGCCGGAAGGTCCTCCTTGAGGGCTCGGCGGATGTCCGCCTCGGTCTTCGTGTCGACCGCGCTCGTGGAGTCGTCGAGGATCAAAACCTTGGGATCCTTGAGAAGCGCGCGGGCGATGCAGAGGCGTTGTTTCTGCCCGCCCGAGACGTTGGTGCCGCCCTGTTCGATGACGGTCTCGTACCCTTCGGGGAACGCCATGATGAAGTCGTGCGCCTTCGCGAGCTTCGCGACGTGTGTGACTTCCTCGTCCGTGGCGTTTTCATCGCCCCAGCGGATGTTGTCGGCGATGGTGCCGGAGAAAAGGACGTTGCTCTGCAGCACGACCGCGACCTCGCGGCGGAGCGTGTCAAGGTCGTAATCGCGCACATCGACGTCCCCGACACGCACGGTGCCGCGGTCGACGTCGTAAAGACGGCTCACGAGGTTGATGAGGCTGCTCTTTCCGGTTCCGGTCGCGCCGATGATGCCGATGGTTTCACCGGCCTTGATGGAGAGGTTGATATCTTTGAGCACCCACGCTTCCGCATCGGGTGTGTATTTGAAATGGACATTGTCATAGTCGATGCGTCCGTCCTTCACTTCATAGACAGGATCTTCAGGGTTCGTGAGGTCGCTTTTCTCCTCGAGGACATCGGTGATCCTTTTCGCGGACGCGGAGAAGATCGTGAGCATCACGAAGATCATCGCGAGCATCATGAGGCTTCCTAGGATCTGCATGCCGTAGACGATGAGACTGGAGAGGCTCCCGGTGGTGAGCTCGCCCCAGATGGGGTCGCCACCTGCATCAAACCCGCCGAAAGTGGTGACGATGAGGTAGGCGCCGATGATGGAGACGAGGGACATGACCACGTACAGCGTGAACTGGAAGGCGGGCTGGTTCAGGGCCACGAGGCGCTCACCCTTGACGAAGTCGTCCCGGATGTCCTCGCTTCTTTCCTTGAAACGCGTCTTCTCGTAGTCCTCCTTGACGAAGGTCTTGACGACACGGATGCCCTTGATGTTCTCCTGGACGTAGGCGTTCAGCTTGTCGTACTTGCCGAAGACGCGGCGGAAGACGGGTATCGCGGTCTTGAAGATGAAGAACAGGAGTATCGCGAGGACGGGAAGGGCTGAGAGGAAGATCCAGCTGAGCGTCACATTGATCGAGAATGCCATCAGGACCGAGAAGACGAGCATGAACGGCACGCGCACAGCGATGCGGATGAGCATGCCGTAGGCGTTTTGGACGTTCGTGGTGTCGGTGGTCATGCGGGTCACGAAACCGCTGTGGCTGTAGCGGTCGATGTTCGAGAACGAGAGGCTCTGGACATTGTAGAAGATGTCCTTGCGGATGTTCTTGGCGAAACCCGAGGCGGCAATCGCACTATACTTCCCGCTCAGATAGCCAAAAAAGAGCGCAAGCATCGTGAGCGCGACAAGAAGCCCGCCCTGAAACACGAGGTCGGTGATGTCGCGGGCGATGATCCGGTCGATCAGCACGGCCATGATGAGGGGAAGAAGGATCTCGCAGAGCACTTCAAGCGCGACGAAGAGCGGGGATAGGATGCTTTCCTTTTTGTATTCGCGGATGGATCTGGACAGGGTCTTGATCATGGGGATGGCTCCTTTGTGTGGGGTTTATCGGTTGTCTCGAGATTGTGCTTGATGCGCTCGACGTAAGCGAGGAACTGCTCGACTTCTTCTTCCGTGAAGCCTTTTTTCATCGTGGCCTCGAAGGCGTCGATCTCCTCTGTGATCTTGGCGTTCAGTTTCCTCGCCTCGTCGGTGAGGACGATCCTTCTCAGGCGCCTGTCCCCCTCGACGGGGAAGCGTTTCACAAGGTGCTTCTCCTCCATGAGGGAAAGCACCTTGGACGTGGTCGAGCGGGTGATCGAGAAACGTTTCTCGATATCCTTTTGGAAAATAGGTTCATCCTCGTGTTCCGCAAGGTAGCGGATGATGAAGGTGTTCTCTCCGGTGAGGCTTTTTGCGTACTTGATGGTGCTCGCATGGTCGAAATAGCGCTTCATGATGTTTCCAAGCGCCTTCAGGTGCGAGCCGATTCTTCTATCTTCCATGAGCCACCTCCATGAATGTTTGATATGAAACAATTGTATATCGAACATCATAATTTGTCAATACGGTTGCATCGATGCTGTTTCATCCGAGCTCCGGATGTGAAACCGTTGGAAAACCCTGAACGGACTGATACAATGAACGTATGGATATGATTCATTTGATTCCTAGAAACAATCCATGGGAGGATTGATTGAATGAAACGTTTGTTGATCGGACTCGGTCTCGGCGCCATTCTTGGTGTCGTATGCATCGTGGGCGCACTTCTTAGAAGCGAGGAGACGCTTGAAGCGGTGTATCTCACCGCGTTTTGGTACAACCGCGTGATCATCGGGCTCGCGCTCGGGCTTGCGGCACCGCTGACCGAGATGAAAACCGCGTTGCTTAGAGGCGCCCTTGTGGGCTTCGCAGTCTCTTTCGCCTTTTATCTCACAACGGACTTCAATGACTTCACCGGCTTCTTCGCAGGCATCGTATACGGCGTCATCATCGCCTATGTGCTCCGTCTTTACGATAAAAGGACCGCATGACTCTGTTTCATAAATAATACGTGTAGGTGTGCTACACGTATTTTTTATTTGAGTGATCACTTTGTTGAATCGGGTTTCACATCATCTTTTGTCGATTATTCTCCAGATCCATCCAGGCGTCAAATGAACGCAACAGGTCCCTGAAATCTTTGACCGTGAAATAGCCCAGCACTTCACTGTCGGCGCGGATAATGCCGCCTGTCTCGAGTTCGTCATTGATGATTTCGTAGGCTTCGGTGATCCGTAGTTCCTCACCGTCGTCCGTGGTGAGAATCAGAATCCATTGTCCTCCATCGGCGCTTGCCTCGGGGTCGAGGTCGACCATCATCTCAGCCGTGTTTAGATATTCATTGACATCTTTGATGACACTTTCAGCACCCTGTTCATCCATGGCGCTGGTATCCACCACGGTTTCGCCCAGGAAACGCGCGTCCATCGCTGTGATATGGTAATCAAAGGATTCCTGGTTGATTTGCTGGTCCGTTTCATCCTCACATCCTGTGAGAAACAACAAAACAGCAAGAGTCAACAGTGCTGCGATGGAACTCGTCCTTCAGATAAGCTTTTCGTTTGTATTGACCGCCATCATCTAACACTCCTCCCTTCCAAATTCTTTCCCTTCGATATGCATCAGCCACTGAACTTGAATCCCTGAGGGATTTCTTCAGGACTAAGAATCATACGATTCCAAGTCGAATGATTCCTTGAAACCATCGTACGTGTCCGCGTCGAAAAAACCTGTCTCTTCGCCGTCAATGACAATGCCTACTACTCTTTTCGTATCACCGTCCATGTCGACATACGTATCGTGGATAAGGATTTCGCGGTCTTCTTCAGTGACAAGGTGAAAACTCCATCGGCCTCCATCCACATCCTTATTTCTTTCGACGTTCGTCATGTATTCAACGGATTCGAAATATTGATTGATAGCGTTTATGATGGCATCCCTATCGTCCTCTTCCATGGTGGTGGTATCCAGAACGGTATCGCCATGGATGCGGGCCTCCATCGTTCTAACCTGATGATCGAACAGCTCATAGGTGATTTCCCTGTCGCATCCCGGAAGCATGATGGATAGTGCGACAAGCAGCGTCAGAATCAAAATCTTCGACACCTTGTTTGATGACTCTCTCTGCATTTCGGTGGACTCCGTTCTTCCTTCCCCCTATTTCAGTATATGTGTCTTGGACAAAATGCTTGTACCCATTTCATCAATCATCGTGTTCCTATATTTAAGGGAAAAATGGCAGTGTTGAAAGCTGGAATCAATCCCAAGGCGATAAGAACATCCGACCTACAAGCTCCAGCATGCTCACATAGATCCAGAAGATATCGACAAGCAGGCCAAGCGCGAGCATCCAGCGGTATTTCGTGTGAAGTCCCTCGTCCACCGCTTCATATACATTGTCGAACTCGATGACCAGAAACATGCTTGCAAGGATGATGAACGCCACAGGGATGCTTATGTTCATCCAGCTCGCGGAATGGATGAACCAATCAGGCGCTGCGAGGTAGGTCGCGAACATGAAAAGCCCGAACAAGACTGAGGCGATAAGAAGGACGAACGCCGTCTTTCTGAATCGCTTGGTGGCACGGACCCATCCGTTCTTGTAAAACAATAGGACAATCATGAAAACACCCACCGTGGCCAAAATGGCAACAGGCACGACCAAGGCGTCGATCCAAACCATGAGCAGTGCTGAGGTGAAGCCGAACAGCAAGGCGTTTGAATCCGTGTACATGCCCGCATAGAACTTGGATTTCTCAATGTATCTGCTCCCCGCATGGACGGACCAGTATGATAAGAGCGCGGCAATCACCATCGTGAAAAGAATGAGTGCGTAAAGGAGCACATGAACATACGTAGGTCCGGAGATACGCGCGCTTTCAAGGAGAGTGTAAGCGCCCCACCCGAAAAGGCCACCCACGGCAAGCCCTCTTAGAACAAGCTTGATGGTCGAGTTCACCACATCGTCATACTTTATCTTATTTTCCGTGTCTACCCGCTCCAAAGAACGAAGAGAGCGCATTACGGGGTTCCTTGAGATTAAACGGTCTATCGACATAAGATCTCACCCTCCAATTCATAATACATCATTCCGGACACACCGGATACCATGTGCCTTCAACACATCTTTCCTGATAAGGCGCATTGCATACAATCAGCACCCCGAACTTGCAAGCAGCCACCGAAATCTTGCCGAGCACAGGATATAGCGCATTGCATCCAAACCCCAGGTTTGAAGGACAATCGAAATCCCACGAGGGGTCCCATTGGTATTTCTGGCAGATCTGGGTGGCACAATCAAAATCAATATCAATGTAGTTGGAACATGGTGTTCCAACACTGGGACGCATTAGTGATTGATCAAGGGTTTCTGTATCAACAACATTGCCTGTATCAGGGTCCAAGGTTTTCATTGAAACCGTTTCGTCAATATAATACTCCACCTCATAGGTATTCAGGTCCTCTTCTTTTGAATAAATAAGAATCAAATGCTTTTTTGTTATATCATCACGCAGTAGACTATCATCCGTTGCAAAAAACGCAGAAAAAACTTTTTGACCCTCAACTTCAACCGCTCTCTTTACAATTGGATTCTTAAAATCATACGTACTGTGTGATTCAACAACATGGGTCTCAGAATACATGGATTCAAAGTCTTCCATTGTATGCTCTTTGGCAGAAACATGTACACTTTCAGACAGTAAGAAAACAAAAACAGAGAGCGTTATAATAATCAATACTTTATGTAGCATACTCCCCCCTCTTCCCTTCCAAATTTGTTTGCTACCAAAATAATCTTCAATCATTACAAATACGTTCCGCGAATCATCATTGATGTAGCTGATAAAATATGAACAGAAAACAAATGGAATCACTTATCTTTCATAGCATCCTCTCGAAAATATGGCTAATGAATGAGCGTGACCTCATGAGACGTCTGATGACAATGTCCATCCTTTGCATTGTCACTGGATGGTCTTCTCCTTTCCAACGTGTATAATAAGGGCACTTCGCAGGTCCTATCCACAATGGTGAACGTACAATGTGCATCATGGTTCCAGCATGGCTTATCCCTAAACACTTATACATTATATATTGTACTACCTTATTTGTAATTTTCATATGGCGGATATGTCATGGGTTTTTAAGTGAGCCACTCGTTATTTTCAAGGGATCACATAGTTAATTCCTTCAAGATGATTGACTATTCATGTCAATAATTACAGGTATCCAAATTATTTTAAACTAGCGTTTGGTGAAGTAACTAACTAATTAAAATCTTCGTAGAAACTGCGCAATAAAGACAACATTAAAGCGATTATCAAAAGTACGTCACATATGTCGTAATCATTAACATATAAACATGTTAATATATGATTATAAATAGTACATCATGCTATAAGGGAGGAGGATTTCAGATAAAATTAAATATTAGAAGGGATGAATAGTGTGAAAAATAGATTAATTGGGATTTTAATTGTGTTTGTCATGTTTGTCGCCTCAAATGCTTCCTTGGTTCAAATCGAAGCAATTAACCTCTCTGAATCAAGCGATTCATTGATAATTTGTCCCTCGGGGGAAGATGACACCGAAGGACTTACTAGTTCTTTGGATTATTACCTGTATACTGAATCATACACGCATGAGGATGTTGTTGTCGAAGCAACCGGTGTTATGGAAAATGACAGCAGCGCCACTCAACAGCAAACTATAGAGTTTACTAGTGTTTTATATTTCGAAACCTCAATCGGAACCGAAATGGAAGCTGATGCAATCTTTGCATCTACTTCTGTATCAGCTGAAATAGGAGCAGGGGTTCAGGAAGAAGTCACAAGAATCTTCACTTTCAACAGTGCCCCTCATACTGAAACCACCTGGGAGGCAGGGTCCAAGACTGTTGATACGTGGGGCACAATGAAACATTGGGATCCACAATGCAATTACAGGGAATATTCTGCTTCGGCTGATTATACTTATGACATGTACTCTAAAATCGAGGAGCATGATTTGAATGATTAAAATAATGATGCTTTTTCTATCGCTGTTTCTCATTACGGCTTGTGGCACTGACAACGAAGAACCTGAACCGGATGACACATTGTGCGTGGAGTACAGCGGTGACCCGATCAACCTGCCCCCTGGAACCGTGACAGCTGATGTCGAGGACCTGGAGTACTCGGATGAGGAAGTGAATCTTGAGCTGAAACTCAGTCTTGCCTCCGATATCATTCAACTTATGGACGCAGGCATCATCGAGGACACTTATGAACTTGACGTCTCGATAGGCTATCCGAACGAGCCCTACGAAAAATATTCATTGACGGATGCGGACCGTATCTCGGTCCGTTTCGAGGACGAACCGCAATATGGCATCAGCATCAGTTCGGATGTAGCATCCGATGACCTCTCAGAGCTTGTCACAATGCTTGGTGGTCTTGAAGTGTCAGACGAGCACTTTTATGTCGAACTGAACTATTACGACCCTTCCGGAACCCTGTTCAGGGAAAGCCGGATCCATCACTCATTCACCACGCTCAATCTTAATGACTGAATCGGCATATGACTTCTCGGTCACAATGCTTGGGAAAGGGTAATAGTGAACAATCTGAACATGCGTTAAACAGACTATATCCTTTGGCTTATTCGTCATCTAAACGCAAAAAATCCGTGCAGGCGCTCTTCCTGCACGGATTTTTGATGAATGGTTCCATATCGGTGGTGTCAACCTCATATCATGGGAAATCAATTCTCCGAAGTGTGCGAAACAACCCTGAATGCATTTAGAAGGACCTCGTAGTCAATCCCCGGTGGGGACGAGTTCCGCATCCGAGTATTCGATCACGATCCTGCCCTCATCGACAAGGTCCAGGATGAACGGGGATTCCACGGTTGTGGCATCATCCACGACAATCTTGACATGGTCTTCTCTCACTTCAACCGTGGCCCACGAGGTGTCCAGTTGTGAGATATACCCGATCACTATGTCACGAAGATCACCGAGCGCAATAAGTTCACGGTCCCGTCTTACGACGGTGTAGGTCTCTTCGAGTTCCGTGGTGATATCATCCGGGGTGTCGGTATCAACGTAGAGGGTCCAGGGGTCCGTATCGGTGCTGTGGCCGTTCAGGTGGTCGCTTTGCTGTTCGTAGGTAT
>CAZCTR010000018.1:17873-27098 GCA_964501715.1 uncultured Candidatus Izemoplasmatales bacterium | reverse complement strand
ATTTGTCTCATGCGCACTCCATATGACTTCGTAGCTATCAAGCGCGTGATTGATTTCACTTTCCGCGTTGCCCAGGTGATGGATGACGAGGTAGGTTGTCTCCCCTTTTGTACGGGTGAAGGCGATGACATCATTGTCTCTGGAGTCCACCGTGTCAATCGAGCCGTCCGCAAGTACGGCATGGTCCTTTTTGAGGCTGATGAGCTCGCGGTAGTGGTTGAGCATGGAATCCTCGTTTTGAAGTTGGTCTTCGACACCTTTCAGCGTTCGGTTGTGGTCGTTCCAATCGTGGATGCCACCGGGTTGCCCCTCGGTGTTATAAGGGCTGCCGTCATCCCATTTGAAGGGTTGACGGATGCTTTCGTCCGGCTTGTCACCGCTCATGCCGAGTTCCTCACCATAGTATACCCATGAGACACCGGGCAGGGTGAAGAGTATGTTGGCCGCGAGTTTCGCCTTGGCCTCATTGTGATCGAGGGCTGTCATGACCCTTGTCTGGTCGTGGTTGGACAGGAAGATCGAGTCCACGAAGTCCTCCCGTGTGTTCCGGTAGTTCTCCCTTGCTTCCACGAGGTCTGCAACAAGTGAGTTCTCACGTGTGGAACGCACGGCATCGAGTATGTTCTCTGCAGTCTGGAAGTTGAATGTCGTATCCATACCCTCGTAGTAGCGCCCGATCACGGCACTGCTGTTGAGCCATATCTCACTCAACATGATGGCGTCCTCATTGACGCTTTTGATGTGGTCGTTGAATTCCAGGAACCAATCAATGTTCTTTTGACGGAAATCGGTGCCGGTGGGGTATTCGTTCCTGTCGTGGATGTGTCTAGCGGCATCGATTCTGAAACCGTCGATGCCGAGCTCAAGCCAATAGGTGGCGATGGCCTTGATCTCCTCGCGTACGGGGTTATGCTGAAAGTTCAGCTCCGGCATCCTGTCCCAGAATGAGGCGAAATAATACGAATCCCCATAACGGTACCATCCGTCCATCGAGGGGTATTCGACATCAGAGGTGTCGAAATCATGCCATACATACCAGTCGCGGTACTGTTCATCCCCCTCTCTTGAAGCCTGGAACCAAGGATGGTTGAAGTCGGTATGGTTGATGACAAGGTCCATCAGCACGACGATGTCATGTTCGTGCATCGTGTCGAGGAAATGATCGAAATCCTCCATGGTCCCGAATTCGCTGTCAATCCCGTAATAGTCCGTCACATTGTATTTGTGATAGGACGGAGACGGGTTGAAGGGGTTGAGCCATATGCAGTCGACATCCAAAGTCTCGCTCAGATAATCGACATTCTCCGCGATGCCTCTGAGGTCGCCTACGCCGTCTCCGGAGGAATCCGAAAAGGAGATGGGGAATATCTGATAACAGACATCGATGTCCGATTTCAAAGTTTCCGAAGTGTCGACCATGTCATAGGTTTGTTCTCCGTTGGGTTGGTCGTTGTCCCCGTTGTCATCACCATTGCCATAGTCATCAACTGGCTGGTCACAGGCGGCGATTACGGTGAACAGGATAAGCAGAGCGGTGAGACTGAATAGTTTCTTCATAATGCCTTCCTTCTCTCTTTCATTTAAAAGGGCCCCGAAGAGCCCTTTCATGAATGGTCTAGGTTATTGGTTGTACTCTTCTATCCATGCGTCCGCGTCTTCAGTGATCGCTTGACGGGCCTCCGCAGGTGTCATTTCGCCATCCCATATGTCTCTCAGGAAATCCCCGAGGTCCAAGTTGTAATAAACGTCCATGGCGGGGACATCCGCATTGTTCGGAAGGGTGCCGGAGATTTCAAGGTGGTTGTTTTCCATACCCAGTGCGAACTCTTCTTTGTTGTCGCTCTCAATCTCAGGGAAGATGATGGACTCTTCCTGCAAAGAGGGCAGATAGGCCGAGGAGTCGATCATAGTGGTGAAAGTGTCCTCGGTGTAAAGCCATTTGAGAACTTTGGAAGCGGCTGAAGGATAAGGTGTGTAACCGTTGATGACAAACCCTTTGGTCTTCATGAGCGGGTTGAGCTCTTCGCCCTCATAAGTCGGCATTTTGGAGAAACGGAAGTTGAAGCCTGTGGCTTCCTCCGCACCGTCCACGTCCTGCCACGTTCCGACAAGGCTCATCGGATAGGCGCCTTCGAGATAGGAATCCCAACGCCAACCCATTTCACCGGCTTGTTTTTTAGAACCGGTTTCATCGACACTCATGTTGGTTTCTGAGAATTCCTGGATGAATTCCAGACCAGCTTCGAATTCATCGGTGTCGAACCCGGGCTCATCAAGCTGTTCCGGATCCGGGAACAGTCTCCATCCACCCGATGTGAGTGAGGAATAACCGCTCCAGACCTCGTCGAGGGAGATCGGGAACATTTCATACATGGTGTAGCTATCGTCATTGCCTGGCACATCGATCTCGGGGCGGTCATCCGCATCGAAATCTTCAGAAATGGCGAAGATTTTCTCCCAGGTGTCGATGGCATCAGGCAGGTTGTCCCCGGTCGAATCAGTGGTGTCTATGCCGAGTTCCTCAAGGATGGTCTCGTTCCAGGAAAAGACCATGCCGTCATAGAATGCCGGCATATAGAAATAATCAAGCTGGTTGATCGATTCGAAAGCCGACTGGTGCGTTTCGGCTGCGCCGAAGTCCTGGAAGTACTCATGGAGCGGAAGCACTGAGCCTTCGCGCCCGATCACTTCACCGTCAATGACCAGTGCGACATCAGGGGCTTCGTCCTGTTGAAGCTCGATCCCTTGCATGCCTGCGTTGTCATCATTGGCGGATCCGTAGTTCTGGAATTCCACCATGCCCTCAAGTTCAGGGAAATCGGAATTCCATTTCTGCACAAGGGCGGCGCCCATGTCGTCACTGTCGACCCCGATGGTGATGGTCGCATCGTCCTCGACGAGAAAATCCTCGTCGTCTTCGTACCAGCAGGCGTCAGCGCCCGTGGCTTCTTCACAATCCTCATACCCGGCGTAGTCGCTGCCGCGGTCACCACATGCCGCAAGGCTGAAGACCAGCAGCAATGCAGTTGCAAATACACTTAACTTTTTCATAGATTCCTCCTAAATATTTTTAAAAGTTTTCGCTATTCTAATTATAGCATACGTGAACACGTTTGTATTGAAAATGCTTACAAAAATTGCTTTGTGGAAACGTTTTCTTATGTAATTATGTAAACGTTTTTATAAAATCATGATTCCTGTTGCTCAGGATCATCCAATCCGATGGTCACTTTGGAACGGTGCAATTTGTAATAAAGTACAATCACTCTCGCGAGATAGACCACAGTGAAAAGGACATATGCCCAAGTGGAGATTCTCAATCCGAGCACCGCACTCAAGAGAGCGGGACCGGTCATTGCGAAGACTGTGATTCTCAGGGCTGCCTGATAAGTGACTTTCTTCATGGAGGCTCTGAAATTCAACATCATGAACATGAATGATACAAAAAACACATATAGGAAAGTTTGGGCGAATTGAACGGTGTAGATCATTCCGACAGTCTGGTTAAGATCTGAATAATATAAATTGCGCATGAAGAAATCCGTGTTGTTTGCGATATGTTCCTCGGGATCATCGGTATCGGCCGCGTTTTGCTTGATTTCTGAGAAATCGAAGCCCGTGAGTAGATTGTAGTCCCCATCTACAACCGTCCTTCCCTCTTCATGATAGACCAGGGCCGCTTTTTCAGGGGAGAAGATGATTGCGGTCTCATCGATTTCACTAGGGTCCAGCCGGTCTTGGAATCTGAACGTATAGTCTCCGTAAGTCCGCTCTTCATCCACATCACAATGCATGATTGCGTTCTCATCAACGCGACAGGGAAGTTCGTCCTCATACATCGCCTCGAAGGCGGTCTCCACGGAATGGAGTTGCTCGATCGAACCGACACCACGCATGTATCCGACATAGTTCGGGGCGCTTACAAGGCTGACATTTATGAACAGGACCAGGGCTGTGACAAGGATGCCGGCCCTGGCGGTTTTCAATAATGCATCATTGCTGTAAAGCATGCGGGTGAACAGAAGCAGTTTGTCTTTCATAATATCACCTGATGACCTTGAAAAAGTGCGATGGAGGCCATCGCACTTTCAAAGCTTGATTTTACCCTTTTTCCGCGCCTACGGTCAGACCGTATACGACATATTTCTGCATGTATATCTGTACGAGCATGATCGGTACGGCGATGAAAAGGCCACCGGCCATGAAATACATCGGGTTGTGGGGCTGGCTTTCAATGTCGTTGAGCCGGAAGAGCCACATGGCGACGGTCTCGTTGTTGGGCATGAGGATGGATGGCAGGATGTAGTCGAGCCATGGTTTCATGAATGAGTCGACTGCGACAAAACCCAGGATGGGTACGGCGAGCGGGATGATGATCTTGAACATGACCTGGAGGTTTGACGCCCCGTCGATTCGTGCGGATTCATCCAGTGAAAGCGGGATGTTCTTCATGAAGCCTCGGATGATGAAGGTGTTGAACGGAATCGATCCTGCGACGTAGATGAGTGAGAGGTGAGGCCAGCTGTTGAGCCAACCGAACTGATTGAAAAGGAGGAAGAGCGCGATCATGCCCATGAAAGACGGGAACATCTGAAGGCCAAGCATGGAAAGGAGCACGCCTTTCTTTCCTTTGAAACGGTAACGGGAGAATGAGAAGCCGACCAGTGAGGAGAAGATGACCGTGAGGACGGTGGACAAAGAGGCGATGCCGAGACTCACGAGGAAGGCCCTCGGATAGTCCGGAAGCATCTGGCCTGTGCTGCCGCTGTAGGTGAAGATCCATTCGTAGTTCGCGAGGGACCAGCGGGCAGGATTCGGGATGATGGGGACCGCGTTCAGGTTCCGTGTGTTCGTGAATGCCGCGGACACCATCCAAAGAATAGGCACCATGATGATGATGAATGTCACCGTCAGCCATGTATAGATGAGGGTGCCCAAGGCGGTGTTCTTGATGGCCTGTCTGACAGAATAGTTTCGCAAACGCTCTTGCGTCTTGGTGGTATGGTTAGCCATGTGTTATTCCTCCTCCCAGAATGATTTGAGTCTGGACAGCTGATAGATTGCCACGATACCGATCATTAGGAAGATGAGTATCGAGTAGGAAGCTGCGAGATTGAACTGGTTTACGGTGGAATCGAAGGAGAGCTTGTAAATCCATGAAATGAGGATATCGGTCTGACCGGGGGCTATGCCAACAAGGGATTGGGGAATCTCCGCCCTCGGATACCCGGGGCCACCACCCGTCAGGAAGTATATGATGCCGAAGTTGTTGAAGTTGAATGTGAAGGTGGTGACCATGACAGGGGCCGTCGCCCTCACAACCCAGGGGAATGTCAGGAACTTGAATTTCTGATAGCTTGTCGCCCCGTCGATGTCCGCTGCCTCGACGAGCTGCTGAGGTATGGTTGTCAGCACCCCGGTGATCAGGAGCATGAAGAAGGGGAAGCCCATCCATAAATTGACAACGATGATGATGGCGCGGGCCAGAGGCGCGTTCGCCGGAGAGGTGAACCAGAGAATGTTCCCCTCGGTTGTCTGTCCGACAAGCCCGATCGTTCTCAGGAACTCCTTCACGCTCTCGGTGGTCCCGGTGGTGGCTAGAATGTTGTTCAAAAGCCCCTGGTCGGAACCGAACACATTGCTGAAAAGAAGAAGCACGATCATGCCGGGAATGGCCCACGGAAGGATGAATGTAAGGCGCCAGAATTTCTTCATGATGACAAAGCGGCTTTCGATGATCGCCGCTTGGGCGAACCCGAGTATGTAGACGGTGACACTGCTCATGAACGCGTAGAAAGCGGTCCACAGGAACACCTGCCAGAAGTATCTGAACCAATCGCCTTCAGGGTTAAACACCTTGCGGAACGTGTCGAGTCCGTGCCACTGGATCAGCTCACGGCCGAGATTGATGCTGTCGGTGTAGTTCGTGAAGGCGACCAAGAAGGAGAAGATGAACGGAATGAGAATGAAGAAGGTGACCAATATGACGGCCGGGATGATGATCAGGTACGCGAAATACTCTTCCCAGACACGCTTGAAGAAAGATTTGGCGTCCTCCAGCGATTTTCCTGCGGCGACCTTGAGATGCGTCTTGTAGGCGTCCCGGACGCTGGCGATCCAGATGATCACAAGCACGGCAAGCAGGACGAGGACAATGACCCCTTGTCCCAGAAGGGCCCTGGAGTTGTCCCCGCTCGCCCATTCGTAGATAGCTCCGCGCGGTCTGATGTCCACGCCTCTATATACGGTGTAAGTCGTGACGGCACCTAATGAGAACAGTCCCCAGATACCCTTGGTGAACACACCACCGTAATCGCGGAAGAAGTATAACGTATCTTCCGCAGGATTGTTGGCGATTTCCGCTGGCGCCCACCAGTAACTGCTTGTAGCGATTTCGAAAATCAGGAAGACAAGAAAAATCCCGAGAAAGGGGACCCCTTTGTACCACTGTTTGTTTTTGAATTGCCCAAGGCCCATCAAAAAGAAGCTTGCGAGTCCTTTCTTGAATGCCTCGGGATGTTCGCGCTTTGCAACAATGATGCTTTTGAAGAAATTGATCACAGCCATGACAATGCGCTTGAAAAAGCCGTAAATACTCAACGGTATTTTTTTTGTGAAAAACAGGCCGACTTTTTTAAAAGCATCCATGACCCGGTCTATGAAGTTCTCTGAATTGTCCATGGAATTACTCCTAACTGAATTGATTTCGAGACTCGGTATAATCTTAAAATATACGATTAAATATTAACATAGATGAAAACCATTGTAAACGCTTTAAAAACATATTGTGAATTGTAACCCTTTACATTTCGGATGTTTCAAAGTGGGTTGAATTTTTCGATTGATGGGTTAGAATAATCATAGTCATAAAGAAAAGAGAGGACTATCATGAGACATTCGGAATTTCATCACATACCCAAATCCTCCATGGCTTTTGCTGTGGATTCGCACACGCTTCATCTGCGCTTCAGAAGTGACAAGGGGACGGCGCAAGAAGTCGATATCATCCATGGGGACCCATTCGACTGGGGAACAAGTGAAAACGGAAAAGTCTGGAAAGGGGCTCAAAAGCCACCCACCCCTATGACACCAGAAGCCTCCACGGACACATACGATTATTGGTTCGCGGCTATCAAGGTGCCCACAAAACGAGTCAAATACGCTTTTTTGATTGACGGACGTCATGTGTTTGTTGAGAATATACTGGTCGACCTTCACGCCCATCCAACATTCAAAAGCAATCTGAACGCTTTTTTCAACTTTCCTTATATATTAGAGGCGGATCTGTATCACGCCCCTGCCTGGGTCAAAGACACTGTGTGGTATTCAATCTTTCCCGACCGTTTTCACAGACTCGACAACCCCAACACGGGATTGCTTGAATGGGAATCATCGGACACCTATCGCAACGACCAGTTCTTCGGGGGCAATCTCAAAGGGATCACGGGAAGACTTCACTATCTAAGGACACTCGGTTTTACCGGCATTTATCTGACTCCTGTCTTCAAATCGCCTTCCGCCCATAAATATGACACCATAGATTATTACGAGATCGACCCTCAGTTCGGGACCAAGGAGGATCTCAAGGAGATGGTCGACATGGCACACTCCTTGGGGATGAGGGTCATGCTCGATGCGGTTTTCAATCACGTCTCAGATCAACACCCCTTCTTTTTGGATGCGGTTGAGAAAGGACCGAAAAGCCCTTATTATGATTATTTCTTCATTCATGACTGGCCCATGGATCCATCCAGAATCAGAAAACGCCCATCACAGGGCGGGTATCAAAGACCGCCCTATGAGACTTTCGCGTTCACATCAAGGATGCCGAAACTGAATGCGGACCACCCAGAACTCAAACAATACCTGTTGAATGTGGCAACCTATTGGATTGAGACGTTCGACATCGACGGCTGGCGTCTCGATGTAAGCAATGAGGTCTCCCACGCCTTCTGGCGTGATTTCAGAGACAGAGTGAAATCCGCGAAAAAGGACATCTTCATCCTCGGAGAGAACTGGGATCAGTCGAATCCCTGGCTCGGTGGCGATCAGCATGACGCTGTAATGAACTATGAGTTTCTGTATCCGATGTGGGCATTCTTTGGACAAGATGAACCTTATACAATGGACGCTTCACAGTTCGCCGATGCCATCAAAGACACCCTTTTCGCCTATCCACGCCCTGTCATCAGAAACATGTTCAACATTTTGGACAGCCACGACACGAAGCGTATCGCTCGTGTCACAGGAGACGACAGTGAGGCTTTGCGCCAGGTTTATCTTCTTCAGTATCTGCTTCCGGGCGCCCCGTCTGTCTTTTACGGCGGAGAGGTCGGGCTCACAGGCGACCATGACCCTGACAACCGGCGGTGCATGATCTGGGATGAGACACGTCAGGACAAAGACTTGATGCACTTCATCAAAAAACTCAATGCACTGTATCACGCCTATCCGGATTTCAGAGGCGACACACTCGATTTCCTTCATGCGGAAGGGGATGTGGTGATTGTTCAAAAAAACAGGCTTGTGGCCATGATCAACCGAGCAGATACATCCCGGACAGTATATCCGGATGTCCCGCAAGGCACATACAAGGACCTCCTCCGTGACAAGTCCCTGACCCTTGAAACCCAAGTCTCTTTACCGGCAAAAAGCCATATCCTCATATACATATAAGGTTCCCAAACCCATTCTGCAGGCAGTGTTTGACTGTCTGCAGCATTTTTCGAGACAACCAAATGCAAACAATTTGCATTTGCATTAAATATCCATTAATATAGACTCATAATAAGCAGTGGAGGGTATTATGAAAAAATCATTGGTATTATTATTAACTTTAGTGACCGTGTTCCTTGTCACAGCATGTGACACATTTGAAGACGATGATGACAGGCCTGTAGTCATCACGACTCTGTTCCCACAGTATGATTTCACAAAGCAGATAGCAGAAGATCATGTGCGTACGGAATATCTTCTTCCCCCTGGGACCAGTGCGCACTCCTATGAACCGAGTCCGAACGATGTGATTGATATACTGGAAGCGGACTTGCTTATCTATACAGGAGATTCCATGGAGCCTTGGGTCGAGAATATGATTGCCGGTCACGTGGACGATCATAGCTTGCGATTGCTCGATCTTAGTGAGCATGTCGATCTTATCGGTCACGACCACGACCATCATCACGGCCACGATGACCACGATGATCATAACGACCACGATGATCA
>CAZCTR010000018.1:2915-17773 GCA_964501715.1 uncultured Candidatus Izemoplasmatales bacterium | reverse complement strand
ACGACCACGATGATCATAACGATCATGACCACGATCATGACCATGGAGATTATGATCCACATATCTGGTTGGATCCTTTGAATGCGATCAAGATGGTTGAAGCCATTGAAGCCGCGCTTGAAGACATTGTGGATGCTGATGCACACGCATCCATTCAAGAGCTTTCAAAAGCATATCAGAACGAGCTTCAACAATATCATGAAGATGTGCTGGATTTGATGAATGAAAGCGACCATTCGGTCTTCATGCACGGAGGACACAATGCATTCGGTTATTTCGTTCAACGTTATAATCTTGAATATGTGACCCCTTACCAAGGGTTCTCCACGGATAGCGAACCGACACCTGGTGCACTTGCGAACATGGTTGAGACCATGAATGAACATGGTGCGGAAACACTTTTCTCGGAAAATTTGATTGACCCGCGTGTCGCAGATGCGATTGCCGAGGAGACAGGGGCTGAAATCGTCTATCTCAATGTCGCCGGTAACATATCGAAAGATGATTTTGAAGAGGGTGTGACGTTCATGGAAATGATGCATGAGAATCTTGAAGGGTTTAAAAGCGAGTTCGGCAATCATGAGTAGTGATCATCCTATCATTAGCACTGAACAGATAGAAGTCCGTTATGGCGGGATTGTCGCTGTCAGAGACGTATCCTTCGACATGCAAGAAGGGGATTTCCTGGCGGTGGTTGGTCCGAATGGGAGCGGAAAAAGCACGTTGATAAAAACGATTATGGGAATAAAACATCCATATAAAGGCAAAATGAAAAAACGTGATGACTTGAAGATCGGCTATGTGTCACAGCATACCGCCATCCGTGACAGGTCCTTCCCGGCCAGTGTCGAGGAAGTCGTTTCAACAGGTCTTCTCATGGAGAAGAAATACCCGAGAAGAATGCGGGCCAGGGACCGTGAGAGGATCAAGGACACCCTGCAATTCCTAGGCGTGGGTGACATTTGCAAAAAACCTATTGGCGCCCTCTCCGGTGGTCAGCAACAAAGGGTGTTGCTCGGCCGTGCGATGGTCAGCGAGCCCGACATGCTCGTACTCGACGAACCGACGAGCGCGCTTGATGTGACCATGCGCAGGAAATTCCTCAGGATGCTTAGGCACTTGAACGAGGCGCATGGTGTCACCATCATCCTGATCACACACAATTTGTCGGTCGCTCACGAGTATGTCAACCGTGTCCTTCATATGGACCAGACCCTGCTTTATGATGGCCCGCCCAGCCATTATAACCCGACCAATCTCGCCGGTGTCAACCCTGGTCGAGAACATGCTGAGGCCGATGAGGGGGATGTCACCCATGGACTGGCTTGACATGCTCAGGCTCTCTTTCGTATATGGCTTCATGTGGCGCGCGCTCATAGTAGGAATCGCTGTGGCGCTGAGCAGTTCGCTGATCGGCTCCTTTCTGGTGCTCAACAAGTTCTCCATGATTGGGCACGGCCTTTCCCATGTGGCGTTCGCCGCCATCGCGATCGGTCTTTTCACCAACAATGCTCCCTTGCTTTTCACCGTGCCGGTGGTGGTGCTCGTATCGGTTTTCATCCTGAAACTCAACAACACCGCAAATCTACAAGGTGACGCGGCCATCGGTCTCACCGCCTCGTTCTCCATCGCGCTTGGCACCGCGCTCGCAAGCATGGGCGGGGGGTTCAATGTCGATCTTTTCAGCTACCTCTTCGGAAGCATACTGACGATCAGACAGATTGATGTCATCCTTTCGATCATCTTCTCATTCATCGTGGTCGGGGTCATCATCTTTTTCTACCATGACCTTTTCAGCATGACCTATGAAGAGGAATACGCGCGCGTGAGCGGGGTGCGTACCAAACGTCTCAACACCTTGCTCGCCGTCCTCACCGGACTCACCATCGTGATCGGAATACGGGCGATCGGCACGATGCTTATCAGCGCACTCATCCTCTTTCCACCCGTAATCGTGATGCAAATCAGCCGGAATTTCAAATGGACCGTCTGGATGTCCGCCGTCCTTTCCGTTGTGCTCGTCGTTCTCGGACTCTTAACCTCATTCGTTTTCGACCTGCCATCGGGATCGACCATCGTCCTCATGTCCGGCTTTGTGTTTTTGGGGGTCACGGTGTATAATGGTATTCAAGGACTCCGACATACCTAGGAGGGATCCATATGTCCACCATGCATGAGACCTGGCTTGAGAACAAGAATCTTAAAAAGACGAAACACCGTCTTCTCATATTGAAAATCCTCGATGAGAGCGACGCGTTCCTCTCAGCGGACGACATCTACATGCGCGCCAAAAAAGAGGATGCCGACATCTCGTTGTCGACTGTCTATAGGGTCCTGGAATCCTTCACGGACCATGGGCTTGTGAGTGCAGGCAGTGTCGAATTCTCCAAAAAGGTCCTCTATGAACTCGCCCATCCCAAACACGGACACAGACTGATCTGCCTTTCGTGTCACAAGGTGGTCTATGTCGAGGATTGTCCGCTAGGGGATTACGAGAAACGCGTCGAGGCACAGCATGATTTCGACATACGTAAACACAGACTGGATTTCTATGGTTATTGCGACGCCTGCAAGACGGATTAAAATACGCACAAACATGTGAAAGGGCCACGAGGGTTGACGTCAACCCCCGTGGCCCTTTAAAATGGTGAAAAATATCAAAGGATGTGAAATCGTGAAAAAAATGTTCCTACCCTTCATCATCGGAAGCTTGTTCTTTGCTTTGGCCGCATGTGAGGAGCAACCTGAGGATGATGGCGACCAGAACGGTTCCAATGGAGACAGTGGAGAAGAGAGACAGACCGACCACGAGATCAAAGAAGAGGATTTGAACACCCTGACCGACATGCTTGAACTGCTTGATGACGCCTATGAGGAATGGGAAGGGAAAAAGCTTGTGAACTCAGTGGAGGTCCCGGATCCTGCGTCCTCCTCTGAAGACGATATGATCGATGTCCAGACAAGGATATATTCCGACGCCTCTGGCGACAGACTCTATGTAGAGACATTGAACATGAGCGAAGAGGAGCCCGAGACATTGAACTATCTCTATATGGATGAGGACAAGGCCTACTCATTCGAAAGCGCGGAGTTCAAGTCGGGCGAAGACACCGAAGACACTTATGAGACACTGCATAGGGAGGATGTCGAAAACCAGGCCCCCAACATCGATGACATGTTCTCACAGACGCTTCAGTTCTTCCCGTCCGACAAGGATCTGGCCGATATGCAGGGCATGATCCTTATGGATGCGGCGATTCAATTTGATGAGGATGACGAAACGTATGCCGCCGATGTGGATGTCCTGATGGAGACACAGACAGGTCAGCAGAACGAGGAAGTGTGGTCCATAGAGGGAGATTCACAAACCGCCACAATCGAGATGCCCATCCCCTCCCTTGGCACCGTGACCTTCGGCCACATTGATTTCGAAGAGGAAGTCGAGCCGATTGACAAATCTCTTCATCCTTCTGAACCGGAAGAAAAGGACGATGAAGAAGAGAATTGATAAAAAAGCCACCCGGGTGGCTTTTTTATTGATGACACTTTGTCTTTTTTAATCGGCGTGGTATCATGTTGTTAGTCAATTCAAACACCAAAGAGGATGATTCCATGCATACACTGCGTATGATCACTGTTTTACTTATGACACTCACCGTGATTTTGCTCGCGTCCTGTGCTTCAGCGGACAGGGAGGAAGTGTTCCAAAAAGCCCGGGACACGCTTGAGGGCTGGGAACGCTACACCCTCGTGACCTCCTGGGAGGCCACGTCACAAGATGAATCCCGAACCATCGAAATGCATATCCATTATGATGAAACCCTGGACGAACGGTATGTCGAACTGTATCGTCTTGAAGACGGGGAAGAACAACTGATGCTTTATTTGTATGCGAAGGATGACGCGATTTATGTGTTCAACGACGCGGCATCACAAGGGGCGGATGGAGAAGATGAATACAGGATTGAACCCCGTTCCGTGAACGAATCAGACATGCCCATGGCAGAAAATGTGGTGCAGAGGGCTCTCGATTCCTTTCCCGCGACCCTCACGGAAACCAAAAGCACCATCCGTGGAGACTCTTTCAGCTACATCGCTGAAAGACAGGATGAATCCTGGCGTGTCGAAGGGGACGAGGTTTCGATAAAAATTGAGACGAACGATCCGCAAGTCGGCGAAGTCACGATCGAACCAAGCGATTTTCTGGAAAATTTCGAGGGCGTCGATGAACAAAAACACATCGACGGAATGAACGAATAACTGAGGCGGTGAAGCGATGAATGACACTGATTTGCTAATCAGTCTGACCACCTATTACATCGCCGGTGCATTCACGATGTTCCTCATGGTCATGGTTTTGAACCATTTCCACCGGCGTGCGTACCTGATCATCTGGAGTTTTTCGTGGGCGGTGCTCTTTGTCGCCTATTTTTCCTTGTATTACGGCTTGTATTTCGAAATGGAGCCACTTGTCTGGATATATGCGTTCCTGCTTCTGATCAGTGTCTTTTTTCATCACAAGGGCTGTTTTATTTTCATGGACCGGCCTTATCCGAATAACCGGTTCTATGGTTTTGCGGCCATGATGGCAATCATTCTGGCAACCCTTTACATCGAACCTTTCAAAGACGCGGGCCTCCATACTCTGTTCTTTTTTTCAGGGGTGCTCTTCATTGATTCTGGTCATACGTTCTATCGCTCCAAGAAGCGCCCGTTTATCATTTACGGGTTGATCCTTTTTGCCTATGGCATTCTGATCGCCTTTTATCCTTATCTTAACCAGCTCATCGCATTCACAGACCTATTCAACACCTTGGTCATCCTTTTAGGCATGGGTGTCGCCTACGGAATGGTCGCGATGCATCTTTTCAACGTATATGAAAAAGAGCAGGCCCTCCATGACAGCTTGTATTATCTTAGCTATCATGATCATCTTACAGGACTCAGGAACAGAAACTACCTGGAATCTTTCCTGGACAGCCTTGATGAAAACAGGGCGACAAACGCCACCCTCCTCATGGCGGACCTCGACACCCTCAAGATCATCAACGACCGACACGGTCACCAGGCGGGAGATGAAATGATCATCCGGGCCGGGGAGGTGCTCGCAGAAACGACCGGTGAATCCGACCTTCTTGTCCGTTATGGCGGCGACGAGTTCGTGGCGGTCTATGCGAACCGTGATGTGGAGGAAGTGCACGAGATCAAAGATACCATCAAAACAAGGATGCAAGAGGAATCCATCAGAGGAGTCTCCCTTTCATTCTCCATCGGGGTCGCCATTCATGAAGGCAGCAGAACATCGATTCATGAGAGTCTGCGCATCGCGGAGAAGCGCATGTATGAGGACAAGCGCAGCAAGGAATCAAGAAGATATTGATCTGACTTAAATCAGGAGGCATCTCATGGCTGGTGAAAATCCTGAAAAACCAAATGAAAAAACCAAAGTGAACACTGATGATGAACGAAGCCGCATGCTAGGAAGCATGAGCGTCAAGAGGCTTCTGATCAAACTCGCGGTTCCCGCGACCGCGGCGATGTTCTTCAACGCCCTTTACAACCTCGTCGATACGATATTCGTCGGGCGAGGGGCGGGGACCATCGCCATCGGTGCGCTTTCAATCGCCTATCCCATCCAGCTGATCGTACTGGCGAGCGGCCTCATGGTGGGTATCGGAAGCTCCTCAATATTCTCAAGGGCTTACGGGCGGGGCGATCCGGAAGCGATGCGCAAGAGCGTGAACACCGCCCTCCTCGTGAGCGTCGTGCTCACCGTCTCCATTTCCGCAGTCGCATTCTGGCGGATGGACGACCTTCTTGTGTTGTTCGGCGCCACGGCCAGCAACATCGATTACGCAAGGGAATATCTGACCTACATCCTGATCGCGCTCGTCCCCTACGCACTCTCGATTGTCTTCAACAACCTGACCAGGGCTGAAGGGCGACCCAAGATCGCCATGTATTCACTCATGCTCGGCGCCGGCCTCAACATCATCCTCGATCCCTTCTTCATCTTTGACTGGGGACTCGGACTCGGCGTTGGCGGCGCCGCGATCGCGACCGGCATCTCCAAAACAATCTCCTTCATCTACATCATATACATGGCCTACAAACCGGAGTCCAATCTCGCGCTGAACATTCGGACTATCTACAAGGTGGATTTCTCCTATGTCAAGGAAATCGTGGCCATCGGCCTGCCATCCTTCGTGCGTGTCGCGCTTGGCGGATTCCTGATCATCATCGTGAACAACCTGATCAACCGTTACGCCGTAGGAGACCCCGCGATATACATCTCGATCTATGGTGTCATAAACAGGCTCATACGGTTCTCCCTCATGCCGGGCTTCGGGCTTGTACAGGGGCTTGTGCCGATTGTGGGCTTCAATTTCGGCGCCCAATTCTACCGCCGGTTGCATGATGTGATCGCTTTCGCCTCGAAATTGCTCGCCAGCTATTTCTTCATCGTCTTCGTGCTTGTCCTCATATTCGCCGAATATCTTTTCATGCTTTTTGCGGAAAGTCCCGACCCGATGTTCGTATCCGAAGGTGCACGCGCCTTCAGGATTGTGTCCCTCGGGTTTGTGCTTGTCACCTTCCAAGTCATCCTCTCAAGCACCTATCAGGCTATGGGGTACCCTGTACGTGCTTTCTTCGTCGCCTTGTCCCGCCGCTTCATCGTGTTCATCCCTGCGGCTTTCATCCTCACTTATCTGATGGGCGCAGAAGGCATCTGGTGGACATTCTTCGTGGCGGACCTCGTCACAGGCTCGCTCTCGTTCCTCGTCTACATCTATGAAATGCGGGACCTCAGACGGAAAATCCCGGTGGGAAGCTGACCATCGCGCCATATAAAAAGAAAACAGGCCACAATGCCTGTTTTCTTTTTTGGCTTGAGCTCATTTGGATGGCTTGGGGTTGAACCGCACAAGGACGCTGACTGCGATGGAGGTGAGCAATGCGATGATGCCGAGGGATATGAAGGTGTGTGTAAGACTGATCGGGGCGATCCCGACAAGGAGCAGGATGGGGAAACCGAAGAATATCGCTGTGGTCGAGCCCATGACCAGGTCGTTTGCGGCGGGGGTCTCGAAATTTGGGTCCACCTCGCGAAGCAGGATGACGCCAGTGCTTGCGGTACCCGTGAGCATGCCGAACATGCCCATCGTCGCGGCCTCTGGATAATCCGGATAAACCCGTTTGGCGATGAAGACGATATAGAAAAGCGTGACGAAACCGACCGCGATGACTAGGATGAAGAAAGGGATCCAAAGATTCCTGAGCGCTTCGATCCTGATGGCGGTGATGCTCGCGACAATCATGAAATCGAAGACAAATCCGCTGATGCGGTTGAGCATGTAGTTGTTCGGATATTGACGGTTCATGATCCTCATCCGTCTTAAAAACATGAAGATCTTTTTGAAGAGAATGGCGAAGAGGGTTCCGAATATGAAGTTGAACCCCCATATGAGCGGACGGACCGTCTCCCTACCGAAATCCCCGAAAAGTCCGCCTTCGATCAAGGCGTCGACGCTGAACATCATCGCGAAGGTCACCGCGTAGACGAAAAGCACAAGCGTGACCTGGATGGTGAACTTGTCGATGGATTCGGCAAGCGGAATCTCATCCGGGGATTCAATCTCCTGCAAACTCACATGTTTCGAGTGTTGGACGTTCGACCGTTCGATGGAGCCTTTCCGGTACTGGCGATTGAGATAGAAAACACCGACAATGGCGCCCCAGAAGAAACCGAATGAGGCGATGGCGAGACCGAACGTCGACCCACCGGTGAAACCGTAACCGATCTCATAGACGGTTCCGATGTTCAAGGCCTGACCAGGCCCTTGTCCGAATCCCATGGGCACCAGCATCCCCGCAGCGGCGAAGAGTTGCGGGAAGAGGGTGAAAGCCAGGAAGATGCTGATGACAAGCCCGACCAATCCCTGGATCATGTAAGTCGAGACAATGATCAGTCCGCTGAACAGTGCCTGTTTGTTCTTGGTGGAGAACTTGTAGGATTCATGGACCTTGAGTCCGAGTGCGATGAATCCGAGCGCGATGGTGTGATAGGTGACCATGCCGTAGAAGCTGTTCACCTTGTCGACGGCGCCTTCGCCGAACATGGAGGCGAAGAGGGTTTCCTTGATGATGAGCCCAATGACTCCGGCGATCACCGCCGTTGGAAGCAGTGAACGCCTGAGAAGCGGAATCTTTCGTCTCAGGGTGTTTCCGAGCAGAAGAAGCATCGCGAGGGCCGCGAAATGCATGATACCATCCCAGATGATGAGTTGTCTGAAATCCATCTTAATCGAGCTCCTTACTGTTTTTCAGGCTGTCTATGGCCAAGGTGTATTTCAAGGCGTTTCGTTTCGGGTGACTGAGAAGGAAATAGGTCTTTGAGAGGGCGTAATTATGGATGATGAGCTTGTTTTTCTGCTGGACGGCGCAATTGATGTCCTTGAGTTCGAAGCGTTCACGCTCGCCGGACTCAAAATCGAATGCCATGTGATCCTTGTATAGGCGCATCGTGGCATGTCCGACGAAATGCCTGTTTTTCGAGCGCTCGACTTTCAGCACTTTCTCGTGGGCATTCTCGAAAATGAGCGCATCCTCGCTTTTCGAGCCGAGCCAACGCTCAAGACGTGCCAACTGGTCGTGGTACCACGGCACGGTGGTCTCATGATAGCTGGTGCCACCCATGTTTTCAAAATGCCCATAAGCATTCATGCGGACATGGAAATCGCAATGTTCGCACCAGCAGTCATCCTTGCTCGAGACAAGCGTCTCGATCGCACCGCAGGACGGGCAGATGAAGTATGCGGATTCCAAATCCTCCGCCTTGCGCTTGCTTTTGAAAAAGACGTCCCCTTTGAATTCATCCACCGTGAGCGTCTCCCTGACGCTTGTGTAGATCTCTTCTGCGGTGAGGTCCTTGAAGGCCTCGGGGCGCCAGACTCTACTGATGCGCCCTTGAATCCTTCCTCGCCTTTTATGCCGGCTCCATCTCGGTTTGGAGAGGTACCCACCTTCGACAGTGTAGAAGACCACGGGGATCTGGAATTTCTTGATCAGTTTCGCGATTACGAAGGGCATGGGCATAAGCTCACCGCTGAAAGTGCTGTTCCCCTCGGGGAAGAGCCCGATGTTGCCGCCTTCGCTGATGATCCGTTTCATATCACGTATGGTCTCCATGTCCGAACGGTATTTGGATTTGGCGATCGGACCAATGAGGAATTTCATGACCTTAGAAAGGTACTTGATGGACATGAGCATGTCGGATACGACGAAATAGAGCGGACCGGGCATGGTGAAAGCCATGAAAAAACCATCGAATGCGGTGGAATGGTTGCCGATCACGAGATAGGGCCCCTTCAAATCCTTGGGAGGCTTGAACTTCTCCGTCTTGAAACGGTAGAAAATCTTGAAATAGAGACGAAAAACGGGTTTCAAGAGGAAGAAGACCACGGTATGCCTGAACCGTCTTTTTGTTTTCATGGGTGTTTGCACCCCTTTCGATTGATCACGACACTATGTACAATATAACACAGATTTCCCATAATGTGACAGCTACAGTAAGAACTTCAAAATGTTTCCGTTGAATAAGGACTGATATTTGTAAAAAACTATTTTCAGTACATAAAATATGATAAAATACAGATACGGATTAGCGAGGTGAGTCAAATGGGTATTGTCGCAGTAGTAGGGTCCGCCAACCTGGATATCTCCATAAGGACCCATGAAAAAGCCATATTGAACGACTCCAATCCCGGAACGATCACCATGCATCCCGGAGGGGTTGGAAGAAACATCGCTGAGAATCTCGCGCGCTTGAACGAGGACGTGCATTTCTTCACCCAACTCGGTGAGGAACCCAACGCCACCTATCTCAGAAAGCGAACCGAAGAATCGGGTGTCACTGTCCACGATCTTGGTGGTCCGGATGCGTTGGGAAACCGCTATGCGGCCCTCTTCGATCAGAAAAACGCCCTCACTCTCGGTGTGGGTGACACAAAAGGGATCGAGACATTGGAACCTGAAGCGTTCAAGGAAAAAGACCGAAGCCTCATCAGGAATTCGGACTTGCTCATCCTTGAGACCAATCTCGCCCCCGCGACCCTTGATCTGCTCGCCAATTTGAACGACAGGGTGATCATCGACACGGTCTCCACGGCCAAAGCGTCAAGAGTCATGAGTGTCCTTCCACAAATCCACACGCTCTCCATGAACAGGCTTGAAGCCGCAAGACTGATGAAAGCCGATGCCCACGCATCCATAGATGCCATCGGGGCCTTCTTTGAAAAAAGAGGCGTCAAACGGATTCTCGTGACGGTGGGGGACGAGGGCGCATGGCTATATGAAAAAGGTGTGGCACGTCACCGTCCACCAATGGAAGCCACCTTGAAAAGTGTCTCTGGCGCGGGGGACGCATTCATCGCCGGATATGCTTATGGGCTGAGGAATCATCAAGACCCCCTCATTCCGGCTGTCGCATGCGCTTCGATCGCTCTGGAGGGTGACCATGCGGTATCCAACACGCTCTCCTTGGAAACCTTGAGACAAAGAATGGAGGCTTCATGATATGCAGTCACTTGTAAAAATCCATCCCACGGTACAGAAGGCCATCGACGCACGAAAACCCGTGGTGGCGCTGGAATCCACCATCATTTCACACGGGATGCCCTATCCCGACAATGTCACCATGGCGAAACGGGTGGAGTCCATCATCGAAGAGGAAGGCGCCACCCCCGCGACCATAGCCGTCATCGACGGCATCATCCGTGTGGGGCTCGACAAGGAAGAGATTGACTCTTTCGCGGGCAGGGACAATGTCCAAAAACTCTCCAAACGCGACATAGCCTACGCGGTGTCCAACAAGCTTGACGGGGCGACCACGGTGTCCGCGACAATGATCATCGCGGACATGGCATCCATACAGTTTTTCGCCACCGGCGGCATCGGCGGTGTGCACAGGGAGGCACAGGACACCTTCGACATCTCGAGGGACCTTGAAGAACTCTCACAAGCCGATGTCACAGTCGTGTGCGCCGGCGCAAAATCCATACTCGACCTCGGTCTCACCCTTGAATATCTTGAGACAAAGGGGGTGCCGGTCCTCGGCTATCAGACGGATGAGCTTCCCGCCTTCTACACCAGAAAAAGCGGTCATCCCCTTCAACAGAGGGTGGACACCCCCGAAGGCATCGCCGATATCGTCGATAAAAGAAGAAGGCTCGGCCTGAAAGGCGGCATGGTGGTCGCAAATCCCATCCCTGAAGATGAGGAGATAGACAAGTCGACCATCGACAAGGCCATCAATGAAGCGCTCCAAAGTGCGAAAGAAGAAGGCATCAAAGGGAAGGACATGACCCCTTACCTCCTTTCCGCGATCGAAAGGATCACACAAGGGGAGAGCCTCAAGGCGAATCTTGCGCTTGTATACAACAACGCCAGACTCGCCGCCAGAGCCGCCAAGGCGTACAGTGAATTCCTGCAGGACCACTAGAAACGCATAATGGAGGTTTCCATGTCAGAGGCGTTAGAGGGTGTCATTTTGTTCAATCTCACATTCCCACGGTTTGCGCCCAATTTTCTTTGGAGTGTCCCCATCGGCCTTGTCGCCTACATGATACTCATGCTCTTGAAACATGTGTTAAAGGACATTTGGGCATTCATTAAAAACATGAACACCTCACGGCAAGAAGCACTCGGCTTCCTTTATGCCATCCTGCTTCTTTTTTCACTCTATTTGCTTTTGGAGATCACCATCGCAGCGTATGAACCGGTGGTGCTTTATCAGTCGGGCGGCGTGCTTGCAGCCCTATTACTTATAACCTGCATGAAAAACCGTTCATAAGCAGGCAATCATGGTGAATTAAAATGCATCTATTTTGTTTGGCATTAAAAATGTTATATAATACATGTATATAGAAAAACCACATTGATGCGGAGGTCGAAACAAAATGGGTATTGACACTAGCAGTTTTCCGCTTTATCTCAACATTCTCTTTTTCGGCATGTTGGGGCTCGGAATGCTTTTTGGGTTCTTGAGGGGTCTTAGGAAATCAGTTTACGCCTTCATTGTGAAACTTCTCTTCTATCTCGTTTTCTTCGCGACACTCGGAGCGGTTTCACGATTTCTTTGGCATGTGGAGTTCGCTTTCATAGGAAATACCCTCGAAATGGCCATGAGCGAGCTATCCGGGGCGCGCTCCTTGGCTGAAGCGGTTCCGATCATGATCGAATCCACGCTGGGCGGACAGCTCAATGCGGACCTTTCGAACCCGGATTTCGTCGCTTTCGCTGACGGCGTGGGCATGTTCGGTGTGAAAATCCTCTATGCCCTGCTATATTTCACCGTCATTCAACTGATCTACAGATTCATCACCTGGATCATCTATCTCATATTTTTCAAACCGAAAAAAGAAGACGTCGAAGTTCACGGAAAGAAACGCCTTCCCGGCATGGCCGTGGGACTTCTTTCCGGTGCGCTCGCCGTCTATGCGACGCTAGTCTTCCTCGGTGGCGTCATGAACATATCCGAGAACGTCGCCTCCCTCGCGGAGGGCTTATCCGATGATGAGACCGTCCAGAGGGAACCGGACACGTTCAATGTGGAGGACGACCCGGTCCTGCGGCTTGCAAGCAGACCCCGGTCTGTCCCCATGCAGACTGCCGACACGGAACTTGACTCTGCGCTTTCGGACCTCAACGACATTGTCGATGCCTACAACAACAATCTCGTGGTGAGCAATTTCACCCGCATCAACGTGACAGATGACGAGACTGAACGCAAGACGTCACTCAATCTCTTCCTTTTCGACATGATTTTCTCATTTGAGTACAAAGAGGAAAACATCGCCTTCAGAAACGAACTCGCCGTCTTTTCCGACGCTGCGGGCGTCTTCCTGTCATCCGAGTACAGGGAATCCAATGACCTCTCCGATCTGCAGGGCTCGGAGATCCGCGGCATGTTCACAGAACTCTCCCATTCGAAGCTGTTCACAAGCCTGCTCCCGCTTGCGATCGAGATGGGTGCTGAACACTATGAAGTCGAACTGGATCTTGACCGCGACGAGCTCTATGCGATCGATTACGCGGCTGAAGTCACCCAGATCGGCGAGGTGTTCGCGACCGCCTTCGATATGCTCAACACCGCCGGCATCTTTGAAGAGGAGGCGGATTACGATACCATCACCCTTGATGGGGATGAGGCCAAGAGCATTTTTGACGGCTTGAGCCAATCCGCTCTCGCGAACATGGCGGCCTACGTGGCGATGGAACCGCTTCTTGAACAGATGGCGGCCGAATCCGGCGCTGTCCTCACTGTCCCCGAAGGCATTGTTTGGGAGGATGAGTTCACCGCGTTCGGAGAAGTCGCCAAGGCGATCCTTGACACCGGCATCACCCTCGGTGACATCCAAAGCGGCGACATCATGACCTATATCCAGAAACTCTCCACCATGGACCTCACCATCATTCTCAACTCCCGCATCATCGAACAGGCCATGGTCAACGTCCTCTCAGGTGCCGCCGGCATCGAAGGCATGGACATGATGGTCGTCAACGATGATGTCCGATGGACCGACGAGGTCGTCGACGGAGACATCGTGCAAAAAGGTGAACTCAGAATCGTCCTTGAGGGCCTGAATGAATTCGCGGAGAACGAGGATGTCGATGCGATCGAGTCGTTTGATCAGAACGTGCTTCTCAACATCTCCGAGGCGACCCTTGATGCGTTCATGGAAAGCGAGGTTTTGACCGACACCATCGGTGATTTCATAGTCAATCTGGAAGCCGAACAGATCGTCATCCCGCCCTCTGCACTCAGGACCATCACAGTCGACGAGATCGACCGTGAAGTCGTCACGGGGGATGAGATCAAGAACATGTTCCTAGCTGTCCAAACCATCGAGATCGAGGACTTCGAGACCGTCGACTTCTCTGCCGACCTCCTTTCTGCGCTCGAAGACGAAGATGCCCCCGGCACCCTCGACAAGGACAAGTCGGAAACGCTTTTCTCTTCAGTCATCCTTCATGCGACCATCTCCAAAGTGCTGATCGACCTCACTGACGATGCTGAAGGGGTGCTCGTCGTACCCGAGACGGACGTGGAGGGAACTTCCATACGTTCGACCGATGTCGACGACGCCACCATCGAATACGTCTCCACCGATGAGCTCGAGGCCGTACTTGAAAGTGTGATTGTACTCGACCTCACGGATTTCGACACCATCGATTCCCTTGATGCAAACACCATAGCCACGCACATATCGACTCTGCTCAATTCCGCCATCCTGCATGCGACATTCTCCGATCAGCTCATCGAGCTTGATTCGGATGACACGATTACTGTCCCCTATTATGAAGAGGATGACACCACTGCGGTCCGTGTCACTGTGAACGGTACGGAGTTCGTCACCAAAGCGGAACTTGAAGCGACCATGGAAGCCCTTGACACGCTTGACATCCTTGATTTCGACACATTCGACGGGTCAGTGGACCTGAGCGTCCTCGATACACAAGCCAACCGGAACACGGTCCTCGCCTCGAGCATCCTGCAGGCGACCGTATCCAGTCAGCTCGCAGACCTGCATGACGACGAGACCATCGTCCTGCCCTATTATGACGAGGACGACACCACTCAGATCAGAAAGACATCAACCGCCGGAGCCACGGACGTCGAATATGTCACCACCGATGAGCTCGATCGCCTGATCCAGGCCCTCGATGTGCTCGACATCCTCGATGTCGAAGCCTTTGACGGCTCAGTCGACCTCACTGTCCTTGATGATGAAACGAACCGCACCACGGTCCTCGCCTCGGCGACCTTGCAGGCGACCGTATCCAAACAGCTCCTTGAC
>CAZCTR010000018.1:0-2815 GCA_964501715.1 uncultured Candidatus Izemoplasmatales bacterium | reverse complement strand
CACGGTCCTCGCCTCGGCGACCTTGCAGGCGACCGTATCCAAACAGCTCCTTGACTTGCATGACGATGAGACCATCGTCCTGCCCTATTACGATGAGGATGATGCTGTTCAGATCAGAAAGACCTCGACCGCCGGTGCCACGGATGTCGAATTTGTCGTCACTGATGAACTCGACCGCCTGATCCAGGCCCTTGATGTGCTCGACATCCTCGATGTCGAATCGTTTGACGGCACCATCAACTTGTCCCCGCTTGAAGACAGTCCGGAAAACAGGAACACCATCATATCATCCATCACCATGCAAGCGACCATCACCCAGCAGCTCATCGACCTTGATGATGACAACACGATTGTGCTGCCTTACTACAACCAGGACAATGACACCTTGCTCAGAAAGACATCCACAGCGGGCGCAACCGACATCGATTTCGTCATCCAGACTGAACTCGACCACCTCCTGCTCGCCCTTGACATCCTCGACATCCTCGATGTCGAATCCTTCGATGGAAGTGTGGACTTGAGCGTGCTCGCCGAAGGGACAAACGCGACCACCGTCCTTAACTCCTCAACCATTCAGGCGACCGTTTCGGACCAGCTCATCACACTAGATAGCGATGATACCATCGCCCTTCCCTACATAGCCTCCGATGACGCAACAGACATCCGCGTACTCGCGGACGCCCATGCGACAGTCGACACGGAATACGTCGTTAAGCAAGAGATCGAATCCCTGATCGACGCCCTTGACATCCTTGGCATCACGGATGTCGAAAGCTATGACGGTGCGATCACCCTTGATGAATTCTATGACGAGACAAACAGGAACATCCTCCTTTCAAGCGCCACGATGCATGCGACGATTTCCAAGCAGATGTTCGACCTTGGAGCCGCGACGCTCGTCGTGCCGGAGACCGATGTCGACAACAACGATGTCCAGATCACGACCGTGAACGCATCCCTCGGAGCAAACACCACCTATGTCATCGAGGATGAGATCCATGCGGTCATCCAATCGATGGAAGTCCTCGATATCAACGACATCAACGCTTTTGACGGCACTGTCGACCTCACCAACGTCTATGAGGACAACGGTGACGACACCAACCAGAACACCCTGCTCGCTTCGGCCTCCATCCATGCGACCATCGTACAGCAGATCGACGATACGCTCGGTCCTTCAACCCTTCTCGTACCGGATGAGGACCTCGAGGACAACATGGTACGGACAAACATGAGTTTTGAAGCCGATGCGGGTACCCGCTACTACATCACCAAAGCGGAGATCAAGTCCCTCATCAACAGCATGGAGATCCTCGGCATCACCGACATCACCACTTATGACGGATCCTTCACCCTCGGAGATGTCGACGACGAACCCAAACAGGACAGGTTGCTGGAATCAGCCTCGATCCATGCGACCTTCTCCCGTGAGCTGTTCGATCTGGACGATGCGGTGCTCATCGTGCCTTCAACCGAACAAGACGGCTCCACGAGAGTCAGGGACACGAACACAAGCGCCGAGGAATTCGTGGTCAAAGGAGAAATCAAAGCGCTCATCGACGCCTTCCTGGCGATGGGCTACGGAGACCTGGACAGCTTCGGAGCTGAGATCGAATCCGAGAAATTCTTCGATTCACGCGACACCCTTCTCGATTCCAGCGCCATCCAGGCCACCGTGTCGAACAAGCTTCTCAACGATACCGGCGGCGCACTCATCGTGCCGGACGAGAACATTTCCGGAACAACACTCCGCCTCCTTTCCGACACCTACATCGAGATCAACGAACTCGAATACCTGCTCGATGCGCTCGATGAACTCGACCTCAAGGACTTCAGCGCCATCGACTTCACACCGGATAATGTCTTCGGTCTCGACTATGATGTCATCCTGCTTTCCGCATCCGTGCAGATCACCCTTTCCGACACCATCCTAGAGGATGCGGCCACAGACAAGGCAAGCGCGCTGACCGCCACCCAGCTCATCGTGCCGGACAGCTCTCCGGGTACATTCAGAGAGACGTTGCCGGTCGAGGGAGTAAACACTGAACAGATCGAGATTGATGAGCTCAAGGCTCTACTCGACGCCCTTGACACCATTGGAGTGACCGCGTTCGACGGTTCAGTCGATGCGGCTGCGATCACCAACATGACATCAGCGGAACTCGACACGATCCTGTTGAGCGGATCGGCCCATGTCACCATCGACCACATGATCGAATCCAATAGTGAGATAGACGTGCCACAAAGAGCCGAGATCGATCCTGACCCGGCCTACGGCACGGACATCATCACAGTCGAAGAGATCAAAGCCTTCGTAGCGGCTGCCAACACAGTCGCAGACCCAGGCGAGGACATCACGAACATCGGCTTCGACTTGAATGCCATACAGAACATGGACCAAAGCGACCAGGACACCATCGGCGCCTCGATGATCGCGCGCAACACCTTGACACCGGATATCGAAACCGTCTATCTGGGCGCAGTCGGCACAACCATCCCGAATACTTACTACCACGAGGACGACACAAACACCTTCCTCGATGAAGCCGGCTTCCATGAGGCGCTCCAGGACATTGAAGACAACACATAACCCAAACAAAACGCACCCACCGGTTTCCGGTGGGTGCGTTGTTTTGAAGGGGGGGCGTGTCTGAATGACGGAGCCTGAATCCCCTCAGCGTTTCGCCATCCGTCTGTAGGTATGGCGGATGCCCCTGATGACGACGGAGTAGTCCTTGATGTTCTCGGGGACGGCGATGCCGTTGAAGCCGGCATCGCCAAGGTGATGGAGGTCGAACCCGGCACGTTTGGAAGA
>CAZCTR010000017.1:25709-28156 GCA_964501715.1 uncultured Candidatus Izemoplasmatales bacterium | reverse complement strand
TTCCTGATTCCTCTTTTACAACTGCTTTACTACGGGTGGCTCACGAAGGACTCGTTTGACCTCTCCATCGTCTATACAAGCATCAATGCGTTGTCGATTGCGCTTGTCGCAACATTGCTGACGGTGTTCATCGCCCTTATGATTGTGAACTTCAACCGCGGTAGAAGCGGTACTGTCCGAAGGCTTGTCCTAAGGCTCACCTCGCTTGGGTATGCGATTCCCGGAGCGGTCATCGCCATTGCGGTCATGCTTTTCTTTTTGGATGTCGACCGCGCCACGGCGTCATTCAGAAGCGGAAGCACCCTCTTTTTGACTCAGACGCTTGTCATGCTGGGTTTTGCGTACGTGGTCCGTTTCATGGCCATCGCCTTCGGCAGTCTCGAATCCGCGTATGAGAAAATCGGAGAGCAGTATACGGAAGCCTCCCACACCATGGGACGTTCCAGGCTCTACACACTCTTCAAGGTGGATATCCCCCTGATCAAGGGCGGTGTCCTGAGCGCTTTCGTCATTGTCTTCATCGACATCTTCAAATAACTCCCACTGACATTTATCCTCCGTCCCAGCAATTACGATACCCTTGCGACGACGGTACACAGGTACGCCCGTGAGGAAATGATCCAGGAAACGGCGATTCCGAGTCTGATTCTTATCCTTATTTCGAGTGCGCTGATCTACGCACTCACCCACCGCAAGAAAAAAGGAGGGTGGTCCTATGCACGTAGAGATTGAAGGGCTCGCCTTCAGTTATAAGAAAACGGATACCGTCTTGAAAGATGTCTCCTTTACGCTCTCTCCAGGGGAGATTGTGGCGATACTCGGGCAGAGTGGCAGTGGTAAAAGCACCCTGCTGCGGCTTCTAAGTGGTCTTGAGATGCCCGAGAAGGGGACCATCCGTGTGGATGGTGTGCCCTGGGTCAATGCGTTTAACGCCTTGCCGCCTCAGAAGCGTAAAGTCGGCATGGTGTTTCAATCCTATGCGCTATTTCCGCATCTGAATGTCGAAGCGAACATCGCATTCGGCCTCAAGGGGTCTTCCAAAAAACACAAGGATGCACGTGTCAAGGCCATGCTTGAGCTGGTCGGGCTTTCAACCAAACGAAAAAGTTATCCCCACGAACTCTCCGGAGGCCAAAGACAGCGTGTCGCCCTGGCCCGTGCGCTCGCACCCGAACCTGAGGTGTTGCTGCTCGATGAACCTTTCTCGAATCTGGATGAGACGCTCAAGGACCGCGTACGCGGCGAACTTGCGGAGATACTAAGGGCAAGCCGGACCACGACCATCCTTGTGACCCATGATCGCAGGGACGCTTCGGCGATTGCCCATGCAATTTACAGCATTGATGAAGGAACACTCCATCCCCATATGTAAAAACGCCCTCAAAGAGGGCGTGTTAGAGTATTGAAAGGGACCTTCCAAAATCGGAAGGTCCTTTTTTTGAGACAAGATTAATAGCTGCAAGCAAGAAATCAGTTAATACCTGATGCTTATAAACCTCACTTCTTATTAAAGGCAAGGCCCGTGATTCCAACGAACAGATAGGGAATCACGATCATGATAATAGGCATGACAGAAGTTAGGACCAATCCTTCAGTAGAGGTGAATCTAGGGTGGAACAAAAAGCTAAAGACCACTCCATAGCCCAGATGGAATTTAAATGCTTCGGAGGCCGTTTTCAAAGCGGTCCCTTCAATGATCAGTCTTCGATAATACTTGATGCTAATCACAAACAATACGAGGACAACCAATGCGACAAAAAGCATCCCAATGCCGGCTAAAATGGAAAAAGCCCGAGTTTCACTGTCAGGATCTCCGAAAGCGATATCGTATACGGTTTTTAGCAGCCCGAATGTATAAGATGACAAAAATAACACTTGGCCCACCAATCCGATCAGCAACGGAATCTTGAAGTTGTTCCAACGTCTATGTGTCATGCGGACCCCCCTTTATAATAAGATTATATCAAAAAGCATACTCACCTTCAATAAAGGCTTTTGGTGCTCTCTCTTTAAGGGTAGAAAACAAGATTGAACAAACTGGACCGGATGGACCACCATGCATCAATATCATGGTCTACTGACTGTTTCAAAAAAAAGCCACAATCTGGTCATATCGAGATTGTGGCTTTCACATAAGTGGTGATTGGCAACAGTCTGAAACGCTCTTGAAGAGAGGATTCTTCAAAGCGCTATCTCTCCGGCTTCGATCCTTTTCCTGAGATTCTTCATCTTGGATTGAATCAAGGACAAGGTCTTCTTGAAAGCTTCTTCGCCTTTTCCTGTGGGGTCGTCCAGGTTCCAGTCTTCCCTGTGCTTGCAGGGAACGTAGGGACATTCGACGTTGCAGCCCATGGTCACAAGGACATCGATGGCGCTTGGAAGCGCATCGAGCGTCTTGTTGTATTGGGCCTTCTCCATGTCGTAGTCATAGGTCTTAAGGATCAGTG
>CAZCTR010000017.1:0-25609 GCA_964501715.1 uncultured Candidatus Izemoplasmatales bacterium | reverse complement strand
CCCTAGACCACTGCCTCCGGTATCGCGGCTGCGGTCGTCATCCATACTCAATCATCTTCTGAATGCTCAGTCCATCTTCGACGACAAGAATTTTGGCCAAGGGTCACATATCCTATACAAGAATGATTACACCTGTATTCTATCACAATGTAAGAATGGGACAGTATATTTAACCCTAACTTTTGGAAACTTAACCATTTCTTAACATGACGCTTCTTTATGCTTTTCACATTTCGCATCAGCACTCATTGATAGTTCGTGTGGGTTTCTTCGTGAACAATGCTTATACAGAATCACGTCGAATCCGGACAGCCGATTTCAAAATAAAGCGTGCATGCTTTCATGGACCTTGAATGAGGGTTCAAAACAATGCCGTCCATGCGATAAATGAAATGACGGATGGTGCACATGGCCTTTATTTGATACAATAAGTATGAATAGAGACTATCATTGAAGAAAAGAGATGGAACCATGGACATCCAATACATGAAGACATTCGACATCGAAGCATTGAAAAATCTTTATCGTGACAACCATTGGGATGCATATCTCAAGGATATGGGAGCTTTCAAACGGATGTTTGAAAATTCCAGCGCTGTCTATGGTGCCTATGAAGAAGGGATGCTCATCGGTCTCGTGCGCGCCATGAGTGATGATGCCCACATCCTTTATATCCAGGACATCCTTGTGCACCCAGACCACCTGAGAAAGGGGGTAGGGGCGCAGCTTATGGAATTTACGCTCAAACGCTATGAACACGTCCGCCAGAAAATCCTTCTGACGGACAAGGATGCGCATGGCGCACATGCGCTCTATCGACGTTTCGGCTTCAAAGAAGTCAGCGAAAAGGGCCTTACCTCATTCGTAAGGTTCGATTAGGAGGGGCACTATGAAACGCAAGACCTTTTATATCATGATCGGAATCGGACTCTTCATTGTTTTCCTGTTCATCCTCGTAAGCCATGTCATCAATGTCGGAGAGAGGCTGAGGGGATTCAATCCCTATGCGGAGTACAGTTTCTACGGCGTGGCACTCTTGCTGTTTTTCATCCTGGTGCTGAATCCGCTTCGCATCATCCTGGTCGCACCGACATTCCAGATTGAGGCGCTTGATGACGAAGAGAAGAACAGACGCGTCTACAAACGTTCGGCCAAGACCGTCCTCAAAAGCAAGCACATCACCGAAGGTGAGCGGAACCGCCTCAAGATGGCGCTCCATCATGAAGAGGACTTGGAAGTCGCGCTTAAAGGTGTCTTCGAAGGCTCCATCAAGGACGATGTGGACGGTATCATCAAACGCTATGCGAAAACGGCGCTTGTGACCACTGCGATCAGCCAGAACGGAAACCTCGACATGCTGGCGGTAATCTTCACCAATTTCCGCATGATCAAGGCGATTGTGGAAAGAAGCGGCTTCAGGCCCGGTTACGTGCGACTGGCCAAACTATCCATCAGTGTCGCTATCATCGCGATGGTCGCCGAAGGACTCGAAGATGTCGACATCAACGAGGCCTTGCCCTCAAGGGTAGGCGAGACCATCAAGGATATCCCTGTAGTAAGGTCGATGACCAATTCCGTCTTCCAAGGCATCTCGAACGGGATGTTGACCGCGAGGATCGGCATCGTCACCCGCAGGTACCTTTTTCAGGAGAACCAGCTTAAAAACCCACGTGAAATCAGGCTCGCCGCCTTCAAGGAATCCTTCCGGCTGATGCCTTCGATTGTCAGCGAAGGCCTAGCGTCCTTCCCGAAAAACGTCATGAGCTTCATGGCGAAGCCATTCACGTGGAAACCCTTCACACAGAAAGGAACTGAAACCCGATGAACGAGAAAATGATGATCCAATACGCCCGGCTCGTGCTTCTTCGCGGGCTTGCGCTCAAAGAGAACGAGGAACTTGTCATAAACGCTCCCGTCACGGCTGTGAACTTCGTGCGGATTCTCACCCGCGAAGCCTACAGGACCTTCAAGAGCGGCACCGTCCATGTGAACTACAACGACCCCTACCTTTCCCGCATGGCCTATCAGTATGCGAACGAGGACGTCCTGAAGGATGTGCCCGAACACATCCTTTACAGACTGAAGGAGCTCACGAACAGGAAAGCGGCCTTCCTCACCGTCTCGACCAGCTTCCCCGACCTCATGAGAGGCGTCGATCAAAAGCGAGTCCAGACTGCGCAGAAAGCCATGACTCCGAAAACCAGACCGTTCCAGGAGAAGATACTCAGGACCCTCAAATGGAGTGTTGCCCCTTTTCCGGGGTATGAGTGGGCCCGGAAGGTCTATCCCGACATGGAATCATCCGACGCGCTCATGCAGCTTCACGAGGACCTCGTCGCCATCATGCGCCTCGATCAGGAGAAGCCCATAAAGGCCTGGACCGACCATTTGAACCGTCTTGAGAATAAACGTCAGGCACTCAATGCCTACGCTTTCAAGAAACTCATATACAAAGGCGGAGGCACGGATCTCGAGGTCGAACTGCCCGATGCCCACCGTTGGGTTTCCGGGGCGCAGAAGAAAGGCAATGATGTCTTCGTCCCAAACATGCCCACTGAGGAGATTTTCACCGCACCAAAAAAACACGGGGTGAACGGGACCCTCGTCGTCACAAAACCATTGAATGTCCGGGGCACCACGATAGAACCTTTCACGCTCACGTTCAAGGATGGAAAGGTGGACCAGATGGAGACCTCGGACCGCTCGGCACTGGAAAAGATCCTCGGCGTTGATGAGGGCGCAGCCTTCCTTGGTGAGGTGGCGCTCGTTGAGGAGACCTCTCCGGTCGCCTCGAAGGGCACTCTTTATTATCACACTCTGCTCGATGAGAATGCGAGCTGCCATTTCGCCTTCGGCAATGCGTATCTCAAGTCCGTGAGAAACGAATCAAAGGAGAAGGATGCGAAAAAGCTCGCGCATGCACACGGCATTAACCGCAGCCATGTCCATATCGATTTCATGGTCGGCTCAAAGAAACTGGAAATCACCGGCGTGAAAGAGGATGGAGAGGAAGTGCCTATCATGCGTGAAGGGACATTCACAAGCGAGTTCACTGATCTATAGCGAGGCCTGATCAAGCGTCTTCCGGGGCCTTTTACAATTGGCAGATTTTGACAAAACCCCTAATTCGTGCTATTATAAGCATCCATTGTCGAGAGACAACGGTTTTTCTAATTTAGAGGGAGGTATTTCATGGATAGGAAACGCTTGAAAAAAGAGGCTAGAAGTCTAGTCGCTAAAAACAGGGCACGTGCTGTGCTCGCATTGTTGATCCCCATGGCCGTATATTTCGTCATCTACATGATCCCCATGGGTCTTTTCGCCTTGACCGAACAGATGGTCTTCGTCGCTCTTGCGGTCATTGTGGCGATTCTTTTCGTCCCCATCATCGTAGGGCTTTTCAGTTTTTTCCGCGCGTTCAAGGACGATCAGAACACATCTTATGAGGTCCTGCTTAGAGGGTATAAGGACGGAAGGCTTCCCCGGAGTCTCGGTCGCCTCATCCAGATGATCATCCAGATACAGCTTTGGTATATCCTGATTGTCATACCAGGAATTGTCAAGGCCCATGCCTACGCGATGACGCCGTTCATCCTGGGTGATGAGACATTCGATGATTCAGACAAAAGTCCGATCAAGATTTCAAGAGAGATGATGGACGGACACAAGTTGGACCTTTTCGTTTGGATCTTGTCCTTCATCGGGTGGTTCATCCTGGGTGCACTCACCCTGCACATTCTCACAATTCTTTTCGTGGCGCCTTATTTCTACCAATCCTTGGCGCTTTTCTATGAAAATGTCAAGGCCGAATACATGCAAAAACAGGCTTGACGTTCAAACAACGAAACAAGGCGTGATGCCCGGCCGGGCATCACGCCTTGTTTATATTCATATTATGGTCAGTTTACATACAAGTAAAGAAGTTCGATGGTCGCCTTGATGCCTTCGTAATGGGTGCGTTCCATCCCGTGAGAGGCGTGGACGCCTGGGCCTATGAGCGCGCCTTTGAAGTCATTGCCGCCTCCGCGAGCCGCTGAGACGTCGCTTCCGTACATGGGGTATATGTCGACCGCATGATTGACCGAATGGTCCTCGGCAAGTGATTTGAAGCGGCTTACCAGGTCGTAATCATAGGGGCCGGTGGAATCCTTGGCGCAGATCGACACATCCTCCTCCGTGCAGGCGAGGTCATCGCCCACGCATCCCATGTCGACCGCGATGAGTTCATCGAGTTCCGGGATGTGGGCCGCTCCGTGTCCGACCTCTTCGTAAGTGGAGATGATGATTTTCAGGCTGGCCTTCGGAGTCGTCTGGCTGTCTTTGAGCGCCTTGATGAGACCGAAGACGCTCGCCACATTGATTTTGTCGTCGAGAAACCTTGATTTCACGAAACCGCTCTTTGTGATGGTGGTCTTTGGGTCGAAGACGATGTAGTCCCCGGTTTCGATGCCGAGGGCCTTGACATCATCCTTGGAATGGACGCGCTCGTCAATCCTGACAGACATGGTCTCAGGTGAGCGCTTTTTGTCCTTCGCCTCTTTGTGGACATGTATGGCTGGTGCGTCCGAAAGGATCGTTCCGCTGTAATGTGCGCCTTTTCTGGTGATGACGGTACAGTATTCCCCGTCCAGCGTGGGCCATGACGGTCCTCCGATCGACGTGAAGCGGAGCTCGCCCTTGTCGGTGATGCTTCTGACCATCGCGCCGAGCGTATCGACATGTACAGCGAGACCGACGGTTCTTTCCGTCCCGCCAGGCACATCGATGATCAGATTGCCTTTCTTGGTGGTCTCATGGTGCAGGCCGAATGCGTCGGCCTCTTTCTTGATGCGGTTGACGACTTCTTTGGTGTATCCGCTTGGACTCGGGATCCGGAGGATCTCCTCAGCGAGATTCAACACGTATGCTTTGTCTATGTTCATTCAATCACCTCTTCTAAGTATGCCGCTTTCCAGGAAGGGTTGATGAGCAGGCGCATAAGCGCCGGGCATTCCCCGGATGGAAAAGCGTTTCGGTTGATGCACGATGCCGAAAAACAAAACCCGAACCTGCGCGTTGCTGTTGAGATGGCAACTGTTTTGCGAATGGAACCATTTCGGATCATCACCCCCATTCTAGCATATCCACAAGCAATCCTTCCAAAGAACATGGGCCACGAGATGATTTCTTTTTAGATAATACGGATACATCGAAAAACTGACAGTCGCGTGTTATAATGATTTTGGTGATAATTATGCATGTAGTCTTTGGAGGCGCGTTCAATCCGCCGACGAAAGCCCATCTTGACGTCTTTTATTTTTTAGACCATCAGACCCATATTCACACGTTCACCTACCTTCCGGTCGGAAAGACGTACGGCAAAGAAGCCCTCGCGTCCGATGAGCATCGGTATGCGATGCTTACACGCATGCTCAGCCATCTTTCCAAGGTGGAGGTCTCCCGTTTGGAGTTCGAGGACAGCGAGTACAAAGGGACTTATCACTCGCTCAAAAGACTTCAAAAAGGCGACGAGGCCATGGCGTTCGTAATCGGTGCGGACCATCTGGACACTCTGCACCAATGGAAGCACGCCGATGCGCTTTTGGACACGTACGACTGTCTGATCTTGAACCGACATGACACATCGCTCAAGCACACGATAGACAGGGACCCCTTCCTGAAAAAACATGAAGAAAGCCTCAAGGTCTTCCCGAATTTCAAAGTCAACATCTCCAGCAGTGATTTCCGTCGCACGCATGATGCGGACCTTTTGGTCCCTGCGGTATATGAATACATCAGGGAACACGGACTCTACGGCTTTAAGAAGAAAGGATGATTCCATGTATCACAACCAATTCATCAAAGTCGCAAGCGTGACGCCCAAACTCAGGGTCGCGAATCCGAAGTACAATGTCGAAGAGATGCTAAGGCTTCTCAAGGATGTCCGTTCGAGCATCACCGTCTTTCCTGAACTCGGGGTGACCGCCTACACCTGCAACGACCTCTTCTTCCAAAACAGCCTTCTAAACGACACGAAGGAAGCCATACGCCATCTTCTCGAGGCCAACCCCTACAAGGGCATCCTTGTCTTCGGCGCACCTTTTCAGATTGATGGCATCCTTTACAACAGCGCGTTTGTCGTAAAGGGCGGCGAACTGCTTGGAATCATTCCGAAGTTCTACCTGCCCAACACCCAGGAATTTTATGAGAAGCGTTGGTTCACGAGCGCCTTCGACATCGTCAAGACCACCAAGATGATCCGTTTTCTCGGACAGGTTGTCCCGTTCGGGTCCATCATCTTCAGAGAAAAGAACACCAACCTCTCTTTCGGCATCGAGATCTGCGAGGACATGTGGGCGCCGATTTCCCCCGGAAACCTTCTAGCTCTCCAGGGGGCGCAACTTATCTTGAACCTGAGCGCCTCCAACGAATACCTTGACAAGCGGGAAGTGCGCAAACGGACCATCATCGAGCACAGCCGCCGGAATGCGGGAGGGTATGTCTATTGCAGCGCAGGCGTGAACGAATCGACGAGCGAAACCGTCTTCAGTGGACACAATGTGATCGCTCAGAACGGCGATTTGCTTGTTGAGACCGAACATTTCTCCAGGGAATCCGAGATCATCTATGGCGATATAGATATCTCGAAGATCGCTTATGCGCGAAAAGCGAATTCATCATTCAGGGATTCGCTCAACCGGCATGAGTTTCCGACGGTGGAAGTGGATTTCTCTTTAGATGAAAGCGGGACCTACTCCTTTGAAAAACCGTTCGACCGTACACCCTTCGTGCCGAAGGAGAATCTCGATGAAGCGTTTGACAAGATTGCGGCCCTTCAGGAGAATGCGCTCATCAAACGTATCAGGCACGTCGGGTCAAAGACCGTTGTGATCGGTGTGAGCGGCGGCCTCGACTCGACACTCGCACTGCTGATCGCGACACGTGTCATGGACAGTCTGGACCGGTCGAGAAGAGACATCCTCGCCGTCACCATGCCGGCGCTTGCGACCAGCGACAGGACGCTCTCACAAGCCCACGCACTCGCCGAGGAGCTCGGTGTGACACTCAAGGAGATCGATTTGAACGACCATGTCAACGCACACCTCGACATCATCGGTCACGACGGCAAGACGCAGGACAAGGCCTACGAGAATGCCCAGGCACGTGCAAGGACCATGGTGCTCATGAACCTCGCGAACATGCATCAGGGGCTTGTGCTCGGCACTGGTGACATGAGCGAGATCGCCCTCGGATGGTGCACCTACAACGGGGACCAGATGAGCATGTACAACATCAACGCCGGTCTACCCAAGACCCTCGTGCGCTTCATGGTCGCGAACTACGCGCAAAGGAAATTCGGCGCCGATGTCGAGGGCACCATCGAGGATGTCCTTAAGACGCCGATATCCCCCGAGCTTCTGCTCGGACAGGAGACAGAGGAGACCCTCGGGTCCTACGAGGTCAACGATTTCATCCTGCACCGCTTTCTGAGGTTCGGGGATGACGAGATACGCATCAAGTGGCTCATAGGCATCGCTTTTGATTTGAGCAATGACGATGCGGCACATTATGTAAGACAATTTTTCAAACGCTTTTATTCCCAGCAGTTCAAGCGTCAGGCATCCCCTGACGCCCCGAAGATTCTCGATATATCGCTCTCTCCGAGAGCGGACTTCAGAATGGCTTCAGACGTGGATAAAAGCCAGGAGGAGTGATACCATGAAAAAAAAGCGCGTGGTGCTCGGCATGAGCGGTGGCGTGGATTCGAGCGTCGCCGCCCATCGCCTCAAGGAAGATGGTTATGAGGTCATCGGCCTCTTCATGCGCAACTGGGACAGTGCCGCAAATCAGGATTTCCTTGGCAACCCCAACCTTGAGGACGACCAGTGTCCGCAGGAGAAGGACTTTCAGGACGCACAGAAGGTCGCCGACCACCTTGGGATCAGGCTTGAACGCGTCGATTTCATCGAGGAATACTGGCGCGATGTCTTCCAGTATTTCCTAGACGAATATGAAAAGGGTCGAACCCCGAACCCTGATATCATGTGCAACAAACATATCAAGTTTGACGCTTTCGCCAGACATGCGGAACAGTTCGAGCCCGACTGCATCGCGATGGGGCATTTCGCCAGAGTCGAACGTGAAGGGTCGCAAGTCCGCCTCAAAAGGGGTGTCGACCCGAACAAGGACCAGACCTATTTCCTCTCGCAACTAAGACACAGCCAGCTTGAAAGGGTGCTTTTCCCCGTGGGTGACCTCACCAAGCAAGAGGTGCGTCAAATGGCCCAAAAGGCTGGCATACCGGTCATGGACAAGAAGGATTCCACCGGAATCTGTTTCATCGGGGAACGGCATTTCAATGACTTTCTGAGAAACTATCTGCCCGCCAAGGAAGGTACGATCAGGACGCTTGAGGGGGATGCGCTCGGCACGCATTTCGGACTCATGCACTATACCATAGGTCAGCGCAAGGGGCTTGGCATCGGGGGACGTCCCGAATATGACAATGCCCCCTGGTTCGTCATCGGCAAGGACCTTGAAACGAACACACTCTATGTCGGGCAGGGATATCATCATGACCGTCTCTATTCGACTTCCTGCACCCTTGAGGATGTGAATCTCGTCAATCCGACCGAGGCCTTGGAAGGCCGGCCGATCACCGCCAAGTTCCGTTATAGGCAGAAAGACCAAAATGTCACGGTTGAAAAGAAAGAAACCGGATACCATGTCCTCTTCGAGGAACCCGTGCGCGCGGTCACGCCCGGCCAGGCATGCGTATTCTACGACGGCGAAGTCTGCCTCGGCGGAGGTACGATCGCAACGGTCTACAAGAACGGCACAGTCCTGCCGTATTGAAAGGAGACTTCCATGGCAAAGAAACGTGGCATCGCCCTCGCGGGCGGAGGCGCCCGCGGAGCGTATCAGATAGGGGCGCTCAAGGCGCTCAAGGAAGCGGGTTATCTGGAAAACATCCATGCGATCAGCGGCGCGAGTGTGGGTAGTCTGAACGCTGCTTTCATCGCCATGGACGCCCTCGATGAGGCGGAGAACCTCTGGCTTTCGATGGATGAGGACACGCTTTTCAACACCTCCGATACGAATGTCATCGAGCGTGTGCTTGAAGACAAGCTCGAGCTTCTTCACAAGGGACTTTACAGTACGGAAAAGCTCGAAGGACTCATCGACAAGTACATGGATTACGATGCGATCAAACGGTCGAAGATTTTCGTGGTGACTTCCTATGTAGGCGATGAGGACACGAGTTTCTTGGACCTGATGAGCATCAACCTCAGAAATTTTTTCAGCGCGGAGGAATATGTGCGTTATCCGCTTCTGAGCGCCATGAGCAAGGACATGATCAAGAAAACGCTTCTCGCTTCGTGTGCGCTTCCGATCGCCTTCAAACCCGTCAAGATCGACGGCAAGACCTATTATGACGGAGGCATCCTCGACAATACGCCCTACAGGCCGCTCATCGACTGTGGGTGTGACGAGATCATAGTCATCGACCTTTTCCGGTTCAATTTCCACAGGAAAAGTGAGATCGATGGCGCATCCATGCTCTATTTCCATCCTTCCAAAAGCATTCGGGGGGTCATGGACTTCTCCCACGAACAGATCACGAGACGTTTCGAACTCGGCTACACAGATACAGTCAAGAGGCTCGAGGAGATGGATGAGGAAGAGAAGAGGCTGCAGGAGAAACTGAAGGAAAAAGAGAAAAAGGAACGTTTGAAACGCATGCGACAGGCGGAAAAGGATCTTGGTGGAGAATGATGCTCATCCACCGTTAAAAGGTTGACAATCAGCGACAATGAAAAGACGGGGTGACCGTCTTTTTTCTTGGAGAAGAAAAGGCGGCCCTTCATCACTATCATGTAAGTGAGGAGATGATATGATGAAGAAACTCGCGTTACTGTTGCTTGCATTCGCGCTGACGACCGCGGTGCCCATGGAAGTTGCTGCGGATGCCTACCGCACGTACGAGGAGGTGACATTCCGTTCCGAACGGTTGAAGCTTCTGGAGGATTACAGCGAGACCGATTACGAGTTGGCCTACGAAGCGATTGAGGGAAGACGGTTCTGGGGATGGAAGACCCATACGAAGACCGCAAATGAACGGGTGGCGTTCAAGCGGGGAACCATGATTGTCATACGCAATGAGGGCACGACCCCGATCGAGAAGGAATATTCCTTCAAATCCAAGAAACAGGACACGTTGCAGCTTTCGGCGAGCGGATCGATCGGCATCGATGCCTCGGGTCCGATCAAGGGGTTCAAGACAGGATTGGATGCGGACATAAAGAGTTCTGTCAATTACAAGAGCGCTTCTACGGAAGAGGAGACGATCGATCTCGAGATCGAGGTCGACCCGATGAGTGAACTCAGGATAGAAGTGTTTGGAGAAGGCAAGGTGTCAAACGGCGTAGGGAAACTGTACCGTTTTTTCAGGAATACCCGGCAAGGCGGATGGGAAGTGTTCATTGTGACATCTGAATACTATTCTATCGAGAAGCGGATGATCGAGCCATGAGAACATGGATCGTTTCAGCTACAGTGTTTCTGGTTTTGATCGCCACACTCGTGTGGCTCACGACCCCGGATGAAATTGATATCGAGATTCATGGAATCAGAAAAAACCACGCCTTTTTTCATTCGAATGAGAAAAAGACGTTCGAACTCGGTTTTGTTTTGAACGCTGAGAACACCCGTTTTGGCCTTGAGGAAGCCATGACCGGTCATCGTCTCGTCACGGAGCCTGAGGGGACGGCCGGCATCGCCCTTGAGTTCCATGGCGCGAGTGTTCAGACGCTTGAGAATGATGCTGTTTTGGTGAAAGCCGTGTATGCCATGCCATTCAGCGCCGGGAGGGAGCACGTGCATATCGACCCGGCGCTTCTAAGGATCAGCTATGACGACGGGACGGTTGCAACCGTCCCCATCGGGACATTCTCCTATCGTTTCCATGAGGGGGCAAACATTGCGCCTCATTTGGACTACACGAAGATCACGGTGCTGAGCGAGTCCTCCGCTTTAGGGGCGAGCGCTTCCGGTGCATGCATCGCTTTCAATGCGACATCCGAAGAACCGGTGACGATCACCGGCATTGACCCGGGCACACCCGCACTGCAAGGCAACATGGATTATCTCACCCCCCATGAAGGGAACGTGACGCCGCTCACATCCGTCGAGGCCATCACAGGGGGCCCTTTCAATCCGAAAGCGGTTTCTGTGAACCCTTTGACAGCCACCCTCGAGGGTGGTCAAAAGAAAACCCTCTGTGTTCCTTTTCATAGAAAGAACCTTCTCGTGAGCGATTCCTTCCCGTTTGTCATCACCTATGAGACAGAAGCAAGGTCACACACCCTTATCATCGAGGATTTCAAATACATACGAAACACATCCTTTCACACACTTGAAGCGAAGGAGGCATCCCGTGGGGTATTGGAAAAGGATTGAACCCTTCAGCATGACTTATGGGCGATTGACACTTGACTTCGGCCCCTACACATTCAAGAAACGTGTGGTGCTGATGCTCGGCAGGAACGGGAGCGGAAAGACGACCTGCCTCAAATGTCTCGCCTCCCTCCTGCCCGCCGACCAGGGCGTCTTGCACTATGGCATGCAGTATGTGGCTGGACGCTTCTCCCTCCCATTGAACCTGAAGGTCCGTGAATACCTGGATGCGTCTTTGGGCATGGCGCATGACACACGTCGCATCTGCCTTGAAAAGCTTGTCGGACACTTCGACCTCACCCTTCTTCTGGACAAACCGCTCAAGGCGTGCTCGGACGGGATGCGTCAGCGCGTGGCCATCGCGGCCGCCCTTTTACATGACGACATGCCCATACTCCTTGATGAGCCCCTTCGGTCGCTTGATGACACCTACCGTCACCGGTTGGTCGAATGGATCATGCAAGGCCGGTCGGGGTTTGTGATTGCAACCCATGAACCGGAAGCTTTCAAAACGCTCGACCCCGAGGTGGTGCACATTTGATGGGCCTTGTCTCTTATGAATGGAAAAAATTGTTCTCGGGTCGCGGGAAATGGATGCATGTGCTCATCCATGTGGCTCCCGTGTTGACACTATTCATGGTGGCAGGCCTTTTCGAGGGGGAAACCGTTCTCGTGCTTGAGGGGGAAGTGCGCGCGAGGGTATTCATGCAAAGTGCGAATCACATGCTATCCCTCGTGTCGGTGGTGTATGCGGTATGGCTTTCAAGCAGGCTCTTCATGAGGCAAGCGACCGATGTCATCCCCCTGGCCTTGCATGGAAGGTCCAGAGTGGCTTTTGTTAAATGGAGTCTGGGTGGGTGCCTCGTGTTGCATCACGCCCTAATCTCATGGCTGATGGTGTTTTTGTTCTTTCAGCTCATGCCGTATCATTCACAAGCGTTTTTGGCGTTGAAAATCATTCCCTGGTTCATGGTGTTCTCTTTGCATGGTTTCACGTTCTTTGCTCTCATCATGGGGTTCATGCATTCGCCGCACTCTTTGACCTATGTGCTTGGTGGATTCTTTTTGATGGATGTGCTGCGATCCGACGTACTTAGACCGGAAGCCTTGAACCACATCCGATACATCACCCTTGTCATCCTGCCTTCAATGCTTACATGTAGCGACGGAACGCTTGTCATGATGACCTCTTCATGGCCGGTATTCCTCATGCATGGTCTATTTCTTGTCCTGCTCACCGTACACGCAAGCATCAAGCGTTTTTGACATTACAACACAAAAAGACGGATTGTAAAGAATACTCGGTATATGCTATAATACTTCTGAAGACTTGATAAAAAAAGGTTTCACAGCCCACTAATGGGCTTGAAACTTTTTATACTTTTTACTGAGGAAGGTGGATTTATGTGTGGGATAGTGGGCTACATCGGTAAGGATAACGCCCGTACGATTGTTATGGACGGACTCAAACGCCTGGAATACAGGGGGTATGATTCCGCAGGGATCACCCTTTTAGATCCTGACAGCAACAAAAACAGCTTCATCAAGAGAAAAGGAAGGATTGCGGCATTGGAAAAAGACATGCCGGCCATGGACGTGCCTGTCGCGATGGGCCATACAAGATGGGCCACACACGGCCGGGTGAGTGAAGAGAATGCCCACCCGCACGTCTCCTCCAGCGACCGCTTCATCATCGTGCACAACGGGGTGGTGGACAACCACGCCGAACTGAGGAAGCACTACTTGAAAGATGTCGATTTCAAAAGCCAGACAGACAGCGAAGTGATTGTTGAGCTCATCGACCGCTTCGCCTCTTCAATGCCTGTGGAAAGCGCACTGAGGAAAACCTTGTCCCTTCTCAAGGGATCCTACGCCCTTCTTGTCATGGACAGGGAGGACCCCTGGACGATGTGGGGAGCCAAATACAAGAGTCCCTTGTTGCTTGGCAAGGGGGATTATGGCATGGTGATCGGTTCTGATATGATGGCGCTCATCGATGTGGCCGACAACTATCTCGCCTTGGATGATGAGACCATGGTGCGCATCGACAGGAAGAATTTCACGGTTTACAATCTTTCGGGCGAAGTGCAACCCTATGCCTTGTCGCCGCTTCTGCTCGACCATTTCGACACGGACAAAGGGGAGTTTGAGCACTACATGCTCAAAGAGATCCATGAACAGCCCGCCGTTTTGCGCCGGATCATCGGTGAATATTTCAACGAAACCCACATCCGCATGGATGACGCCCTCATTGATAGCATAGCCGGAAAAGATCGGATCTATATCCTCGCCGCAGGCACATCGATGCATGCGGGCCTTGTGGGCAAGACCCTCATAGAGCGTCTTACGGATATTCCGGTCGAAGTGCATGTGGCGAGCGAGTTCGCTTATGACATGCCCAAACTCACCAAGCGTCCGCAGTTCATACTGATAAGTCAGAGCGGAGAGACGGCGGATCTCAGGGCCTGTCTTGTCAACATAAAAAAAGCGGGACACCCGACGCTCACCCTCACCAACGTGCCCACAGCGACTCTCGCCCGTGAAGCCGACGCCTATCTGCCGCTTCATGCCGGACCCGAGATAGCGGTCGCTTCCACGAAAGCCTACACCGCCCAAATCGCGGTCCTCTCCATCCTTGCCTATGCGTTGAGTGCTCAGTCCTTTGACCTCAAGCGGGAACTTTCTGAGGTCGCAATCGCCATGGAGCATTTCCTGAGTCAGACGGAGAGCATCGACAGCCAGGTCAAAACCCTTCTCACCAAGCGCAACGCCTTCTATATCGGCAGAGGCCTTGATTACAAGGTGTGCATGGAGGCGGCTCTCAAACTCAAGGAGATCTCCTACATCCAGACCGAAGGTTTTCCGGCCGGAGAACTCAAACACGGTACGATCGCCCTCATCGAGGAGGATACGCCTGTCATTGCCGTCATTTCCAGTCCCAAGACCGCTGAGAACACCCGTAGCAACCTGAGCGAAGTCGAAAGCCGCGGCGCGAAGACGTTCGTCATCTCGCTCGAGGGCGTCGCGAAGGACGATGATGCCATCATCATCGATGATGTGAACCCGCTATTGGCACCGCTCCTCACCGTTATTCCCACGCAATTAATCGCTTATTATGCGGCGCTTCACAGAGGCCTGGACATCGACAAGCCCAGGAACCTCGCCAAGAGCGTGACCGTGGAATGACTTTATACTTGCGCGATGATGTGATAGAATAATTCACACAACAATGACACATTACTAGAACGAAGGGGAAAGGAGACACATGCCATGGGGAAGTATTTCGGAACGGACGGCATCCGTGGAATCGCCGGGGACCAGCTTGATTCACCACTCGCCTACAATGTGGGACTGGGACTCAGAAAAGCGCTGGAGAGCGATTCGGTCGTCATTGGAAAAGACACCCGTGAAAGCAGCGACATGCTGGCGCTATCATTGGCCGCCGGCGCCATGCGTGCAGGAATGGACGTCTATTATGCAGGCACCGCGCCCACGCCCATGATCGCCCACTACTCGAGAAAGAAGAATATCCCGGGAGTCATGATCACCGCCTCGCACAACCCCTACACCGACAACGGCATCAAGGTGATGGACAAGGGATACAAGATGTCCGAGGAAAGCGAGGCCATCATCGAGCGGTTCATCGATGAACCGCAGGCGCCGAAGACAGAACGTTTCGGTGCATTTTATGATGCATTGGATATCAAATCCCTTTACGAAGAGCTTTATGAACCGTTCAAAAAGGATAAGAAGAACCTGACCGTGTGCTTTGACACGGCCAATGGCGCGACCTATGAGAGTGCGCCTGAAGTCATCGGCCCCCTTGTCGATGACGCTTTTCAGGTGTATGGCAAACCGGATGGCAGGAATATCAACGAGGCCTGCGGATCGATGCACATAGAAGCGATACAGAAAGCCGTCAATGAGAAACAATGCGACATCGGCTTCAGTTTTGATGGTGATGGGGACCGAGTCCTTGCGGTGGACCACAAAGGCCGGCTTTATGACGGCGATATGCTGCTTTATGTCATCGGGATCCACATGAAGAAAGAGGGAACGCTCAAGAACGATACCGTCGTGCTCACGGAGATGAGCAACCCCGGCATCGTCAAGGCTTTCAATGAAGCCGGCATCAAAGTCGTCAGGACCAAGGTCGGTGACAGAAACGTCGTCCTGGAGATGCAAAAGAATGACTATATGCTCGGTGGGGAGAACAGCGGGCATATCATCATGCGCGACCATCTTCAGACCGGTGACGGTGTCCTTGCTGCGGCTAGGACGATGGAGGTCATCCATAAGGAAAGAAGGCCTATCAGCGCGCTTTGCGAGAATGTCGAGATCTATCCTCAGATCACTGAGAACATCAGGGATATCGACAAGTCCGTCGTGGAAAGCAAAACCGTGAAGAAGGCCGTGAAAGACATGAAGCGGGCGCTCGGAAAGGATGCCCTTGTCCTCATACGTAAAAGCGGCACGGAGCCTGTTGTCCGCATCACCGTCTCACACAGGGAAGAAAATGCTGTCAAAGAAGCGATCGCTTCTTTGAGAACTGTCATCACCAATGAAGGAAGGGATGGAGACCATGAATAACTACGCCATGATTCTCGCGGCCGGAAAAGGCACGAGAATGAAGACGAAATTGCCCAAATGCGCATTTCCGATATTGAAAAAACCGATGATCGAGTACCTGGTCGAAAGCGTCGAAGCTTCGCAAATCGATGAGACCTGCGTCGTGGTGGGCCATAAGCGTGAAGTCATCGAGAACCTGCTTGCGGGGCGCGTATCGTTCGCCTATCAGGACAAGCAGCTAGGCACCGGACACGCCGCACTCGCGGCTAAGGACGCGCTTGGCGACCTTGAAGGCACGACCCTCATTCTTCTTGGGGATATGCCTCTGATCGATGAACAGCTCATCGACAACATCCTTACAACACATGAGAAGATGGGCAATGACCTCACCGTCATGACTACGAACTATTTGGACCCCACAGGATACGGACGCATCATACGCGACAAATACGGAAAGATTGAATCCATCGTCGAGGACAAGGAATGCACCGAAGAACAAAGAAACATCCAGGAAGTCAACACCGGGATCTACGCGATTGACAACCAATACCTTTTCAAGGTTCTCAACAAGATCAAAAAAAGCGCCTACAAGAACGAATACTACCTTACCGACATCGTCCACATCATGCGTCAGGACTACCAGGTAGGCACCTATACCATAAGGGACAGCCAGTATGTGATGGGGGTCAATGACCTTTATGCGATCAGCATCGCCGAGAGAATCCTGCGCGACAAGATCAACAAGGCCCACATGCTCAATGGCGTCTCGATGATCAACCCCGAGACCATCACAGTCGGGCATAATGTCCGGATCGAAGGCAATGTGACCATCTATCCGAACACGACCATCACCGGTGACTCGACCATCGCCGAAGGCTCGCAGATCGGCCCGAACACGGAGATTCACAACGGTGTCATCCACAGAACTGTGAATGTGAAGCACAGTTATGTCTATGACAGCGTTGTCCATGAGCACACCACCATCGGTCCGTTCGCCCATCTCAGGAACAACGCCAATATCGGCCGCGACAACAAGATCGGAAACTTCGTGGAGGTCAAGAAATCCACGACCGGTGCCAACACCAAGGCCTCTCATCTCGCCTACATCGGGGATTCCACGACCGGCGAGAATGTGAATTTCGGCTGTGGAAGCATCACGGTCAACTACGATGGGAAAGAGAAACACGAGACCTACATCGGTGATGATGTCTTCATCGGCTGCAACACCAACCTCGTCGCCCCGATCAGCATCGGCGACTCCGTCTTCATTGCCGCAGGGTCGACAGTGACCGAGGATGTCCCCTCCGGTGCGCTCGCGATTGCGAGAAACCGTCAGATCAACAAGAATGACTACGCTCGCAACCTGGTCAAGCCCAAGACGAAGGACATCCACAAGAGCGTTGCGGACAAAAACGATCCGAAAACCAGCTGAAACAGTTGACAAAGTGAGAACATGTGCTACAATGGATACAGTCTTAATTGAATAGGTGGAAAGAAGCGTACCCACGCTCACCTGATTGCCCCCGGCATTAGGTCAAAGCTACGAATAACCATTTCGTTATTTATGTGTGGGCGCTTTATGCGCTCACACTTTTTTGTTTCCCCCAAAAACCCAGGAGGTGAACACTCATTAAAAGACGCAACCCCAAACGCGGCACCCCGCGAAAGCAAAAAGGCGATGGCAATGTCAATGCCGACATCCGCGCCCGCGAAATGATGATCATCGATGAAAACGGTGAAAAACTCGGTGTGAAAAGCAAAGGTGAAGCCTTGGATCTCGCTGAGGAAAGAGAGCTCGACCTCGTGCTCGTCGCGCCGACCGCGAAGCCCCCGGTCGCAAAGTTCATGGATTACAACAAGTATCGCTATGAACAGCAGAAGAAAGCCAAAGAGGCCAAGAAGAAGCAGAACATCATGGACCTCAAGGAACTCAGACTTTCACCGAAGATCGAGGAGCATGACTTCGAGACCAAGCTCAAGAAGGGCCGCAAATTCATCGACGACGGCGACAAGCTCAAAGTCTCGATCCGTTTCCGCGGCCGCGAGATGGCGCACACCGACCAGGGCCGCAAGGTCATGGAGGAATTCGCGAAGCGCATGAACGACATCGCTGAATACGAAAGCCGTCCCAAGCAGGACGGACGGACGATGATCATGACTGTCGTCCCCAAAAAGAACAAATAAACCAAGGAGGGCCACCCATGCCTAAGATGAAAACCCATTCCGCGACCAAAAAGCGTGTGAAACGTACCGCTAGCGGAAAAGTCAAAGTTCCACATTCAAACCGTAACCATCTTAAAAGCGCAAAATCAAAAAGCGCCATCCGTCGCAATCGTAACGACAATTTCATCGACAAGAGCGACATGAAGCGCATCAAAAAACAAATCGCACCCATCAAATAACCCACGTTCAAGGAGGAACACACCATGGCAAGAGTCAAAGGCGGCACAGTCGCACGCAATCGCCGCAAAAAGATATTGAAGCTGGCCAAAGGCCACTTCGGCAGCAAGCACCTATTATTCAAAACCGCCAATCAGGCGGTCATGCATTCCTATCAGTTCGCGTATCGCGACCGCAAGCGACGCAAAAGGGATTTCCGCAAACTGTGGATCTCGCGCATCAACGCCGCCGCCCGTCAGAACGGCATGTCCTATTCCAGGATGATCAACGGCCTCAAGCATGCCGGCGTCGAGATCAACCGCAAGATGCTCGCGGATATCGCCGTGAACGACACGGCCGGATTCACATCCCTCTGCGAGACCGCGCAAAAAGGTCTCAAAGGAGAACTGACACCGAGCGCGAAACCCGAGAAGAAAGAAGCCCCGAAAAAAGAGGCTGCGACTTCTTCCGACAAGGACGCGCTTGAGGAAAAGACAGTCGACGAGCTCAAGGAACTTTGCAAGGAAAAAGGCATCACCGGCTATTCCAAGCTCAAGAAGGACGAACTCATCGACGTTCTTAGCAAATAATGACCGCCACGGACTTTTGTCTGTGGCTTTTTTATTGCCAAAACAAGAGAAAGAAGGGATCGAAGTGAACAAAGAAGGCTGACCGCGACGCATTCGCCTCGCGGCAAAACCAATCGGACAAACCAAAAAACAGACAGCGAGGAGAATGATCATGCTAACACTCAACAACCTCACCATCACCAATCATAAGGAAAGCCATGCCCTCATACGGAATCTTTCACTGACAGTGAACCCAGGTGACAAGATTGCAATCATTGGCCATGAGGGGACCGGGAAGTCCACTTTGCTAAAGGCCATCATGCATCCATCGGACGTCGAGGCGTACGCGGAAACGGAAGGCTCGATCCACTTTGAGGGGATACTCGGGATGATCGAACAGGACTTGAACACCCGTTGGAAAGACACCCCGATTCATCAATTCTTTCTGAAAGACTCACCGGAAGAACCAATCCTCTACGAACGCTATGAATGGCTCGGAAGGCTTCCAAGGATTCTTGAAAAATTCCATATCGATCCAGGACTCATCGAGACCTCACGCCTGATGGGGTCCCTCTCAGGCGGTGAGGTCATCAAACTCGGTATTGCGAAACTCATGATGATGGATGCCGACATCATCCTGCTCGACGAACCCACCAACGACCTTGATTTCGACACCATCCGCTTCATGGAGGCATTCATCAACAAGACCGACAAAGCGGTCCTCTACATTTCCCATGACGAGACGTTGCTTGAAAACACCGCCACAGGCATCGTTCACCTTCAGCGCACAATGAAAAGGACCGACGCCGTCACACGTGTTGAAAAATGCGGGTACACGGAGTATGTGAGCAGTCTGAGAAACGCCCTGGACCATCAGGAGATGGTCGCCAGGAAAGAACGCAGGAATCACGACAAGAAGATGGACCGCTTTCGCAAGATCTTTCAGAAAGTGGCCCATGAACAGGACCAGGCTGTCCGAAACCCGTCCAAGGCCCGCCTTCTCAAAAAGAAAGTCAAACACATGAAGAGCATGGAACACCGGTTCAAACGGGAGAAGGAATCATTCACGGAAATCCCTGAAAGGGAGACCCCGATCGAAATCTTCTTTGACAACCTCTCCCCCCTGCCGAAGGACAAGGTGGTCATTGACCATGTATTCAACACCATTGAAGCCGGAGGCAAAACCCTGCTCAAGGATATAGGACTGAAAGTGAAAGGGCCCATGAAGATAGCCATCACAGGAAAGAACGGCATCGGGAAGACCACGCTTCTTGAAGCTGTTCACAAGGTCCTGACACATGATAAGACACTCAGGGTCGGCTACATGCCCCAGGACTACCGGCACCTGCAAGAAGGCCTGAGCGCTCTTGAATTCCTTGATGTCAAAGGCGAGCGCGAAAAGGAGACACGGGCCCGCAAGATCATGGGCGCGCTTGCCTTCGAACGCGAAGCGATGGATGCGCCCACTGAGAAGTTGTCAGGCGGTCAGCGGGTCAAGCTTTATCTTCTCAAGATGATCCTTGAAGAGAAAGATGTGCTCCTGCTTGACGAACCGACAAGGAACCTGAGCCCCCTTTCAGCCCCCGAGGTCCATGCCATGCTCGCCTCATACAAGGGTGCGATGTTCGTCATCACCCACGACCGGAAGTTTCTGCAAAAAGGATTCGACCTGATTTATGAATTGAAAGACGGAGAACTCAAAAACATACGCCCCTGAACAAAGCGGATGCAAACCATCCGCTTTTCCCTTGGTGGAGCAGTTTGTATATCAATCACTCTTGAGCTCTAAAATTGACATTGCCCCTTCATATCGACTATAATGAGAGTGTAAAAGCCTAGCGAATGGGAAACCGCTCAGGTGCGACCCCAACTCTTGATATAAGGGACCGAGGTCTGGCTGGTGTATGAACGCCCGTAGAAATGCGGGAATCCTGAAAGTCAGACAAGAGGTCACCCCCATGGTAGAATTCCGGTTCTGCAATCGAGCGGTTTCCCATTCGGTAGGTTTTTATTATGCCTTTATGCGTATGTTTTACTTGTTATTGAAAAGCTTTGCATTTATAATGGAATTAGAAAATTCCCTAATAGGAAGGAAGATGTGTCATGGCCAAACTGTCCACTACGATCCATAATTACGCATGGTTTATCAAAGCGGTGGGAGCCGCGTTGCTTCTGGCGCTTGCACTCACTCTTTACTTCGTTGAAGTCGCAGTGCTCATCGAAGCGTTTGTCGGTGTCATCATTTTGATTTATGCGATCATCAGGCTCATTCCTTTTGTAAGGACTCAAAAAAGCGATCTGATCAAGACGATCAACATCGTCGAGATTGTTTTGAACGTCCTAGTAGGCGCAATCTTCATTTTCGGCGCCCTAGCAACCGAGGATGGCCTGGGTCAATGGTTCGGCTATTTACTCGGGGGTGTGCTCTTCATCCGGGGCATGGTCCATTTCTATGGGCTTTCAAATGGCGGTGAGAAAGGTGACCACGTAACCTATTTTTTCCACATTGCGGCCCTTGCGATCGGTACACTGATTCTTTATCGCGGGTTCAACAGTGAGGACCTTGTCATCCTCCTCATGGTCATCGCCCTGATCGGCACAGCTTATCTCGGGTATGACTCCTTCAACGGATACAACCTTTACAGGCGAGGAAAGACCATGGAGACCTCGAAATCCGATACCGTCTCCGAGCGTCCCAGCAAAGGGTATGACATGCCAAGCGACTCCGATGAGGACCGTGACCGCCCTGTTGCCTGAATGAAGCATGAACCCCTTGTGATATCATCCGTAAAATATTGCGGAATTACAAGGGGTTTTGTTTTGACAAATTCGTGAAACAGAGTATAATGATTTGTGTACTACCTATATAAAATAGGAGGAAATGATCATGGACGACAAAGTCTGTCATCTCATCAACAAGAGCGCGCTTTTGCATAAGCGTCTCATGAATCGCATTCTGGAGCGTTTCGATCTCACTTATGCGCAGTACCAGGTCCTCAAGACCATCAAGAAGCATTCGTCCCTGACTGCCAAAGAGATCCTTGTCTACATGGATACCGACAAGGCGACCTTGTCCGGGGTGCTCAGCCGTCTCGAGAACAGGTCCCTCATCATACGTACCAAGGACCCTGAGGACAGGCGGTTGATGCATATTCAGCTCACCGAACGCAGCAACGCCCTGTGCACGCAGGTTTCCGAGATCGAGATGACCTGCCAGGACTCACTCACCGAAAACATCAAATCCAGGGAACTCAAGAATTTTCTGAATGTCTTCGAACGCATCATCCAGAACCAGGAAGCCAAAATCGAAGAGGAAACCCAAAAAAACATGGAGGCTAAACAACAATGAAAAACTACATCACCCGTATCCCGCTACTCAACCTCATTCTGGGCATCCTGCTCATCGTGCTCGCAGTCGTAGCGATGTTCTTCACCGACCTTGTCGAAGACTTCGTAGTCTATGTCATCGCCCTATTCATCGCTGCACTCTCGACTTTAAGGTTTCTCAAGGATTATCACAAGACAGATGACAAGAACGCGAGCATCATCCTCGCCGCCGAATACGTCATCGTACTGGCTGTCGCCATCTATCTCGCCGTGTATGAAGCGAACGCGGCCCGCATGGTCGGACTTGTGCTATACTTGAGAGGGTTCGCATACCTGCTGACTTTGCAGCTTCTCAGAATCAAGGGGCCGTTCACGAGCTTTCTTGTCTACATCGCGATCCTCACTTTGGGCGCATTCATGCTGTTCGCCGGAACCGAGGTTCAGGCATATCTTCAGTATGCCGTATTCGGCATCATCGCGATCTATGCACTCGTTCTTTTGCTCGCCGGTCTTCAAGGCTTGAAACAGGCCAAGGAAAAAACACCGAAGGAAAAGACCGAACCGAAAAAGGAAACCAAGCCCAATAAAGAATCCTAAATGAAAAAAACATTCCACAGGAGGTCATCACCATGAAAAAGATTCTCAAGGACCTGTCCATGCTAAGAGGCATCCCCGGACAGGAGAAAGAAGTCAGGGATTATATGAAAGAAGCGATGGAACCGCATGCGGAGTCCATCGAGACGGACAACCTTGGCAGCGTCATCGCCAAAAAGACCGGCAAGGAGGGCGGCCCGAAGATCATGGTCGCGGGTCACATGGACGAAGTCGGGTTCATGGTCTCCAAGATCACCGACGAGGGATATGTCAAGTTCATCCCCGCAGGCGGTTGGTGGAGTCAGGTCATGCTCGCACAGCAAATGGAGATCACCCTTGCCTCAGGCAAACGCGTACGTGGTGTCATCGGCGCAAAAGCCCCCCACATCCTCACCGAAGAGGAACGCAAGAAACCAGTCAAGATCGATGACATGTATCTTGACATCGGTGTCAAGGACAAGGAGGAAGCCAAGAATCTGGGCATCAGAACCGGTGACATGATCACCCCTTATATCGAAAGCATCGAGATGGCCAATCCGGACTACCTTCTCGGCAAGGCCTGGGACAACCGTGTCGGTTGCGCCGCGGCGGTAGAGACACTTGATAACCTCAAGGACACAAACCATCCGAACATCTACTTTGGCGTCGGCACCGTGCAAGAGGAGGTCGGCCTTCGGGGCGCGACCACAAGCACCTATCACGTGAATCCCGACATCGGCATCGCAGTGGATACGACCATCTGCTATGATTTCCCCGGTGGGGACAAGGAGACTGAACTCGGGAAAGGTGTCGGCATCATGGTCGCGGACAGCTCCATGGTCGGACACAAGGGCATGCGTGATTTTGTCATCAAGGCCGCCGAGGATAACGACATTCCCTATCAGCTCACCCATCTCAAGCGCGGCGGCACTGACGGCGGCAAGATCCATCTGAGCCGAAGCGGCGTCCCGAGCATCGCCTTGGCTTTGCCCGTACGCTATCTTCACAGCCATACCTCCATTGTGCACGCCAAGGATTATGAAAACCTTCTGAAACTTCTCAAGGTCCTCCTCGAGACCCTCGACGAGGATGCCGTGAGACGCATTACCTACGGAGGCTGAGCCGTGCGTGTCATATCAGGAACCCTGCGTCGCAGAACCTTGAAGGAGGTTCCGCACCAGAACACCAGAAGCACCCGCGACATGGTGAAGGAGAACCTTTACAACATGCTAGGCCCCTGCTCCGGTGCGCGCGTCCTCGACGCGTTCGCCGGGGGCGGGTCCCTCGGTATAGAGGCTGTCTCGCGAGGCGCCACTCAAGCGGATTTCATCGAGCATGACCGCACCGCTTTCCGGGTACTCGAGACGAATCTCAAGAACCTCGAAATCAAGGACAGGTGCACCGCCTACAAGGCGGATGCGTTACGTCAGTTGCGGCGTCTTGAAACCGAGTATGACCTCATCATGCTCGACCCGCCCTATTACAAGGGGCTCATCGAGAAGGCCCTTGCCACCATCGATGAGAAAAAACTGCTCACAAAAAGCGGTCGCATCGTGCTTCTTTATGGCAGTGAGGAATCCATCGCGGTACCCACTTCATTCACGACCCTCAAGACTCGTACATACGGCGTGACCGCCGTCACCCTTTTGAAACGGAGTGAATAACATGAAAATCGGCGCTTATCCCGGCACCTTCGACCCGATCACCTATGGACACATCGATATCGTCAAACGCGCACTTAAGATATTCGGAAAGCTCTACATCCTTGTAAGCGTCAACCCCAGTAAGAAAACCCTCTTCACGGAGGACGAACGGATTGCCCTCATCGAGCACGCGCTCGCGGACTGTCTCGACAGGGTTGAGATTGTGACATCCCATGACCTCACTGTCGAACACGCATCCAAAATCGGCGCGACCCACATTGTCCGCGGACTCAGGGCTCTCACGGATTTCGAATACGAATTCCAGATGACCCATGCGAACAGGGTGCTCGACAAGGGCATCGACTCGATTTTCTTCATGACTGACAACAAATACTCATTCCTGAGCAGCACCTCGATCAAGGAAATCGCGCAATTCAACGGCGATCTCTCCACCTTCGCCCCGCCGAAGATCGCCAAGGCGCTCAAGGACAAATACGGTCATTAGAAAAAGCACGGCTGGCTCCGTGTTTTTTTGTGTATAATGCTACCCATTTATTTATAAAAATGTTAATATACTTTATAGGTGATGCATATGGATAAAAAAGAAGAGATTTTTGCGGAACTCAGAAAAAAGAATGTCCGCATAACAAAACAAAGAAGAGCCATCATAGATGTGCTCGAAGGACGCCACCTCACCATTCAGGAGATTCATCAGGAACTCAAGAAGCGTGGCTTTCATAACCTCGGCACGGTATATAATAACATCGACTTCCTTCAGGAACACAAGATTGTGACCCAGATCTTCATCAACGGCAAGAAACATTACGATCTCACCATCGATGAGGATTCTCACAGTGCGGATTCCCACATCCATGTGACATGCCGTGTCAACAACCGCATCGTCGAGATCAACAATTCCGAGTTGTTCGAGACCATCAGGAACCATCCCATTTTCGACGGTTTTGAAATCTCGAAACTCCAGATTGTCGTCGAAGGGGTCTGCAAGGATGCCGACAATGAAAAATGCAAGCATTCAGAGCTTTGCTTCCTTGAAAATCTTGAAGAGGATGCCAATAAGAAATAAAAAGCGATGTCTTCATCGCTTTTTTAACA
>CAZCTR010000016.1:0-28317 GCA_964501715.1 uncultured Candidatus Izemoplasmatales bacterium | reverse complement strand
AGGCCCTCTCAGGCCTTTCAATATTCTTTCGCCTCAATTTCTCCGTTGAGGTATTTGTACATGTTGAAAGCTAGGCTTTCGAGCTCGTTTTCGCCCGGATGGATGCTGATGTCACCAAGATGGTCAATCATCTCGATCAAGGGCTGGATCACATCCTGGTTGTAGGCGAGCCCGCCGGTCAGGATGATCGCGTCGAGTTGACCTTTCGCAATGCCGTGCAAAGATCCGATCTCCTTCGCGATCTGATAGACCATCGCGTCAATGACCCGGGAGGCTTCGACATTCCCCTCGGCAAGCATGTCGCTCACTTCCTCGCCGTCTTTCGTGTTCAGATAGGAAAACATGCCTCCATACGCGCTCACCCTGCGTTTCAAACTTTCGCTGTCACTGTCCTTCGCAAGATCGATGACACTACTCACAGGGAGTGAGCCTGACCTTTCAGGAGACATCGGACCATCCCCGTCAAGGGCGTTGTTCACATCGACGACGCGGCCATTCCTATGATAGCCGATGCTGATGCCCCCGCCCAGATGGGCGACGATGAGATGGAGCTTTTCATAAGGCACCTTGATATCCTCGCTGTAGGCGCGGGCCACAGCTTTTTGATTCAAGGCATGGAAGATGCTGCGTCTTTCGACGCCATTGAGTCCTGAGAACCTAGCGACATCCGCCATCTCGTCCACCACGACAGGGTCGGCGATGAAGGCCTCCTTCCCCACCTTTTCGGCAAGCGCCTTGGCGATGAGGCCGCCAAGGTTGGAGGCGTGATGTCCGTAGGTGTTGTTTCTAAGCGTCTCCACCATGGTCTCGTTCACCCGGTACAGTCCGCTTTCCAGAGGTCGGACGAGTCCCCCTCTTCCGATGAACCCGTCGATTGTGTCCAGTTCGATCTCGTATTCGTGAAGGAACTCGACAATCAGCTCTTGTCTCAATGGCAGTTGGTCGACGAGGGAGTCATATTTCAGCAAATGGTTGCCGTTGTGGCGTATTGTCGCCTTGGCAATGCGTTTTCTCTCCTGGAAAACCGCAACCTTGGTGCTTGTGGAACCAGGGTTGATGGTCAGAATTCTCATGCTCTCACCTAAGCTTTCTCGATTTCTTTCATGCCACGGCGAAGCGCACGCATGTTGAGGTCGAGAAGTTCAGCCTTTTTGCCGGTGAACTTGTCCTTGAAGACTTTCTCGAGCGCTTCAGGCTCAAAAATGCCGCTTGCCTGCAAGTAGGCCCCGAGCATGACCATGTTGGCGACTTTCAAATTCCCGATTTCCAGGGCGATGTCATTGACGGCAACCTCGTGCACTTCGATGTCTTTGCGGTATTCGTGGTCCTTGATGAGTGAGGCGTTCACCAGCAGGCGGCCGCCTTTTCTGATCTTCTTCTCGAATTTCTCGAGCGAAGGCATGTTCATGGCGATCAAGGTGTCACTCTCGCTTACCATGGGGGCGTTGATCGATTGGTCGCTGATGGTCACGAAACAGTTTGCCGTACCTCCGCGCGATTCGGGGCCGTAGGATGGTATCCATACCGTCTTGAGCCCTTCATCGGTCGCGGCCTGGGCGAGGATCTGTCCCATGAGCATGACGCCCTGGCCGCCGAAGCCGGCGATGACCACGCGTTCATTGCTAGGCATCACCATCACCTCCGGTGGCGTCCTTGAAGACGCCGAGAGGGAAGTAGGGAATCATGTTTTCAACCGCCCATTCGGTGGCTTCATAAGGTTGCATGCCCCATTGTACCGGGCAGGTGGAAATGAATTCGATCAAGGAGAACCCCTGTTTATTCGTTTGTACGTCAAACGCCTTCTCGAGCGCTTTTTTCGCTTTTCTGACATGTGCAGGGTCATGCACGCTCACACGCTCCAGATAGGTTGCGCCGGGAATGGTCGCAAGCATTTCGCTGATGCGAAGCGGTTCACCCGCGAGCGCCTTCTCACGGCCGAATGGGGAGGTGGTGGTCTGCTGACCGATCAGGGTGGTCGGCGCCATCTGACCGCCGGTCATGCCATAGATCGCGTTATTGACAAAGACAACGGTGATGTTCTCACCACGGTGGGCCGCGTGGACGATCTCCGCAAGACCGATGGACGCGAGGTCCCCGTCACCTTGATAAGTGAACACCGTCTTATTCGGCTTCACCCTTTTCGTTCCGGTCGCGACCGCGGGGGCCCGCCCGTGGGCGGCCTGATGCATGTCACAGTTGAAGAACTCGTAACTCATGACGCTGCAGCCGACGCTTGCAACGCCGATGGCCTCGTCAATGAGCCCTTTTTCCTCAAGGACCTCCCCGGTCAGCTTGTGGATGATGCCGTGGGTGCATCCCGGACAATAGGTGAAGGGACGTTCTGTCAGGCCTTTGCCGGGTTCATAAACTGTCTTATTGGCCATCATTTCCCACCTTCTTTCAAGAGAGTGTGCACTTTGTCGACGATCTCCCCGGGTTCTGGGATGACACCGCCCGTGCGGCCGAAGAAGTCGATGTTGAACCGTCCCTGATTGACGATCTTGACATCCTCGAGCATCTGTCCGAGACTCATCTCCAGTGTGAGAAGCGTATGGACGCTTTCAGGCAGTTCCTCAAAGGCCTTCTCCGGGAACGGCCAGATGGAGATGGGGCGTATCATGCCGACTTTGACGCCTTCTTCTCTCAAGCTTTCAATCGCGCTTCGTGCGATGCGCGCCATCGAGCCGTAAGCGACGAACACGATTTCTGCGTCGGCGGTCTTTATCATCTCGTAGCGCTGATCCTCTTCCTTCATGCGGTTGTATTTGTCCTGAAGCTTGAGATTGTGCGCTTCTAAGTCGTTCGGATCCAAAAATAGCGAGACGATCCTGTTGCGTCTTCCGCGTTTGCCGCTCTCGCCGGAGGCGGCCCAATCCTTCTCGATTGGAGGTTCGTCCTTGCCTTCCTTTTCCATGTCCACAGGTTCCATCATCTGCCCAAGCAAACCGTCTGCGGCGATCATGACGGGATTTCTGTACTTGTCGGCGAGGGTGAAGCTCTCCTTGATGATGTCGACGGTCTCCTGAAGGTTCTCAGGGGCGAAGGCGAGCACGTGATAATCCCCATTTCCCCCGCCACGCGTGATCTGCATGTAATCGCTCTGTGCGGGCTGTATGCCGCCGAGACCGGGTCCGCCACGCATGACGTTGATGATGACAGCAGGCACCTCGCTGCCCGCTAGATAACTGATGCCCTCCTGCTTGAGGGCGATGCCGGGCGATGATGAGGATGTGAGCACACGAGCCCCGCTCCCCGCGGCGCCATAGACCATGTTGATCGCGGCGACTTCGCTTTCGGCCTGGACGAAGACACGTCCATGTTCCTTCATATGCTTGGAAAGGTATTCGGGCAACTCGTTCTGAGGGGTGATGGGGTAGCCGAAGAAGGCGTCGCATCCACCCTTGATGGCGGCAAGCGCCATGGCTTCGTTGCCTTTCATGAGTACTTTAGCCATTTGAGGCCTCCTTTACTTTGTGTAGCGTTCGACCGTGATGACGCGGTCGGGACACATCATCGCGCAAAAAGAGCACGCGATGCATTGCTCCATGTCGCTCACTTTCAGCGGGGTGTATCCCAACGCATTGGTGGTCGATGTGTCGAGTTCGAGAATGTTGACGGGACAATGCGGGACGCAGAGGCCGCATCCCTTGCAATGATCGACGTCAATGATGATTCTTCCTTTCGCTGCCATAATTCCCTCCTATCCGCTCTTCACATGACGCTTGAGCGAAAGTAGTGCCCCTTCATAGGGGTGCTTCGGTGTCCATGACGCATCATGGCATGTCAGAACGATGGGTAGATCCGAGGCCTCACTGACGCGCCTCAGAATCTCTTGACCCTTTTGAAGATGGGATTCCTCTGTCTCGTGCATGAGGTTCGAGTTGTTGATGAGCCCGGTGACCTTCATCTGGGAAGCCGCCTCGACCATGCTGATCGCGTGTTCGATTTTTTCCGGGGTGTCCGTCTCCGGACGGAAGACATTGACCACGAAGAGGAAATCCAGGTCCTTGGCGTTTGTGCTGACATCCCGGTACTGCATCATGAGTTTCGCGCCCGAGACATCGCCCGCAAGGTCATACACAGCTCGCAAGTCCTTGTTGACGAAGGGTTCCCTTCCTCTCGGTGGAATGTAGGGAAGGTCGCTCCCCGCAGCGCGACCGAGAGGGGAAGTGATCAGCTCGACCCCGTGTGAGGTGAGCACATCCTCCGCGCTTCGGCTTCTGAAATAGGGGTTCACCACATCCAAGTCGACAAGCACGTCAAAGGGCGGTTCGGCGATCGCCAGTTCAATGGCGACCTCCGATTTCCCCGCCCCGTAATGCCCGGTGATGATGGTGATGCGTTTCCTGTTCATTAGCGTTTGACGTAATTCGCTGTGAGGTCGTTGATGGTCGCGATGCGTTCCTTCGCGAAAATCTTCGCCGCACGCTGGGTATGCTTGTCATCACGTTCGGCGATATTGTAGATGTCGAGGAGACGGTCATAGATCCGCTCGACCTCACGCAACGCCTTCTCTTTCACATACCCTGAAGGGGACAGCTCGTGAGAGACGTTGATGAGTCCGCCGGCATTGATGACAAAGTCCGGCGCATAAAGGATGTCCATCTCTTTGAGCAACTCGCCGTGCTTGTCCTCTTCTTCAAGCACATTGTTGGCGGTGCCGGCGACGATGTTCGCCTTGATTTTCGGGATGGTCTCGTCATTGAGCATGCCGCCAAGCGCACACGGTGCGAAGACATCCACATCGCATGTATATATGTCGTCAGGTTCGACGAATTCGACTTCGGGGTACTTGTCTTTGACCTTCTTGATATGTTTCTCGTTGATTTCGGTGAAATAGACCTTTTTCGCCTTGGCCTCGAGAAGGTAGCCGATCAGGTAATATCCGGTCTGTCCGGCACCTTGGATCGCGAATGTCTTGCCTTCGATCGAATCGTCACCGTATTTTTTCATGAGTGAAGCGCGAATGCCATGGTAGGCGCCGAGCGCCGTCACGGGCGAGGGGTTGCCGCTTTTCCCTTCAAGACCCACCACGTAATCGGTCTCCATGTTGACAAAGTCCATGTCCTTGGTCGACGTATTGACATCCTCGGCGGTGATATAGCGACCCTGAAGCGTCTGGACATAGCGTCCGAAGGCGCGGAAATAGCCTTCTCCTTTCACCTTGTCCGCATCCCCGATCAAGACGGTCTTCCCGCCTCCGAGGTTGAGTCCGGCGGCAGCTGCCTTGTAGGTCATGCCACGCGCAAGTCGGAGCGCATCGAGTGTCGCATCCTCCTCATTGTCATAGTTCCAGAGTCTCGTACCGCCCAAACCGGGTCCGAGGGTGGTGTCGTGAATGCAGGTGATGCCACGGAGCCCCGTGGTCTTGTCATAAAAAAACACCAGCTGTTCATACCCGTGTTTTTCCATGTACTCAAACTTCTTCATAAAAAAATCCTCCTTGAGATTTTTGATAGCCTTTTGAACGCCTCGAAGATGAAAGCGTTTTTACAATGAAATTATAACATTTTTTATTCAGAGTTTCAATGTTTAAAACGCAAAATTAAAAACCGCTTTCATGGTCTGCTTCGAACAAATAAAAAGCCCTCGATTGAGGGCTTTTATCAGTTCGCGACGACATTCACGAGTTTGTCGGGCACGACAATCACCTTGCGGATGGTCTTGCCTTCAGTGAATTTCTTGACGCGTTCATTCTCTTTGGCGAGGGTTTCGAGTTCCTCTTTGGAGAGGTTTCTGCTGACTTCCATCCTGTCCCTGACATTCCCGTTCACCTGAAGGACGATGGTGAGGGTGTCCTCGACGAGTTTTTCGGGGTCGTGTTCAGGGTAGGATTTGAAGACCATCGGGTCCTCTTCACCGAGCATCTCGTTCAATTCCTCGGCCATGTGTGGTGCGAACGGGTTGAGAAGCCTCAGGAATGTCTCGTAGGTTGCCGCATTCAACGAGGGTTGTTTGAGGGCCGTGTTCACGAAAGTCATGAGTTTGGCGATCGCAGTGTTGTACTTGACGGCTTCGATGTCCTCGCTTACACCCTTGATGGTTTTGTGAAGCTGGGTGATGAGGGCGGCGTCATCCTCGGTGTTCCCGTCCACTTTCTCAAATAGGCGCCAGACCTTGTCGAGGAACCGGCGTGCACCGCGCACGCCCTCCTCGCTCCATGGGGTGGACTGTTCATAGTCACCGATGAAAAGGATATAGACACGGAGCGTGTCAGCGCCATAGCGGTTGATGGTCTCCATAGGATTGACGACATTGCCTTTGGATTTGCTCATCTTGTTGCCATCAGGGCCGAGTATGAGGCCTTGATTGGTGCGTTTCTTATAGGGTTCACGGGTCGGCACGATGCCGATGTCATAGAGGAACTGATGCCAGAAGCGCGAATAAATCACGTGCCTTGTGACATGTTCCATGCCGCCGTTGTACCAGTCGACTGGAAGCCAGTATTTTAGTTTGTGGTAATTGGCGAGCTCCTCTTCATTGTGCGGGTCGATATAGCGCAGGAAATACCAGCTGCTTCCGGCCCATTGCGGCATGGTGTCGGTCTCGCGTCTGGCGGGACCGCCGCATTCGGGACAGGTGGTATGGACGAAGTCGTCCACTTGTGCAAGCGGACTCTCACCGTCATCACCCGGTTCGAACTTCTCAAGGTCCGGAAGGGTGACGGGGAGGTCGCTTTCCTTGACTGGGACCATGCCGCACTTCTCGCAGTGGATGATGGGAATGGGTTCGCCCCAATAGCGCTGGCGGTTGAACGCCCAGTCCTTCATCTTGAAATTGACGGCTTTCTTGCCGATGCCTTGTGTCTGCAAGTGGTCAATCATCGTGTTGATCGCATCAGGGACGTTCAAGCCATCAAGGAATCCGCTGTTGACAAGTGTGCCCTCCGATACGTCGGTGAACGCCTCTTTTTCAATATCGCCACCGGCGATGACCTCACGGATGAAAAGCCCGTGCTTCTGTGCGAATGCATAGTCCCTCTCATCATGGGCCGGGACGGCCATGATGGCGCCGGTGCCGTAATCCATCATCACGTAATCCGCGACGAAGAGGGGGATGTCCTCACCGTTGACAGGGTTGGTCGCATGAAGGCCTTCGACTTTGACGCCCGTCTTGTCCTTCTGCAGCTCGGTGCGTTCGAACTCGGTCTTGAGGGAGGCCTGTTCACGGTATGATTCGATCGCTTTCCAGTTTTCGACCTTGTCTTTATGCCGGTCAAGGAGCGGGTGCTCGGGGGCGACGACCATGAACGTCGCGCCGAAAAGCGTGTCGGGACGGGTGGTGAAGACATTCAGTGTCTCCTCGGTGCCCGGCACTTCGAAGTGCACTTCCGCGCCTACGGACTTTCCGATCCAGTTGCGTTGTTCACGTTTGATCCTGGGGTTGGTGTCCAAATGCTCGAGGCCTTCTAGAAGCCTTTCCGCATACTCCGTGATCTTGAGGAACCAGACATCCTTCTCTTTTTGGACGACGGTCTCGCCGCATCGGTCACAAACGCCACCCTGGCTTTCCTCGTTCGAGAGCACGACCTTGCAAGAAGGGCAGTAGTTGACGTGGGTCTTGCTTCGGTAGGCAAGATTTTTCTTGAACAACTGGACAAATATCCACTGCGTCCATTTGTAATAGGCCGGGTCGGTGGTGTCGACAACGCGGGAGAAATCGAAGCTGAACCCCGCCCGCTTCAGCTGGTCGGTGAAGATGTCGATGTTGTCATCGGTGACTTTGCGTGGATGCACCTGCTTTGTCATCGCATAGTTCTCCGTGGGGAGACCGAAGGCGTCAAAGCCAATGGGGAAGAGCACGTTATAGCCTTCCATGCGCCTTTTTCTAGCCACGATCTCAAGGCTCGTATAGGCCCTGATATGGCCTACGTGCATGCCCGTACCGGAAGGGTAGGGGAACTCGACGAGTGTATAGTATTTCGGTTTTTCACTGAAATCCTTCGCTTCGAACACACGGTGTTCGAACCAGTACGATTGCCATTTCTTCTCGATGGTTTTGGGATTGTATTTCATGGTTAACCTCCTAAAATGAATAAAAAAAGTCCTTGTCTACACAAGGACGACGCTTGGCCGCGGTACCACCTTTTTACCACACAGGCGTGTGGCGCTTGAATCCTTAACGCGGAGGACGGCCTTTTGGCGACTCACCGAACGAGTTCGCAAGCGTCCGTTCTTAGTTCACAGCACCACTAAGTCTCTTTAAACGGACGGCAAAGCTACTGCTTTCGGTTCACGGTCTTTCTATGTGCCTATAGTGTAACACAAGCGGGTGACGCTAGCAAGCTATTGCTTGTAAAGTCGTCTCTGGATCTCGAATGAGAGTTTGCTCGTCTGGCGGAACGCGATGAAAAGAAGCACGAGGAAGACGAACAGGTTCAACTGCCACATCGAGTCGAAAATCAGGACGACAAAGAGCAAGGTCGATGCGTAGGTCATCATCTTGTACATCTGTTTGAAAGGGACTTTCCTGAGCCGTCTTTGGATCAAGAACGCGTTGAGGAGCACGAACAGGTTGAACAGCAAAAGGGCCGAGAGGATCTCGGTGATGATGAGGGCGGTCCCCCATAAGTGCCTGGAGTTGCTGATCTCTTCGTCGACAACGGTGAAGACGGCATCAAAGAAGGCGTCTTCTTCCCCTTCCGGAGGATCCAGGTTCAAATTGTGCATGGATTCATCGAGTTCGCTGATCGGCCGGCTTTCAACCATCATGCCCATCACGAACACATACGCCGAATCGCCATGAAGGACGAAATGATACGTGAACCCGCCGTAATCGCTGCTATCAAGGGTATCGTTGCCATCGACTGTGAAACGCATGCCGCCATCGGCATAGACGGTATGGGAACCGGAATCGCACGCGAGCGAGGCGTCCTCGATCACACAGGCGCTTTCGGGTGGGGTGTAGTCCTGACGGATCTCACGCTGGTCGCTGGCTGAGACGCCATCGAAAGTCAAAAGCGTGATGACGACGCTTGTCGTCATCAGCACCGCGAAGAAGACCATATACAAAAACACCTTGTAAAGGTGGTCGTTTCGGTATTTGATGAGTCGCTCTGGAGCGATGATGGATTCCTTCACGCGCTGAAACATAATATATCACCTAAAAAGTATTATAACACAAATGCGTTTTTGTGCATGAAATTATGATAAAATACGTGCGAGGTGGTTCAATGGATTTCAAGAACAGGGAGAAGCGCTACCGGACCCTGAGCGAGACATATAAGCGTAAATTCGGCCGGAAAGTCTTCAAGGTCCCCCTTGACGGGGGGTTCACCTGCCCGAACAAGGATGGGACGAAAGGCACCGCTGGATGCATCTATTGCTCGCCTTCGGGCAGTGGGGATTTCACAGCCGGCAGGACGGTTGCGATCAAGCGACAGTTCGAGACCGTGAAAGCCAGGTTGAATGACAAATGGCCGGATGCCTTCACCATGCCGTATTTCCAGGCCAACACCAACACCTATGCGCCAATCGAGGTCCTAAGGCCCATGTTCGAAGAGGCCATGACCCTCGATGAGAGTGTGGTCGGCATCGCCGTCGCGACAAGGTGCGACGCCCTTGATGAGGCAGTCGGCGATTTGCTTGAGACGTTGAACGCCATCAAACCCGTCCAAGTCGAGATCGGCCTTCAGACCATCCATGAAAAGACGGCTGAGTGGATCAACCGGGGACATGACCTGAAGTGTTTCGACGAGGCGGTGCGGATGTTGAAACAAAGGGGGCTCGAGGTGGTTGTGCACATCATCAACGGATTGCCGGGTGAGAGCGAATCCGACATGTTGGAGACTATCGGGCATCTGAACAGACTCGGGATTGACGGGGTGAAGATCCACATGCTTCACATCATGGAAAAGACCGCACTCGCCAAGGTTTACCGGGAGAAGCCGTTCCATCTTCTCACCCTCGCCGAATACGCGGACATCACCGTCAAGCAGATTGAGCGTTTGAACCCCGACACGGTCATACACCGTCTGAGCGGAGACGCCCCGAAAGACACCTTGATCGCACCGAAGTGGACGCTCAAGAAATTCGTCGTGATGAACGAGATCGACAAGCTACTGAGAAAAAAGGACACCTACCAAGGCATCCATCACAGAAGGTGATCCGAAGCCCTCAAAAAATAGACAAGCGCAAGCATGTCAGCCGCCCCTCCGGGGGAAAGGTGACGATGGTCTTCATAAAGTTCATCCTTGCCTTCAAAGCCTTCCTGTTCACAGGTTTTGAAGGCTTTTTTCATGGAGTCCGGATCGAATGAACCCTTGTAAAGGGTCGTGTCCTCGAGTCTGGCCATGATGCGCAGCAGGGCCTCGAAGTCGGTCGTGTCGCGTTCGGGGTACCATTCGAAGACGCTTTTGAAGCCTCCCAGGGCCTCGCCTCGCACACCTTTGACGCCGTGTTCAAGGTAAAGTTCCCCACCTCTTGTCGAGGCCCCCGCTTGCTTCAGTCTCTTGAAATCACCGGCAAGCAAATATCCGGCCGTTTGCGACAGCGTGTCCTTGAACGTTTCGAAATCGTCGCCATAGAGCACACTGTGCATGAAGACGGGAAGGACGAGACCGAAAATGAAATGGGCGCCCTTGTGGGTGTTGACACCCCCGGTTGAATCCAGCATGGCTTTTTCTCCCGCCTTCCCTAACTCGCGCAGGCGGGGTAGGTTTCGGTGAAGGTCCATGCCGTGGCTGAGATAGAGACGGAAATAGGGCTTGAGCGCCTCGATCGAAGCCAGGAAGTGTGACATGTTCATGTCCCTGTGACGCCCCGAACCACAAGGTCCGACAAGCGAGAAACAAGGGGTCATGTAGAGCTCGCGCCTGAGGGCGTCCGCGGCGGTTTCGCTCAAAGCGTCGAGCAAGAACCCGTGGACCTTGCCCTGGATTGAGGCATGGAGGGTGTTCATCGGATGACGTTCAAGTCTGCGGCACACATCCACATCCCCCTCACAGATGAGGCATCTTCTTCTTTGCAAGCCCAAATCCTTCCGGGAAAGCGGCTCTCCCGCCGCATAGACATCGATGTCGAAAAGCCTTCCGAGCCTGTGCGTATTTTCAAGATACACCGAAAGACGTTTGATTCCCTTCGCAGCCCCCTTGACGACCATGATGTGATAATCCCCATCAGACGAGGGTGTGCGGGCTTCCAAAGTCACATCGCAAAGGTCAAAAAGAAGGCGCGTGGCCACATTGATGATGACCCGCGCGTAAGGGGAATTCTTCTTTTTACCAGGCATGTTCGCTTTCACAAGGACGACCGGCGCATCCATATCCCGCGAAAGCGAGGACGCATGACGGGCACGCGTTTCGCGGGCTCTCAGCACGTCGGCTTCAGTGACGGGACACATGAGCCTTGATCGAATCGATGATCTCTTTCCCCTGTTCGCTTCTGAGGAAGCGCACAGTCGCCTCGGGAACGTAGGGTTCGATGGCCTCGATGTCATTCTTTTTGAGCAGCTTGCGCACCGTCGAGGCACTGATGGGGGTGTTGTCGATGGTCTTGCGCTCGAGTATGTGCAAATCACCGTTCAGATACCGTTTCATGGTGCGGTTATAGGTGCGTGTCATGGGGCTGTAGGGCTCATCGCCGACATAGCGGTCGGCGATGTTGAAAACCTTCATGTAATATTGCTTGAACACGAGCACATCGAGAAGGGCGTGTTCCTCCTTGATGGAGTTCTCGTGTTTGAGGAAGTATTTCGGGAAGGTCGCATAACTCACCAGATAGTCCTTCGTCGGAAGCACGGTGATGCCCTTCTTGTCCTGCAAGGCCTCCTCAACCAGCCGAATGCGTGCATCGAAAGGGAAGAACGAGCGGTCCTCGCTCACAACGAACACCAAAAGCTCGTCATGGTTCCTCTTCGCTTCATTGATGAGGTGGAGGTGTCCGTTGGTGAGCGGATTCGCATTCACCACCACACATCCCTTGGGCTTGCTGCTGAGTCCGTGGTCTTCCTTCACAGTCCTCAAAGTGCGTTCGATATCGCCTCCGAGTTCCATGAAGGACAGGTTCATCGATTCGACGATCCTTTTGAATCCGAGTGGTTCGAAAAATTCGACATGCTCCGGTCGGGCATAGAGGAACAGATGATGGTGCCCTCTTTGATTGAGACGTTTGATCAATGCACTCAAGAGCTTGTTCGCGAGCGCCTCGCCTTGAAAGGCTTCGTCAATCGCGACATCCTTGACGATGTTCTTGGCGGCCGAAGCGGTCGCGACGATTCTGCCTTCCTCGCGCAGCGCAAGCGTGATGTCAATGTCGTCTTCATAGACGAGTTGGAACCTTTTGAGAAACTGACGCACCTCTGATTTTTCCTCATCGAGGACAATGTCTTTGAGTTCCATGGAATCACCCTTTTTTATGGATCGTATCGAGCGTGTCGCCGTGACGGCTCTCGACCAGGCCGATTGGTTGTCCCTTGTGGGTCTTGACAGCCGGAATTCCAGTTATATTATACGCTTTTTCCTGTAATTCTTCAATAGTCATGACAGGCACAGGGCTTCCTTCAAGCGCCTCAAAAAGGTCCTTACGGAGAGGGTTGATCGCGATGCCCCTTTCGGTGATAAGCACATCGATATGGCGCCCTGGGGTGGTGATGGTGTTGACACGGTTCTTGATGAGGACCGTCCTGGCTTTGATGAGAGGACTTACGATGATGGTGAGGGCGCTGTCCTCGGCGGTGTCCTGATGCCCCCCGCTGCCCCCGATGAGACGGTTGTAGGAGTCGGTGGTCACATTCACGTTGAAATCGAGGTCGATCTCGCTCGCCCCGAGGATGACGATGTCGAGCGATTTCGTGATACGGTCCGCCCGGGTGGGGTCCGCATAGCGGTTCGCGCTCATGAACTGATGCGCCTCATTGTCCGCAAGGCTCCTCACGGCTTTCCTATCAAAACACTGCACATCATAAAGTGTTTTGACAAGCCCGTCCTCAAGCGCCTCGACATGCTTGCCTGTGATGCCTCCGCTATAGAATGACGCCTTTAGCCCCCGTCTTTTCAAACGCTGGTTGAAAAGTTCTGTGATCGACAGGCTCACCCCGCCGGCACCACTTTGATATGAAACACCTTCCTTGATCTTGCCTGCGGCTTCAAGAAACCTTATGGTGTCGCGGGCGATTTTGAGTCCGAGGGGATCCCTGCTCACTCGCAGCGTGCCCGAGGCCATGCGTGAGATGTCGCCGATCGAGTCGACAACGAGCACATGATCGACAAGTCCACTTTTTATCTGGGGGGCTTTCACAGCATCGAGCAAGGTATCTGTCACCGCGACGGTCACTTTCGCGCTTTCGGCGTCGGGTACGGCGTAGCCGATGCTTCCGAAGGCGTTTTTCCCTTCCGTTCCGCTGATCGCACCGTCCCTTCCGACCGCGGGCGCGGCGATGAAGGCGACATCAATGGCGTTCTCACCGCTTGTCACCGCTCTCGCGCGCCCTCCGTGCGTCTGCATGACAAGCTTTCCAGGCAGGCCGTGTTCGCTTATGTGTTCGGCAACAGGTCCGTTCATGTAGTTCGTCGTGATGTGTTTGATGTGTCCATTTCTGAGCGATGTTTTGATCTCCTCGTAAGACGGGAAGATCGAGGAGGTGTAAAGATGCACGTCCTTCACATCGCGCTCCCTCAAGAGTGGAAGCACCCGGTTGATCACACGGTCGCCGTCCCGGAGATGATGATGAAAGGAAATGCCCATCCCCGAGAACAAGGTGAGCTGGTCTAAAAGCGTGTCGAGGGAATCATGAATTTTCATCTTTCATGCCTCCCATCCTGTATTTCTCAGCCTTTTCAAGGGTCGCTTTCGCGGCCTTTACGACCGGTTTGTCGATCATGCGTCCATCCAGCGAGAAACGCATGCTTCTGGTCTGTTCATGCATCTTGACGATGCGCCGGGCCTCCTTGATGGATTCAAGGGATGGTGCGAAAGCCTCGTTGATAAGCGGGACCTGATTCGGGTGTATGGCACATTTTCCATCAAACCCCATGATCCGTCCCTTTTCGATGTCCTTGGTGAGTTCATCTTCTTTCAGGGTCGCCCAAGGGGTATCGATGGCGACAATATGGTGGGCCGCAGCGGTCATCTTGAGCATGCCGCGGGCATAAGCGATCTCATCCCCGTCGACTGTCCGTGTCGCATTGAGCGCACCGACAAGGTCGACGGCACCCAAAATCATCCCCTTGACGGCGTCATGGGAGGCGATATAGGGAAGTTCGCAGAACCCTTCGGGCGTCTCGATCAAAGCAAGCGACGACATGCTTACCTTGGCTTCGGTCGCCTCGTTTTCAAAACGGGCGAGCATCCTCATGGATGCTTTCGGGAGGACAAAGCCTTCAAATGAAAGGCCTTCAAGCGCGTCAAGGTCCTTGCGCATCAGGGATTTCTCGCTGTTGATCCGCACATACATGGGGGTTTTCTCCCTGGGGTGTTCTCTCAGGAAGGCGGCTGTGAGTGTCCGGGCCTCGTCCTTCTCGTCAATGTGGATCGCATCTTCAAGGTCGAGGATGATGGCGTCCGCTTCAAAGATCTCCGCGTTTTGAAGCATGCGCGGTTCGTTGCCGGGGATGAAGAGATAGCTTCTAGCCATCCAACCCCTCCCTGTAGCGTTGAATCGCGGCATCAAGACGGGCCTTGATGGCATAGTCAAGCGCACCCTTGTCCTGGATCCTCACACTCATATGCTCCATGTCCCGGGCTTTCAGGACGTCCTTGACAAGGTTCATGATATGGTCGTGAAAAGCGTCATGGACGATGGTGTCAATCTCAATCATTGGGGGGTCCGACTCGAAAAGTGTCACCATGCAGTCACTGCTTTCAAGCGAGCCTGTGATGATGTTCTTTTTCATGCGATCACCTGCTTTCTATCAGTGCGAGTGTCCTCGCCATGTGGTTCTTGACGATCATCAGCCCCTCATCGGTCCCCATTCCTGGTTTGGCGAGACACTGCTTGGCCTCACACGCGATGGCGATTGATGTGGTGACTTCGGCGCTGATGTTCGTTTCGTTGCAAGAGCCGCCACTGTAGGCTCCGACGCCTTTCTCACGGCAGTACCTCAAAGCTTCGATGGTGTTGTTGACACCACCGAGGTCAGGGGTCTTCACCTGGAGCATGTGCGCGGCGTCACGGTCGGCGAAATCCTTGACGTCCTGAAGCGTGTTGCACCATTCATCGGCGACAATCTCCAGCTTGAGCGATTCCCGGTCGATTTTGCGTTTGAGGGCGTGAAGCGCGAGAATGGTGCCTTCCTTGTCGCCGGTGTCAATCGGGCCCTCTATGCGAAGAAGGAACGGTCGCGCTTTATTTTCTAGTTTCTTCATGTACTCGAATATCTTGTCCGTGTCCTGATTGAAGAGGATGCCGATGGTCCCATAGACATCGATATGGAGGATCGGATGGTAGGTGTCGGACGGTCTTTTGCTAAGGATCCTGTCACTGAGCCAGCCGATATAATCAAGCAGGAGCTCGCCTTTCTGGCCGAGTTTCGTGTTGATGTTGTTGATGAGGGCATGCGGAAGCACGTCCGCCTCCTTCATGATCATCTTGTCCGCGTGGTCGTAGCGGTCGTCTCCGCTTTGAGCGAAGACGGGGATTTTCTCATAAGGGGCTTCGATGCCGTATTCACGTCTTACAATCTCGCTCATCGTCAGACGGTTCGCTTTCGCAGCCGCATCAAGCAGGGCCTGGGTGATGCCGTAGCGAAGGGCGGTATGGATGACATCACCGTCCACCTCATAGGCATCGAAATAGTCAGCGTTCTCCTTGAACGTCTCGACGGAAAGTCCCATGAGCGCGGGTCTCAGATGCGCTTCGAAGAAGGCTTTGGCCTCGTCCGCATAGAACAGGTCATCCCGCCCGCCGGCGCCGGAATACTGTACGGCGGCCGCATCGCCATAGGCGATCTGACCGTCCTCGAGCACAAGCATGATCGAAAGCGCCTCTCCTGATTGACGGATCGCCTTGAATTTCTTTGTCTTCGTCTCCCCGACGTAAGTGAAGCGGTCCATGTCCGCCCCGCCCTTGATGGCCGCCTGGTCATCGAAATAGAAACCGGTCAATCCGGGTGCGGTGATGACTTCCTTGATTTTCATTCGCTCATCTCCTTCGCTGTCTTTGAAACCCCGACGAGTTCCCCTTTGGAGACGGCGTATATGTCGTCGATCGTCATCTTGAACGAGACGTCGCGGCCTTCGGCCTGCGCACGGGCTTTGAGGGCTTGCTTGTGGAATGACTTGGTCTCATCGGAAAAGCCCAGGTCGCCGAACTCCAGAATACGGATGTTCCCCTTTTTATCCCGTGCTGGCAACACTTTGCCCGCATTCATCTCGCTCGGGGCGAAAGGCACGTCGAGGATGCCGGCTTTGAAAGCCTTGATCACACCTTGGGCGAAATCCCCCTTGCCGATGTTCAGGGTCGCATAAAGCAGTTCGTTGACTTCACGTTTGATCAGGTCCTTCTCCGCTTTCAAAGCCTTGGAGGAACCGTAGGACTGACCGCGAAGCAGCCTGGTGACGATTTTCGAAGCACGAAGCCCCTCCGCGTTGGCTTCGGCGGTTGGGATGCCTTGCGACTCATGGGCGGACTTCGTGATCATTTTTGTCGCTCCGCCGAGCGTCGCGACGGTCGAGGCCATGGAGATGATGCCCATCGATTCGGCTTCGTCCTCCGGAAAACCGCCCATCCATTGATGGAAGACGGTCGTGACGAAGACGTCGTCATACCCGAAGAGCTTGAGATAGTACTCCGTCAATTTCTGAAGCGTCTGTATCGCCGCGACGTCCTGCACGACATTCCCTCCCTGTCCATACCCCACAGTGATGTTCTTGACGCCCTGCTCGGCTGCGAGCAGCGCCTCGATGATCGCGATGGTGTGCGATATGGAGGGGGGCACGAGGGTACCTGTCAAAGGACCGAAGGGTTCACGGTTGATCTCGATGCCCATCTCGGCGTAGAATCCCACGAGGCGATCGACATATTGCCAGTACCGGATTGTATCCTCAAGCGCGATGTTCTTGGCGTATGGGATATTATAGGAGATGCCGCCGCCTTCGTTCGAGGTCCACCCCGCCGCATGGATGATTTCACTGAGGAGGCGGGCATCAGGCGTGCCGTGGCGCGCCTGGAGCGGAGCGTCGAGACTCTGTGCGACTTTCTTGCACCCGGCGACGCCGTGGTTGACGGCGGGAAAGCCGTTCAACATCGACCTTTTCTCCTTTTGCGACTGCTTGATGGCGTCTTCCGCGTTCGCATAGCGGTTCTGTCGGGTGTAGGAATCGATGGTCGAGGGGAGAAAATCCGCGCCCCCCTTCTTGTGCAGAGTGTCGAGAAGGGCGATGTGTTCATCGATGAGCGCCACGCCCGCACGGGGTTGCACGAGGGTCAGTCCCTCTTCTTTCGCTTGTCGCAAAGTCTTGGCGAAGTGCTTGTGATCCGGGACGGCCTTGAGGGTCTTGATGGCTTCCTTTAGATCAAGCGCGTCATCCGAACCGGTCGGCCATTGGCTCAGGATCTCTTTTCTGATCTCCAAGAACGCGTCCCATTCGAGTCTTTTGTTTTTAATCATGGCTGCAACTCCTATTTCAAGTGTCTTTTCAAAAGTTTGAGCGCGAGACGGGGATTTTTCTGAGCGAGCAGCCCCATCGCTGAGAGGATGTAGGATTCGTCGATGAGGTATGTCGAACTCTTCGGTCTCAATTCAAGTTTCCTGTTGGATTTCTGTTCGACTTCACGCAGAATCTCCTTCGCTTCCGGATGATGGATGAGCACACCGCCCGTCCCGATGACATACTGCACAGTCGTGAGGTCCTTGCCGGTCTGATAATACATGTTGCCAAGCGGGGTGTAGACCACCTCGACCGTGCCGACATGACGGCTCACGGAATAATCCGTGCATATGCGGGCGAGCGCCTCGTCGAACGCTTCCTCCTCATCATTGCCGGGAAGGTAGTCGACATGGTCATGGAGCTTTTGTGCCCGGTCCTTGAACGAGTCTTCAAAACCGTTCTTCTTTGTATCGTAATATTGTTTGAACTCATAAGGTGAGACAAGGCTCACCAGGGCGTTCGCGCTGTAGCGCATGCCGAGATCTCCCTCCACGGTCCGCTTCGCAAAGGGTTCCTGGAGGCCTTTCAAAATCACTTCTGTGCGCTTGGGCGTGCCTTCGCCGATGGTGTGCACATCGGTCGTCGCTCCACCGATGTCAATGACCATCAGCTCTCCCAGGCCTTCGACCTCCTCATGTCCCTTGGCCAGAAGCTCCGCGCCTTGAAGCACGGCCTCGGGGGTCGGCATGATGATCTCCCCTGTCTTCTGTTCGGCTTTCTTGATGCCCTTTCCCTCGATGATCTTGTCGATGAAGATCTTACGTATGATCTTCTTGGCCTCCCGGACATCCAGTTTCTTCAGTTTCGGCATGACATTGTCGACAATGTAGTATTCGACTCCGGAATCCTTGAACATCTCATCGATCGTGTCCGCGGCGTCCTTGTTGCCGGCGACGATGATGGGAACCCCCATGTTCGCCTCCTTGAGTTTCTTGGCGTTATGGATGATGCATTCGGAGTTCCCTCCGTCCGTACCGCCCGCAAGCAATATGATGTCGATGTCCGCGGTTTTCAAGGTCCTGATCTCTTTTTTTGACAGGTGATGGCTAAAGACATGATTCACAAGCGCCCCCGCACCCAAACAAGCGCGTTTCGCGGCTTCCGCAGTCAACTCCTCGACCAGGCCGATCGCAGCCATCTTGAGGCCACCGGCCGCGGAGGAACAGGCCGATATCTGCACGATTTCGGGCATGTCGGGGTGGGCCTTCTCGAGTTTTTCCATCGCATGGTTGAAACCCTCAAGCACATCGGTCCTGACAGTCGTCATGGCTCTTGCGGTCCCGATAAGGGTTTCCTTTTCAAGATCGACGGCGGTGATCTTTGTATACGTCGAACCGAAATCCACAAGGAGATGCGTCCCCATCATGTTTTCAGATCCTTCTTGAGGTCCTCTACAGCTTTCTCAATATCGGACCCGGGCGGATAGACCCGGTCGAACCCCATTTTCTTGAATCGTTCCTCCACCGCTTTGAAATCCTGTTTGCCCACGACAATGTTCCCTCCGACATAGAGAAGGATATGATCGAGCCCTGCCTCTTCGCAGTTCTCCCGCATGTACTTGCAGTCCATTTCACCGTGTCCGTACAAAGAGGATACAAGCAGTGCGTCCGCATCGGTCTCGATCGCGGCGTTGATGAAATCCTCCTGGTTCGAGAGCACACCGATGTTCACGACATTGAACCCCGCTTCAGTGAGCACGTGCTCGATGATCTTGTTCCCAACCGCATGCACATCCGCTCCGATGACCCCTATGACAACTGTATGCATTCGCAATCCCTCCGGTCTGATTGAAGCACAATAAAAAGGACAATTTTTACTATGAAAAATCATCCTTGTTTCTCGATGGTTTCAGATGTTGAAAAGCGCCTGCCCCATTCAGGATAGGACCCAGTCTCATGAAAGAACATTGCCTTTTAGAAATGCATTTTTCGTCCATATTCGGACCCTCACAGACAATTGAATCTTGTAAACGCTTTCCACATTTTTATTATACTCTACTCCTTAAAGAAATCAACAGCTTGAATGCAATTTCATGACCTTAATATTCGTATACGAATTACCTGGTCATGCAAAAGAAAAAAGTGCTTGGAAAGCACTTTGTTCATCCGAAGTATTCCTTGGTTCTGAAACCGAAACGGTTCGCAAAGTAACGAATGGGGAACACCCTTACAAGATGGTTGTAGTAAAGGACGCAGGAATTGTAGCGAAGCCTCTTGGACTGAAGGCTGTCGAACATGTTTTTGAGGGTGGGGTAGCCCGTGAGCTCGGTTTCATCGAGGGAGACGAAAAGCGTCTCGATGGCACGATGGATCCTCTGCCTCTCTTCGAGCGGCAAGGTTCTAAGCGATATGGCCTCATACATTTTCAGACGCTCAAGGTGGCCGCCGGGGTCGAAAGGTCTGATCGTCTTTTCATAACGCAGGAAAAGACGTAGGCAGTCCTTCATGGAGTTGTGGAAACTGACCTCGAGCCTCGAGGCCTTCGTCCACAGCTTGAAAAGCTTGCGTCGGATCAGAAACACGGCGAGCGCAAGCAGGATGATGAACAGAAGGATGAGTACAAAATCAAGCCAGATGTTCGTGATCATGCCGTGCCTCCTTGCGGTTGGCGCTTCCTGAAGCGCTGATAGTAATTGTCGAACTCATCGCTGTATTTCATGAACCTGTCAAGGATGTAGGGCTCGAAATAGTGCTTGAACTCCATCTCCAGAAGTTCGATCGCGCGTTTGTGGGTGAGGGCGGTCTTGTAATTGCGGGAATTCCTGAGAATCTCATAGAGGTCCGCAAGCAGGATGATCTGCCCTTCCTGGGAGCGCTGAACCCTTTTCATGCGTTCAATGAACGCCTTGTCAGCGTTCTTCTCGAAATGCGCGCGGACTATGTCCTCGCTTTTTTGCTTGAGCTGGAGGCGTTTGATGATGACACTTCCGAGGATGGTCTTCTCGCGGATGACTTGATAGTCTTTTTCGTTCAGGACCTCCTTGTCCTCGTACTCGATGATGGAGAGGTCCTTCACTTTGTCGACATGGATCTTGGAATAGTCATAGATCTCGCTGCACACGCTCGGGGAGAGCCCGAGCACATTGCCAAGACGGCTCGCCATTTCCGCGACACGGTGTGCGGAAGCCTTGTCCTCGCTTTCACTGTTCGCGTTGAAGACACTGATGACATCGAAAACATCGCCGACAACGGCTTTGAAATCGGATTCCATGTCGCGTCGCTTGATAAGCTCCTCTTTACGTTTGTTATTCATCATCTCGCCGATGGCGACCGATGAATAGAGGGCGATGTTGAAGATGATGAGCACAAGTGTCCTTAGAAGGATGTCGATGGCGATCTGCGGGTTGTAGACAAACAGGTGCTCATAGAGCGCCTCGATGGAGGTTGCGTGTTCATAGAGAGGATACATGATGGTCACATGGATGACTGTCATGAGCACGAGCACCCACTTGAAGAGGATCCGCAGCAGTGTCGCATCCTGATAAAGCGCGATGACGACGAGGGCGAAATAGATCAGGACATAGCCGGCCTGGGTGATGGAGAACCCGGCGATCTCAGCACTCTCGACGCCCACACGGAGTTTGATGTAGACACCGAAGGAGGCGAGCAGGATATAGACACTCGCGATATACATGGCCATCTTCTGTTTCATGAGTGTTCGCGGGCGTTCCTTGATGATCCGTTTCAGGGTGGTGTTCGTCGCGAACATGATGATTCCGAATCCGAAGATGACGATGTAGTTCGGGTTCCGGTTGCCGATCAAGGTGAAGACGAGGAACACGGCGTTCGTCACAAGCAGGATGTTCTTGATGACACGGTTGCGCCTGTATAGGACACTGGTCTCATCAAGGATGTCGACGCCGCTTTCGAAGTTGAAACGTTTGGACGCCCTCTTGATCAGCTGTTTGTAAAGAATGCGGACACGGCGTCTCAAGCGTCCGCTCTTGTTCTGGTTTGAGCTTTTCCTGCTGATTTTGATGCGGTCCATGGTACGTTTAAAAAACATGGCGATCTTGTCAAGGCGTGTGGTCTTGTTGGGATCGTCTCCCTTGCCCATCTCATCGACATACTGTTTGAGTTCATCGGGGTCCTGGTCGGCTTTCTTGAAGAAATCGTCCAGGCTTTTTTTCTGTTTGTCCGCCATGGTCATCACACCTTGAAGGCAAGGTCCACCTGCTTGTTATAAGTCGAAATCGAGTTTGATTTCCTTGTAACGAGGATCCTTGCGGGCCTCGTTCTCGTTCATGATCTGGGCGACGCGGGTCGAGGCGGCTGCGGCGATTGCACCGACGATGTCGTCCATGAAAGTATGGCATTCCTTTTTCAACTCTTTGCCCGCGCTGTTGAGTCTTTCAATCACTTCGGGCTTGTTGACATCGATATCGCCGAAGTTGGTTTTGCCGATGGTGCCGAAGAGGCCTGCGAGTTCGAGACCGAAAAGCTCGTCGATGCCGAAGAGGCCGAGGTCCGAATTCAGGATCTCATGGATGGGGCCTTTGATCTCTCCTGTCTCGGTGAGGCGGTCGATTTCGGCTCCGAGTTGCAGAATATGGAAAGTGTCTCTTAATGAGAGGATTTTCTCTACACTTTCGATGCAGTCATTCCTCGAGATGGCGTCGGTCCACTTCGCCTGTTGCTGATAGGCGACCTCCGCGATTTCCTCTACTTTCACCCCGCGTTCATTGAGGGTATCAACATTCATCTTGAGCATTTCGTTCCTGCTGAACAAAGTACGGTTTTTCATTTAAATCTCCTTTGGATGTAATGGTTTTCTTAATACAGTATTATAGCACTAAACAGCTTAAAATGAAAACAAAAACTGAAACGTCATTTCAACAGATTGGCGCCCTTTGTCAGCCATTGCCTGCCCGCTCCATTCATGAAGGAAACCGCATCCATCGGCTTCTTGGATGGCGGCTGGACTTCAAGAAGGGTCAACGAGCCTTTCCCGCAGGCGATGACAGGCCCCTTTTCAGACATGCCCATCACTGTGCCGGGCTGATCTGCACAAGCCGACATGTCCGCTTGTGCACGGATGACTTTCAGGCGCCTGTCCGCGATTGGAAGATAGGTGTTCGGTTCCGGATGAAACGCTCTGATCTTGCGTTCGAGCGCGTCCGCCGGTCGCGTCAGGTCAAGCGCCTCCTCCCCGGGTTTGATGGCATAGGCATACGTCGCTTCCTCATCGTTTTGGTCCTTGGCTTGGATTTCACCATCAAGGTAATCCCCGAGCGTCTCCAAAAGAAGGTCGCGACCGAGGAGGCTGAGTTTTTTGAAAAGGCTGCCGCCGGTCTCATCCTGTGCGATGGGCACGGCCCTTTGCGCGATGATCGGACCGGTATCCATGCCCCGTCCCATTTTCATGATCGTGATGCCGGTCTCATCATGAGCGCGCTCGATTGCACGCTGGATGGGGGCGCCTCCACGCAGTTTCGGCAAGAGGCTCGCATGGACATTGACAGCACCATGTGGCGGATGGTCCAGAAGCTTCCCCGGAAGGATCTGACCATAGGCGGCGGTCACGATCAAGTCAGGATCACAGGCAAGGACTTCCTCCACCGAATCTTTCAGCCTTCGCGGTTGGAAGACAGGCAGATCAAGAGCCTCTGCCGCCTCTTTCACCGGTGGTTTTGCAAGTTTCCTTTTACGGCCCTTGGGTTTGTCGGGCTGGGTGACGACCAGGGATATGCGATAGGCATCAGCGAGGGCGTTCAGGATTGGTACGCTGAAATCCGGGGTCCCCATGAATACAATGTTCATGTTATCGTTCCTCCTTGCATCAGAGCGCGCGTGGTTGGTGATCGACGCTGATCTGATAGGTTTTGAGGTCGGTGGATGCGACCAGGGTGTTCAACACCTTGTATAGGGATGGATGGTTCTCATGCTTTATGAGGATCTGGGTGAAATGCGTGTCCTTCGTCCTTGCGATGAGTGGTCGGATCGGACCGAGCACTTTGGCGTTCTTGACACGCATTTTCAAGGTCCGTATCCATTCGAGCGCCTGTTTGTAGGCAAGGTTGTGGACCTCGTGACCGATTGTGACCTGGGTCAGCTGCCTGAAAGGGGGGAGCCCGGCCTGTTCGCGGTAGCTGATTTCTCGTTCGTAAAAACGCTCGTAATCCCCGTGGCGCACATCCTCGAGGACAGGATGCTCAACATCATAGGCCTGGATGATCACTTCACCTTTTGTCCCGCGTCTTCCGGCGCGTCCGGAGATCTGGGTGAGAAGCGAGAAGGTTTCGCTCTCGGCATAGAAGTCCGGGACATGGAATCCCATGTCGGCGGAAAGGACACCTACCAGCGTGACACGCTCGAAATCTAGCCCCTTCGCGATCATCTGCGTGCCCACGAGAATATCCCCTTCATGTTCGAAGGTGTGAAGGATGGTCTCGTGCGCATGTTTTTTGGTGGTGCTGTCCGCATCGAGTCGGAACACGTTCGCTTCGGGAAACACCTTGGAGACGGCCTCTTCAGCCTGCTCGCTGCCGAGCCCCATGTAGCGGATATGGCGGCTATCGCAAAAAGGGCATTTCTTTGGCATCGGTTCCTTGTGGTTGCAGTAGTGGCACATAAGACTGTGGCTACTCTTGTGATAGGTGAGCGGGATGCCACAATGTTCACACCGGATCGTCTTGCCGCAGCTACGGCAGAGGACGAACCGCGAGTGCCCTCTTCGGTTGATCAGAAGCAGCGACTGTTCACCTTTTTCCAGACGGCTCTTCAAGGCGGACATGAGGGTTTCGGAGAAAATGCTTGTGTTGCCTTGCAAGAATTCCTTGCGCATGTCCGCAAGGCGGATCCTGGGCATGGCGGCCTTGAGCGCCCTTTGTCTCAGCTCAAGCAGAGTCATGTCCCCCATCCTCGCCTCATACATCATTTCGATTGAAGGGGTCGCGCTTCCGAATACGACGGGGGCTTCGTGATAACGCCCTCGCGCTTTCGCCACATCGATCGCGTTGTACCTCGGGGCATCCCTTTGGACATAGGTGTCACTGTGGGCCTCATCGACCACGATCAGACCAATGTCACCGACCGGTGCGAATATGGCACTGCGTGCCCCGATGACGACATGGGCCTCGCCTTTGAGGATCCTCCGCCATTGATCGTAATGCTCATTGGCGGAAAGGCGGCTATGAAGCACGGCGACTTCGGACCCGAAGACGCTTTTGAACCTCGCCGTGATTTTTGGCGTCAAGCTGATCTCCGGAAGCAAGATGACCGCACTTTGGCCCTTTTCAAGCACGTTCTTGACCAGTTTGATATAGATCTCCGTCTTACCGCTCGAAGTCACCCCGTGCAAAAGGAAGGGCTGATAGTTGCCAAAAGAGTCCTCCACCGCACGTTTGGCCGCTTGTTGTTCATCTGTGAGTCTTACGGGGGCGTCTTGGAGTTCATAAAGGCTTTTGAGCTCGCGGTAGCGTTCCTGTGACACCGTCTCGACAAGGCCTTTTCGATGCAAAGCTCTAAGCGTGGCCTGAGAAGCGTCAGCCGCCTTCAAAAGGCGCGTCTTGTCCATGCCTCCATGCTCTTTCAAAGTCTCCATGATGGCTTTTTGTTTATGCCCTTTGACAAAGCCATCCTTTTTTAGTACTATGAAATCCACGGTTTTAATCGAAGCGTCATTGGTGATATGGATTGTCTCAGTGAGATCGCCTGATTCCAGGTGTTTTTTTATGGTTTCTTTTTGAGGGCCGGCAAGGTCCTTCGCGTCAATGACCCCTTTTCTTGACAAGTCGGTGAGCGCGCTTGGAAGCGCCTCTTCCCGTTCGATTGTGTATTGTCTTCTATAGCGCATCTTGAGCGCCCTTGGAAGCATAGCGTTCAGATAGGCCGCTCTCGGATAGGCGTGCGTATGCGAAAGCGTTTCGGCGAGCGTCAGGCGTTCATGGTCAAAGTACGGCGTGAGTTCGAGTATTTGCTCCATCGGCTTCACGTTCTTTATCTCCGTCGACTGCTTCAACGCCACGACAAAACCCGTGAGGGTGCGCCGTTGGAAGGGCACCTTCACGCGCTGACCGATCTCTATGACTTCCTGATGATGCGTCGGCACATGATAATCGAACACCTGATCCACTTTCATGTGGGCGATGTCCACGAGGATTTCTGCAATCATGGGAAACACTTCACTTTATGAAATTGTGTCGTCTGAGCGCACGGGCGATGCCATCCTCATCGCATGATGAAGTGACATGGTGCGCATGCTTCTTGAGCGCATTCTCCGCATTGTCCATGGCAATCGCGTTACGAAGGGCCTTGAACATGGGCAGGTCATTGTGACCGTCGCCGAAACACCAGGCGTTCGACGCATCGATGCCATAATGCCTGAGCACCCTTTGAACGCCACCGCCCTTATGACGGTCGAGATGCACGAGGTCGAAGCCGTCGTGGTTCCAAGGCACCACCTCGTATTCGGGGTGGTTCGGGTCGAACTCGCGTGTCGTTTTGTCGTCTGCGAATGTCCACATCTGATAGACGTTGTGGTTCTTAGGGAAATCAGGATCCTCTACAGGCCTGGGCAAAGACTGCGCGTCGAACATGCCTCTGGCGTAGTCATCAAGATGATGGATGGCCTGGGTATGTCTGCCGATGTAGCCGAAGTTGAATCCTTGTTCGAGGAATTTCTCCTTGAACATGCGCACATCATCAACAGGCATCGGCTCATCATGGATGATGTGTCCATGTTCATAGATGACCTGGCCGTTGATGGTCACATAGATGTCGATAAAGGGTTTGATGGCCTCAATGATGTCGAGCATATAAAAAGCGCGTCCGGTCGCGATCGCAATCAACGTGTCCTCACGCGCCTTGAGCGCTTTGAGGGCCTTGACCGTAGACTCGGGCACTTCTCTTTTCGCCGGGTCATACACTGTGCCGTCCACATCAAAAAATACGATATGCCGTTTTTTCATGGTATCACCTACAATGAAAATTATAACACATAAGTTTTGGTTTATCTTACAAAATAAGCTATAATGGATACTAACGAACATTCGATTCTACTAGGAGGACTCGACAATGCAAAATCAACTTTTTAAAAAGCACGAAGTCGGTGTTTTTGCATTAGGCGGTCTTGGTGAAGTTGGAAAGAATATGTATTGCGTGGAATATCAGGATGAGATCATCGTCATCGACGCAGGTGTCATGTTTCCGGACGAGAACTTACCCGGCATTGACTATGTCATTCCCGACTATACATATCTACAAGAAAATCAAGATAAGATCAAAGCCCTGGTGATCACCCATGGTCATGAAGACCATATCGGTGGCATCCCCTGGCTTTTACGTCATGTGAAAATACCGAAAATCTACGCGACTGGCCTGGCGGCCGGCCTGATCAGGAAGAAAATGGAAGAGCACAAAGGCATCCATTACAATCTTCTTGAATTCTTTGAAAACGACATCATCCGCTTCAAGCAGTTGAGCGTCGGTTTTTTCAGAACCAACCATTCGATCCCCGACTCGTTCGGGGTCGTAGTCAAGACACCGAGAGGGAAGATCGTCCATACGGGCGATTTCAAATTCGATTTCACCCCCACCAGCCCTGACGCTGATTATGCGAAGATGGCCAAGCTCGGCAGCGGCGGCGTTTTGATGCTGCTTTCTGATTCGACGGGGGCGGAAGTCGAATCTTTCACCAAGAGCGAAACCATGGTGAGCGAGAACATCAAGGACATCTTCAAACGCATCGAAGGCCGTGCGGTCGTGGCCACGTTCGCCTCGAATCTGCACCGTGTCCAACAGATTGTTGAAGCGTCGATCGCCACAAACCGTAAGATCGCCGTCTTCGGACGTTCAATGGAACGGACCGTAGAAGTCGGGCAGGAGATGGGATACATCAAGGCGCCACATGGCACCTTCGTCTCCTCAAAAGCCCTCAAGCACTTTCAGCCCGAGGAGATCACCATCATCTCGACCGGCTCGCAGGGAGAACCTTTCGCGGCGCTTTCGCGCATCGCGAACGGGACCCATCGCCAGATCAAGATTCAAAAAGGCGATACCGTCATCTTCTCCTCCAGCGCGATTCCCGGCAACCAAAAGAGCATCAACAACACCATCAACAACCTATTCAGGCAGGGGGCGAATGTCATCACCCATTCCCCGCTCACCGACATCCATTCTAGCGGGCACGCGGGCAATCAGGAACTGCGCCTCATGCTCAAGCTCATGAAACCGAAATATTTCATGCCCGTCCACGGCGAGCACCGCATGCTCAAGATCCATGCCGAAACGGCCCAGGAGGTCGGGGTGCCGAAAGACAACACCTTCATCTGTGACATCGGCGAGGTCGTCGCCCTCACAGAGAACAGTGGCCGCAAAGCCGGAAAGGTGCCCTCGGGCACCGTCTATATCGACGGCAAGGGCATCGGGGACATCGGCAGCGTGGTGCTGAAGGACAGACGCATCCTCGGCGAGGACGGTCTGCTTTCCGCAATCATAAGCATTGACAAGGACAAAGGGAAATTGCTCGACAAACCCGTCATCGTCTCCAGGGGCTTCATCTACATGAAGGACAACCAGAAACTCACCAACGAGATGAGCAAGATGATCGCTGACAAGGTCAAGGAACTTCTCCAAAAGGACAAGTCGGTCAACGTCAGCATCATCAAGCGCGAAACCGTGAAACTTCTGAACAAATACATCTACAGCAAGACAGAACGGAATCCGATGATCCTTCCGGTCGTAAGCGTACTCTAGACCAACAAAGGACAGCCCATGCGGCTGTCCTTTTTCAA
>CAZCTR010000015.1:25959-29104 GCA_964501715.1 uncultured Candidatus Izemoplasmatales bacterium | reverse complement strand
ACCAACTTCATTCAAGCCAAATATGCCGGAGTCCTGCATGGAATAGTCAGGATTTGTAAAGGTCGCGCGCTCTATAGAATGAGAAAAACAGCATTGGCAGCGCCAGAAGCATATAAAGGGCGATGAATCGCGGTGTTGAAAGCCCGGCGAAACGTTCGACGATTCCCATCGCGATGAAAAGTGTCCCAAGGAACACATGAGGCAGTGCCAACCTTCTTTGAAAGGCCATTCTGTCCCTAGCGGGCCACTTATTCCTGAGGGACTTTCGAAGCATCGTCGCCTTGCCCCTGTAGTGTTGGAAGGCAAAAAAGTAAAATAATATTCCCAAGGCGATTTGCGCAAACATATCTAAAACCTCCTTGCATAGGCATACCTTTATCCTACAACATTTCACAAAAAATTCAATGCCATTGAGGCTTGAGGCAAAGTCCACGAAAAATGTCCGGCCAGATAGGACCGGACATTTTTCTCGGTTTGAAAACGGACCAGGAGGTCCTATACGAACGTACTACTCATAGTACGCTTCGTAGTGCTCTAGGGCACCAAGGGCTATATCGAGCATAGCCTCTCCGGTCGTCCCTACTGTTGCGCCGGCCTCTACGTCATAGTCCGAGGCCCAATCCTCATCGATGACCACGTAGTCATCCAATGACAATGCGGAAAGGTCATCAGAATAGTCAACGAGCGCATCAGAGAGTTCGCCTTTTTCAATGAGGACGCCTCCCCATGATTCACTTTCACTGTGATCTGTGACAGTGAACGCCGTGATTTCACCTGTACTTCTTGAGACGGTGACCTCGGCAGTCATTTCATAGAAGCCTTCCCCGACGATGGTCATGACGATCTCGTCGTCATCAACCACACTTCCGGTGACTTCAGCGCCGTAATATTCTACGGGATATTCTACATCTGGCTCGTCCTCTGCACCACAAGCTGTGATTGCAAAAAGCATGAGAAACGCCAATACTAATTTTTTCATACCATTTTCCTCTTTCATTTGATTTTACTGATTGTCTGCAAGGTCCCTGAGATGTTTCAAAACAGGTTGGGACCCTTTGATGATGTCGGTGACTTCACCGTTTTCAACAGTGATGACTGAGGGGACGGACATGTTCTCCTCAGGTTATTCACCCCGTTCGTAGATCATGGCTTCATCAATCAGATACACCTCAAGGGTGTCTTCTAGCTCATGAAGCAATTCACTCACATCGTCTTCTAATGCTATGCAAATGTCACAAAAAGGGGAATAGTAATAGATGACAACATGGGCTGCATCCAAAGTCTCTAGTGTGTCCCAGTGCTCAATATGATCGAAGTCTTCATATGTCTTCGGGTCTGATGTACAAGCAATCAACATGAACACGGTCGTGAGAATCACCATTGTCATGATTCCTTTTTTCATAACTTCCGTATTCTTTGATATGAATGATGCAGGGAGAGTGAACTCTCCCTACATCGTTTCATATATCAGTCTCTGTAATTCTCGTCGTGATAATCAAGCAGTGTCTTGGTGACACGGATGAAGTTGTTGGTTGACACACTCGCACCCGCGTAAGCATCGATCATTTCCGGTTCATTGATATCGGTGGTGTTCTCGAACTCGGAATAGACATCAGGTGCATCATCATAGAAGATGTTGATGCCTTCGAGGTCGTCACTGTTCTTGCCGACAAGCCAGGGAATGAAATCCTGCTTGAAATCTTCGGCAGTGAGATCCACTTCAGGAATGGGGTCGCTGTCGCCCCACATGCCGGCGGTGTATTTTCCGTCCTCACCGTCGGAGTCAAAGGACATGGTGAGCACTTCTCCGGTGTTTTTGTCGATTTCATAGTAAGCGACACTCCAATAGTCCTCTTGGGCGGGACGGCAGGTGCATGATACGAATGCCACCTGGTATTTGACAAAATCTCTCATCTCATATTCGAAGAGGATGGGCATATCACGTTCCACGACTGTGCCATACCCGTCAAGATGGGGGAATGTCAGCACTTCTATCGTGGCATCATCGTCGCGGTCATTGCCACCGTTTTCTCCGTTTCCATTTTCGTCATTGCTGTCACAGGCGCTCAAAAGGCCAAACGCACTGACAAGCAACAAGGTTAACCATATTTTTTTCATGACCAATCACCTACTCGCAGTCGCCGTTTTCGGCGTCTCCGTTTTCTTCCCCACCGTCACAATTAGGGTTGACGAGTCTTGGTCCTTCATAGTCACCGATGGCGCCGGCGTTCCATACATTCTCATAGCCTAGCTCTTCAAGGGCTTCCATGACGTAGCCTGCCCTTGCGCCGGCCGCACAGATCATAATGATGTTCATATCCTCATCAAAGATATTCCTGAGCGTTTGCTCATCCTTGATATCATCGGCATCGAAAGTCCAACCATCTGAACGCACAAGGATTTCATCCTGCTCAAGATAATCGAAGAAAGGTACAATGTACGAATCCTCATGCCATCCATCTTCAAGCTTGTTATCGAAGTTGCGGAGGTCAACAAACTGGACGTCCTTACGACCTACATAATAATCGATAAGTTCATCACCCATGTCAATCTCTTCGGGAAGGGTTCCGATTTCCGCCTTGTGTGGAAGGTTGATCTCGAAGCTTCCGTCACCGAACACACGATGGTCTCCGCTGTAGTCGCTCAATGAGCCCGCGTTCCAGACATTCTCATAGCCGAGATGCTCCAAGGCATCCTTCACATAGCCCGCACGGGCACCGGCAGCACAGATCATGACGATGTTGCGGTCCTCGTCAAAGAGTTCCTTCAACGCGTTCTCATCCTTGATGTTGTCAGGCTCAAAGCTCCAACCGTCCGAACGCACAAGGATTTCCTCGCGCTCTAGATATTGGAAGAAAGGGATCATTTCAAATCCGCGGATCCAACCGTCTGACATCTGGTCGTCGAAATTCCTCAGGTCGACAAACTGCCATTCAGCATCGAACAGATATTGATCCAGCTCGTCCGCTGCAATTGTTTCGGGAAGTTCTGTTTCTCCATTTCCATTGTTATTGTCGTTTCCATTACCGTTATCGTCGCCGGTATCTTCCGTACAAGCGACCATGAACAGTGCGAGAAACGCAAGTGTGAAAATACTAAAAACTTTTTTCATGGTTCTCCTCCTAGTCAATTCAATGTTTTTTTA
>CAZCTR010000015.1:14965-25859 GCA_964501715.1 uncultured Candidatus Izemoplasmatales bacterium | reverse complement strand
ATTACAAATTATGTTCTTGTGATTATATAGGTGATTTTGTTATAAATCGAAAGGAACCCAATCGAAGGTCAGCCAATTGACATCGAGCGCCAGCAGCACAAAATAGCCTGCCATCAGAAGAAAGAACAGCGCTGTGAGAAGTTTGACAAGAGAAAGCCTCTCGCGCATGAAATTCGCCACCGCCATCGTGTTCTTAGTTTTGATTGCCACCACCGCGATGATCACGAGTGGTACAATGAACATCAGATTGAAGACGATGAGATAGATCAGTTCGACCCCACCCATGCCTCCGGCCGGGTTATTGGCTTCGATCGAAGCCAACACCGCGATGTATATCTGACCGGTGCAGGCGGCTTCGGTGATGCCGACCAGAACCCCGATGAACGACGGGATGAGAATCAACCACGCCAAGGTTCGCTTTTTAGCCTCCTTGTCCTCAAGTATGGCAGTCATGCGTTTCATCAGGGTTTGGTTGAAGCGCCTGATCGGACTCGGCAATTGGTTTTTTATCTTTTCATATTTCTCGTTTTTCGATACAAGAAAATCATAGAAAGTGACGATGGACAATATGAGCGTCAAAACCGCAAAAAAACTATAAAGCCAGAATGATATGTTGGTGAAAGCCTGTCTGGAGATTCCAAGCAGAGTTAAAAAACCAAGTCCTATGAGGAAATACGTGAGGAGCACCGAAATGATATATGAGAAGCTCACCACAAGCATCTTGCGTCGGCTTTGTGTGAAAGAGATCATGGAGATGAACATAAGAAGCATGGCGATCGCACACGGATTCACCCCGTCAAGCAAACCGGATATGATGATCAGGAACAAGCCGGTAAGGAACGTGAAGTTCCTTGCCTCATACCCGGAAAGGTCCTTCAGAGGTTCCTCGGCACGGGCTTGAATCTCACCCTCCTCATAAGCGTCTATGATGTCCACGTCCCCACGGAAGTAAGTGTCCCCTGCAAAGATGATCGGCGCGGCACGTCCGCCTTCGACCCCATAGGTCTGGGCATACTTGTCAGCCATCAGGGGATCCTGGACAACATCATAGACCACCACTTCTATGCCTTCATCCTCAAGTCCTTCCAACACACCATGATCCTTGATGGTCTGACAGACTTCACAGGTTTCCAAATCCAAATAGACAACCTTTGGGTTTTCAGGACTTCCCGCCGCCAAAGGAAAAGAAAAGCCCAGTACCATGACAAATACCATGGCCATGACGAAGATTTTTTGTGTAGTGTTCATGCCATCACTCCTCGAAATATCCTATCGCAATTAAGTGCGATCTGCCGTGCCAACGAACCTATGCTGAAGACAGCTCTGACAGCGGTCAACCCTTTGGGACAGGACGGTTCCTTGCATTCGATTTAGGTTGTTCTTGCTATGAAAAGTGTAATACAGGCAGTAGTCAAAACACAAGGGTTATTTTATACTGGATAAGCATGAATCAAAAGAAGGTGATGGAATGAACAGGATGAATTGGAATCGATGTGTGGCTTTCCATGGCCATGCATGCCCGGGACTCGCAATCGGGTACCGGGCGGTGGAATGGCTGGAAAAACATTTAAAACCGGACTCGTCTACGCATACGGACGAGACGCTCGTCTGTCTGATCGAAAACGACAGTTGTGCAGTGGATGCGATTCAGATACTCACACAATGCACCATCGGCAAAGGCACGATGGTCATTGACATGAAAGGCAAAATGGCCTTCAACTTCTTCCTAAGTGACCATCAAGAAAGCGTACGGCTTCTCACAAGGCCCTTTGATGAAAAGAAGACAAAGGCGGACACGATGGATCATGTGCTGAACATGCCTTTGGAACAACTCTTCGAATTCAAGTGCCCTGACGTAAAAATACCGAAAAAAGCGAGAATCTACCAAAACACGCAGTGTCAGAATTGTGAAGAACCGGTCGCTGAACCCTTTACAGTAACCACGGATGAAAAGACGCTTTGTCTGGATTGTGCGCACACTCATGCAAGTCAGTGAAGTTTATGGAAGGCATCTGAGGAAGAAAAGGGCCCGTCTTTTTCTCATCGGCCTCTTGGTCCTCTTTGCCAGCCTGGTCTCGCTCGCCATCGGTGCGTATTCGATGACAGCGCCAGAGGCTTTCATGACCCTTGTCGGGTTCTCTGAAACGCCCCAACAGTCAGTGGTGCTTTTCAATCTCAGGCTTCCGAGGGTCACTGCGGCCCTGATTGCTGGCGCTGGACTTTCCGCGTCAGGATGCGTCATGCAGACGGGCCTTCGCAATCCGCTGGCCTCACCTTCTACGCTCGGAGTCTCAGCCGCGGCGATATTCGGGGCGAATGTCTCCATCATCCTTTTGCTGGGTGAATCCAGTGGATATGGAGGGGCTTTTTACGCCCCCTATCTCACCACGGCCACAGCCTTTTTTTTCGCCATGGTCTCCACCCTGCTCATCCTATCCCTTTCGCGACTCAGAGGCTTTTCACCGCAGGCGCTCATCCTCGCCGGTGTGGCCTTGAACACGCTTTTCAACGCCATGACGGTCATCATACAGTATTTCGCTGATGAAACGGAGCTTTCGAGGGCGGTGTTCTGGACCTTCGGGGACCTTTCGAGGGCGGGCTGGAATGAGATCTGGATACTGGGCGTCGTCGTATTGATTTCTTTGATTCATTTCTATAGAAGACGCCTCGACTACAACACGCTTTCAAACGGGGACGACACGGCGAGAAGCCTAGGTGTCGACGCCAAAAGGGTCCGGTTCACCTCGCTGTTCATCGCGGCCGCAGTCACCGCGGTGTCGGTTTCCTTTTTGGGTCTCATCAGTTTCATAGGGCTTCTGGGGCCTCACATCATGCGGCGCATCGTCGGGAATGACCACCGTTTCCTCCTTGTAGGCTCGATCCTTCTGGGCAGTCTGATCCTTCTTTTGGCGGACATTCTGAGCCGCTCGGTGATGGCCCCCATCGTGCTTCCTGTAGGGGCGGTCACTTCCTTGCTCGGAGCCCCTTTGTTTCTCACCATCCTTTTGAAGGGAGGGATGCGTCATGCACGTTGAGGTGCACGACCTTGATTACAGTTACGGAAGCACACAAGTGCTTAGCGGGGTGGATTTTCATGTCCGTACGGGGGATTGTCTCGCATTGCTTGGCGAGAACGGAACCGGCAAGACCACCCTTCTCAAATGCCTTTTGGGTATATTGAAAAGCGAACAAGCCATACGCATCGACGGCATCCTAGTGGAATCCTTGACGCCAAAGGCGCTTTCGGGGATGGTGAGCTATGTCGCACAGGATATCCTGTGCGGCGAGGGCACCGTCTTCGACACGGTCCTCCTTGGAAGAAAACCCTATATGGACGGGAAACCGACCAAAGAGGACCTCTTGAAAGTCGAGCGCACGCTTGAGACACTAGGTCTTTCAAGTCATGCGCTCAAGAGCGTCTCTTGTTTGAGCGGGGGTGAAAGGCAGAAGGTGCTCATCGCCCGAGCGCTCGCACAGGAGACCCCACTCATCATCATGGATGAGCCCACAAGCAGTCTCGACCTCAAAAACCAGCTGGAGATCACCGAGTGCATCCGTGCACTCTTTGAGAGGGAAGGGCGCACACTCATCGTGTGCATGCACGACATCAACCTTGCCATGCGGTTCTGCAACAAGTTCCTGTTCTTGCGGGAAGGGAAGGTCAGAGCCACGGGGGATGCGGATATCATCACCCCTTCTCTCATCAGGGACGTCTACGGGGTGACCGCTGATATCCTGGTCCATCATCATACAAAGAAAGTGCTTTATTGATAAGGAGTCAACCGACCATGAAAAAAACATTGGTATGTTTCACCCTTTTTCTCATCCTGAGCGCATGTGGTCTCTCAGAGACCGCTGAAACCATGGATGCCATGGAACTCAAGGATATTCACGGTCGCACTGTGGAAGTCCCAAGGGACACCGCACGCCATGTGGCGGTCGGCCCCGGTGCGCTGCGCCTTTATTCCTATATCGGCGACCCGGAATCCATCGTCGGGATTGAGGCTTTTGAGACCAACAACCCTTCAGCGGGAAGGCCCTACACTGAACTTTATTTGGAAAGTTCGGAGTCACTTCCCCAAATCGGGTCAGGCGGGCCCAAGGCATCCTTGAACCCGGAAGCGATCATGGCGGCCGGCCCCGAGATCATATTCGTGAGCGACCACTACGATGAAGCTGAAGTGTCGCGGCTTCAAAAAGACACCATGATCCCTGTCATCACCATTACAAGCGCGACATCGGAAGGCTCGATCTTCAGCGACACGCTCTATGAGAGCTTCAAGCTCATCGGTGAGGCTACAGGCAACAGCGAGAGGGGCAAGGCGGTCGTGTCTTTCATGAAGGATACGAAAGAGGACCTTCACACGCGAAGCCTTGAAGCTTCAGATGCAAAGGAGCTTTATCTGGGATGCCTGCCCAAAAGCGGCATCCAGGGCATTGCTAGCACCTCGGGTGACTATGATCTCCTCGATACGCTGCATATTGAAAACATCGCCCGCAAAGCGGGCATCAGAAACCATGCCTTCATCGACAAGGAGCAGCTCCTCCTTTGGGATCCCGAGCATATTGTCATCGATGCCAACGGTTACGGGCGTTTGCAGGATGACATGAAGGATTCCGGATCCTTCTATTCACAGCTGAGCGCATTCAAGAATGGGCAGGTGCATATGCAGATGCCTTACAACTTTTATTCCACAAATATCGAACTCGCCCTTGCGAACGCCTATTTCATCGGCTCCGTGATGCACCCCGAATCATTCAGTGACATCGACCCCAAGGAGAAGACAGACACCCTTTCCCGCTTCTTTCTAGGCGTGGAGATCTACGAAGAACTTGAAAAAACCTATTCCGGGGGATTTCAGAGTTTCGGTTCGGATTGATTGAAAACCCGGGCTTTTGGACTCATACACCATTCAAGCATCCTAGCAGCGCAGAGAAATCTGCGCTTTTTTATTTCAATTCAAAAAAGCCGCAAAGAAAGACTGTCAAATCCTTGCTTTACAGCTTTGTCTGACCGTCAGTGACTGAATGATGGTTCTGCCGGAAAATGAAGCGACGACTGGATATTGCACATGTTCAACACTTTAAAGATTCAATGTCCTATGAAAACAATGAAATGTCTGCGACTGCCCCATAATCAGGGATTCATGTGTCAAGGGGACTTTTCTTGAAAAGTTCATGGAAACGCAGGTCTTCCTGGATATTCCTCAAACACTGCTTGATTTCGATGATGAAACTGTAGTTGTCGATGGGGAGGATGTCCTTGTTCTTGTGCGGGGTGTTCTCACGCCTGAATTTGAGAGGGGTCTTGCCGTAGCGTTCCTTCATCATCCTGTTGAAATGCTTATAATCGCTGAAACCAGCCTCTTTCGACACTTCGACAACGCTTTTGGGGGATTGCGAGAGGAGCTTGAGCGCATATTCGAAACGGACGTTGTTGAGGAACTGCTTGAAGGATATGCCGAGCGCCTCTGTGATGAAGTGCGAGACACGGAAACGTGAAAGATTCGTGAGGCTGGCGATATCATCAAGTGTCACCTTCTCATTGCAGTGGTCGTGGATGTATTCGACAATCATGTTCGTTCGGTGCAGATAGATATCGTAATCGACTGTCTTGACATCAAGGAAGGTCTCCTTGGAAAGGAGGCCGTAAAGTTCAAAGACATAGAAGTTGTAGTAGGCTTTGATCTTGTGATAGATGATCTCCCGCGGCTCGTCGGAAAGAAGCAGCTTGAGAAGCTGAACGACGAGCAGAGGGACCTGCCGGTACTTTTTCGCAAGATAGTCAAAAGAAAGCACGCGGGGCTTGTAGGGGATGCGTTCAAAAAACAGACCTCGCTCGTGCAGATATTCGTTGTCAAGACGATAGGAGACGACCAATGCGTCCTCTTCCGTCCTGATCGCGTGTGGTTCGTTCATATAGACCATGAAGACGGTCTCGGGAAGAAGCTTGAATGTCTGCGTCTCCATCTCGATGGTCGCGGATCCCTTGAGCACCCAAATCAATTCGATATCAGAGTGACTCGTCCTCTCATGGCTGACGCAGTCGACGAAGAAGGTCTTGAAAGGGAGATTGTACGAAGCGAATATGTCCTGGCATTCCTTTTTCATGTAATCACCGGTTTCAGTCTACCAGAAAAACACAGAAAAATCACATATTTTTATGCTTTTTTTGCTATTATATGCAATAATATGTTTTTTTTATGTTTTTCTTGCTGTGAACACTCCCATAAAAATATGGTGTAAATAAACCGGAAATAGTATAATCTCAAATAGAGATGTAATACAAATAATCGGAGGTCATGTCATGGACACACTCAGTTTCATCGTCTCGATGGGCATGTATATGCTCTTTCTATTCCTCTTCTTGGAATATACCCGTGAGAAGGAAACCTTCTATAAGTGGTTCTTCATTCTCGCTCTTTTAAGCTTTCCGCTATGGTTTTTGAACCTCGAAGGCTTTTTCCGATGGTCAAAGACCTTGAGCGTGCTCATTCCTCTCGCGTTCGTCTCCTTTGTGAGAATCGCGAACAACGGCCGTTATCAGAACAAATATCCCAGCCTCAGAAACAAATGGCCACTTTGGATCCTTTTCGGAGTGCTCGCACTCAACATCATCGAAGCCACATTGACCGATTTCCAGACGGCCAACTATTTCAATGCGGTATGCGGCATCATCCTCATTGTGACCATCCCGCTCCCGATCAAACACTGGTGGGTCGCAAAATACGACGGGGAAAAGCAATTCGGTGAACTGATCGCGGACCTGCCGGTTGCCTGGTGTGTGCTCTACACGCTTTGGAACGCCGCGTTCGTCTATGGGGAGAACCCCTCCTATTTCGCCTCGAGCGTGTGCATCCTGACCGTGCCGCTACTATGGATGCTTATAAGGCGGCGTTCGGACCTATGGCTCATGGGTCGCATCTACACGCTCGGCATCCACATCCTCATCCGCTCCTCTTACGACATATTCACACCCGTCATGGATTCAAGCGCCTGGTATCATGCCCAGGTGCACAGTATGTGGGGGCTTTTCAACCTCGTGCTCCACGTCGTCTACATAGGCGTCTGGTACGTGAAATACAGGAACAAGGACTACGTCATGAAATATTCCGCGAAAGCATACGGATACTGAAAGGAAGATAGCAATGGATCCACTCAGAGTCATAGAAGTCAAGAAAAGCGTATACGCGAACAACGATCTCGAAGCCTCGGAGAACCGTGAGCTTCTCAAAAACCAGGGAACGTTCATGATGAATCTCATGAGCAGCCCCGGATCAGGAAAGACGACGATGCTCGTATCCACATTGGAAAGCATCAAGGACAAGGTCAATACCGGCATCATTGAGGCAGACATCGACAGCGATGTCGATGCCTTGACCATACAAAAGACAGGCGTCGACGTCATCCAGATTCACAATGGCGGCATGTGTCACCTCGACGCGGCGATGATCCGTCAGAGCCTTGACGACATCCGTTCACAGTCCCTCGATTTCGTCGTTGTGGAAAACATCGGAAACCTCATCTGCCCCGCGGGCTACGACCTCGGACAGAACCTCAACGTCATGATCCTTTCGGTTCCAGAAGGTTCCGACAAGCCCCTCAAGTACCCCAAGATGTTCACCAAGGTCGATGTCCTGATCATCAGCAAGACCGATGCGCTCAGCGTCTTCGATTTCGATTTCGAGTCCCTTGAGAAGAGCGTGAAGCAATTGAACCCTGACATCAGGATCTTCCCCCTCTCCGCGAAGACCGGGGAAGGCATGGATGCCTGGTGCGATTATCTGCTTGAAAAAATACAGAAACGGAGTGCAACCAAATGATTGAAAACGAAAAACTGCTTGAATTCTGTCACAAAGTATCGAACATCAAGTACGGATCCAAGAAAGGCTTCTCCTATGACGACCCGCGCTATCTACTCCTTGAGAAAGTCGTCACCGAAGAGATGGCTGAAGTCGCGCTCGCGCTCGAGTTCCGCGTCCATATGACCGCCGAGGAAGTCGCGGAACGTGCGGGCAAACCTGTCGATAAGACCAAGGCGCTGCTTTGGGACCTCGCCGAAGCCGGTGTCGCGACCGTCAACAAGAAAGACGGCGTCGACAAGTTCTGGCATGAGACCTGGGTCCCCGGCATCTTCGAGATGGTCGTCAACAACAACGCAAACGTGCGCAAATACCCCCAGATCGCCAAGGCGTTCGATGATTACGGTCGTCTGAGAAACCCTGTCGCGGCCGGAAACATCCCCGTCGGTAAAGGCCTCATGCGCGTCATACCGATCGAGTCGGCCCTTGATGGCACCTCGCGGGTCGCAAAAAGCGAGGAGATTTCCGGATACCTCGACAACGCCCGTGTCATCTCCGTCTCGGACTGTTCCTGCAGGACTTCCCGCGAAGAGATGGGAGAAGGCTGCGGTCACTTGAAAGAGGACATGTGCATCCAGCTCGACGATGCGGCCGAATACTACATCCGCACAGGTCGCGGTCGCGAGATCGACAAGGATGAGGCCAAGGCCATCATCGCCCGCGCCGAACGTGACGGACTCATGCACCAGATCCCGAACGTCGAGGGCGAAGGCCACACCCATGCCATATGCAACTGCTGCTACTGCTCCTGCTACGCCATCCGCTCCGCGACCATGTACAACAACCCTGACATGGTGCGTTCAAACTACACCGCCAAAGTCGACAGCGAGAAATGCGTCGGATGCGGCGAATGTGTGGATGTCTGCCCGACTAACGCCGTGCAGCTCGGGGAACGCCTGTGCCAATCGATCGAGGAACAGGTCAGAACCCACACCGATGTCCCCTTCAACACTGAATGGGGCGAGGACAAATGGAACTTCGATTTCCGCACCAACCGCAGCGAAAGTTTAGAGACAGGCTCGACACCCTGCAAGACGGAATGCCCCTCGCACATCTCCGTCCCCGCCTACATCAAACTCGCAAGCGAAGGCAAATACACCGAGGCACTAAAACTCATCAAGAAGGACAATCCCTTCCCAGCAGTATGTGGCCGCATATGCCCCGCACTCTGCGAAGCGGGATGCACCAGGGAGGACCTTGATGAAGCCGTGGCCGTAGATGACATCAAGAAAGCCATCGCTGCGAAAGACCTCGATTCGGATGTGCGCTACATCCCGGAGATCAAGCACGACTACTCCGACAAGCATATCGCAGTCATAGGAAGCGGTCCTGCGGGACTATCCTGCGCATACTATCTGGCCATTGAAGGCTACAGCGTCACCGTTTTCGAAAAAGAAAAAACGCTTGGTGGCATGATGACACTGGGCATCCCCGCCTTCCGTCTTAAAAAAGATGTCATCAATGCCGAAATCGATGTGCTTCGGGAACTCGGCGTGACCTTCAGGACCGGTGTCGAGATCGGCAAGGACATCACCATCCCGGAAATGAGGGAAGGCGGATACAACGCGTTCTTCATCGCCATCGGCGCCCAGGGCGGACGTTCTCTCAACCTTGAAGGCGAGCATGCGAAAAACGTCAAATCCGGCGTCGACTACCTCAAGAATGTCGCGCTTGGAAAAGAGAAGGACCATAAGGGCGAAGCCGTCGTCATCGGGGGCGGAAATGTCGCCATCGACGTCGCCCGCACCGCTCTGCGCAAGGGTGCGAAGAAGACCACCATGGTCACCTTGGAGACAAGAGAAGACATGCCCGCGCTCGACGATGAAATCCACGAGGCCTTGGAGGAGAACATCGAGATCAAGAATAGCTACGGCCCCGCCCGATTCATCGAAGAGGACGGAAAAGTCACAGCGGTCGAGTTCAAACGCTGCACCCAAGTCCTCAATGCGGATGGGAAATTCGCTCCCGAATTCGATGAATCCGACATCATCACCGTGCCGGCCGACCAGGTGCTTGTCTCCATCGGCCAGACGATCAAGTGGGACACACTCCTCAAAGGCACGAAAGCGGAGCTCAACCACAACCAGACCCTCAAGGTCGACGAGATCACGCTTCAGACCACAGACGAAGACATCTTCGCCGGAGGTGACGCGGTCACCGGACCGAAATTCGCCATCGACGCCATCGCCCTCGGCAAGGAAGCAGCCATCTCGCTTCACCGCTTCGTCCAGCGTGGACAGGACCTCGTATACGGACGCAAACGAAACGACTACAAGGCCCTCGACAAGACCCTGGTCGATTTCACAAGCTACGACAACGTCTCGAGGGAGCGTGTCTACACACGCCCCATCAAGGATTTCAAGAATGATTTCGACGAGACACAAGGAACCCTCACAGACGAGCAGGTCAAACATGAAGCTGAGCGCTGTCTCAACTGCGGCATCGCCGTTGTCGATGAATTCATGTGCGTCGGGTGCGGCGCCTGCACGACACGCTGCGAATTCGATGCGATCAGCCTTGTGAAGACAAGAAACGAGACCGGTGTCGACTTCCCCGATCTCAAGAAGGAAGTCATCAAGCATGCGCTCAAACGTAAAGTGCGCATCAAGGCCCGGAAAATCGCAGGTAAATTCAAAAGACCTGATAAGCATGCATGAACTCGGCATCGTCATCCAGATTGTCAAACAGATGGAAAAATACATGGATGACAACAGGATCAAAAGGATCGACACCCTTGTGCTGAGGGTCGGTGAACTCTCGGGAGTCGTCCCCAAATACTTGGAGGACGTCTATCCCATCGCCGTAGAGCAATCAAGGCTCGAAAAAACAGAACTGAAACTCGAAATCAGTCCCGGCATCGGGAAATGCGAGGACTGTGGCTTCAGCTACAACCTTGTCGAGAACGACAACATCTGTCCGAAATGCGGCGGCAAGTCATTCCAGATCCTCACCGGCAAGGAATTCATGATCGAGAGAATCCACGCAGAATGAGTCGCGTCCGCCTAGCGGACGCTTCTTCCCACTCACTCAAT
>CAZCTR010000015.1:0-14865 GCA_964501715.1 uncultured Candidatus Izemoplasmatales bacterium | reverse complement strand
TCCACGCAGAATGAGTCGCGTCCGCCTAGCGGACGCTTCTTCCCACTCACTCAATGACGCAAGACACCATAACCCAATTACTAAATCATCAGGAGGCATTTCATGTATACTTTTCCAAACGCAGATTCAGCACTTCTCGTATTCGCGGTCTGGTTCATCCTTCTCATCGGTCTTTTTTTGGCCAATGAGATCACGCGCCGCTCCAAGGTCGCAGCGCTCATAGCATTCATCATTTTACCCATGGTGCTCACAGTACTCTGGTTCACCGTGCTCTCGGACGTCTTCTATACCGATTGGTTCCATCTCGCTAAAGTCTATTCGGCTCTTGTGGGCACCATCGGTTTCTTCCTCATCCGGCACCTTGAGAAAAAGGACCCCGACACGGGAACTGTCATCTGGAGGCTCAGGGACCACAAATGGGTCCTTTTGTTCCCGCCTGTCATTTTGGCAATCAACATCATGCAGGCGGTCTCTCGCGATATAGAAATCGGACTCACGCACTGGCATACCCATTCCGGGCCCATCATGGGCGAGGTTGTGGGCATCATGGGCGGTCCTTGGAACTATATGAACGCGGCCGCCGGCCTCATGAACATTGTCACGATCACCGGATTCTTCGGCATCGTCATACGAAAACAGACAAGCAAGGACAAAAGCAAGGACATGCTGTGGCCGGACATGCTCTGGTTCTGGATCATCGCATATTCCATTTGGAATTTCGCTTTCACCTATAACGCCATCCCGACCCACTCCTTTTATGCAGGGCTTGCACTCCTCATAGCCCCTGCCCTGTGTGCATTCACGCTAGGCAAGGGAGCATGGCTCCAACACCGGGCTCAGACACTCGCTCTTTGGTGCATGCTATCACGTACGTTTCCACTTTTCTTTGATGAAGGGACTTTCGTGGTTGAATCCACTTATAACCCAACCATCTACAACCTGATAAGCGGCGCCGCCTTGGCGGCGAACGCGGGCGTTCTCGCTTACATGATCTACAAGATGGTTCAGACAAAAAGGAACCCCTACACCAAAGATCTTTACAAGGACCTTGATTCCTACAAGTCCGTCAAAGCCCTGGCGGAATAGAGCTTACAGAGCGGTTCATATTCATAAAACATGACAACTGTACAGGCAAGTCATCATGTACTGCACTCCATTGATTCATATTTCACTGTTTCACTTGTCAAGTTTCAAAAATATAGATAGGAGACATTTCATGTTCACATTCCCAAACACGGATTCCGCCTTACTCATATTCTTCATCTGGTTCATCGTTTTATTGGCTCTTTTCTTCGCCAATGAGCTGACGAGACGTTTCAAGATCGCAGCGCTTTTCGCGTTCGTGCTTCTCCCCATAGGGCTCACGGTGCTATGGATGACTGTACTGTCCGATGTGACCTATACCGATTGGTTCCACATGGCGAAGGTCTATTCCGCTCTCGCAGGGTCGATCGGCTTCTTCCTGATCCGCCATCTCGAGAAAAAGGACCCCGACACCAAGAAAGTCACCTGGAGACTCAGGGACCACAAATGGGTGCTGCTGTTTCCACCGCTCATCCTCGCCATCAACATCCTTCAGGCAGTGACACGTGATGTCGAGATCGCCCTCACACACTGGAATGCTCATTCAGGACCCATCATGGGTGAGGTCGTCGGAGTCATGGGCGGCCCTTGGAATTATATGAACGCGGCCGCCGGCCTCATCAACATTGTCACAATCACCGGATTCTTCGGGATTGTCATCCGCAAGAAGACGAAAAAGGATACCAGCAAGGACATGCTTTGGCCGGACATGCTTTGGTTCTGGATCATCGCCTATTGCCTCTGGAACTTCGCCTACACCTACAACGCGCTTCCGACCCACTCCTTCTATGCGGGGCTCGCCCTTCTCACTGCTCCGACCTTGTGCGCTTTCACCATAGGCAAGGGCGCATGGCTCCAACATCGGGCCCAGACACTCGCGCTCTGGTGCATGTTCGCCCAGACATTCCCGCACTTTCAGGACAAAGGGACGTTTGTGGTCGAATCGACTTATAACACCAACATCTACAATCTCGTGAGTGGCATCGCCCTTGCGGCGAATCTCGGTGTTTTGGCCTTCATGATTTATAAAATCGTAAAAACAAAAAGAAACCCCTACACCCAGGACCTTTACACCGACCTTGAATCCTATAAAACCATCCATGCCCTATCAAGATAGATCTGTACAAGTAAAAAAGCCTTCCTCTCTCCTAGTCAGAAAGCCGGAAGGCTTTTTTACATGCAAGACATTGCATGCCTTACGAAAAAATAATACCATACCGATGAAATGGGTCATAATGTTTTGCACAAGGGATTCTTTTGGGTATAATTGACTTATAATAGGGAGGTGTCGCCCATGAAAAGAATGATTGGTTTCAGTCTCTTATTGACAAGCATCATCTTGCTCGCAGCGTGTGGTGAATCGACGCGTGACATCGCCTCCGTGGAGACGTTCGACTCCGTCGATGTGGCGCAATTCACCCCTTTCGACGCGCTTGGTCTCCCAGATGAGGCCGTTGCGACACTCGAAGATGGAGAACAAATCCAGATTCCTGTCGCATGGGAACGCGCCCGCATGCGCTACGGCGACGACCGCCCGGGTGAGTTCACGCTTGAAGGCGACCTCATCACATCGGGTGATGTGGTCAACCGGGAGGACCTCAAAGCCTCCATCACCGTACGGGTTCAAGCGGAAGGCATGATCGCCACGCTCGAAGCTGCGGGCGGTTTCACAAAGCTTCTAAACGCGATTGAAGCGGCCGGTCTCGAGGATTATCTGAGTGACAGTGAAGACATCACCCTCTTCGCCCCGAACGATGACGCCTTTGAAGACCTTCTTGACCTGCTGGAAATGGATGAAGACACTTTGCACGGGACTGAATGGCTTGAAGAGACTATTTTGTATCACGTGCTCCCAAGGCGCCAGACAGAAAGCGCGCTGAGCGGTTTCACGCCCATGAACCTTGATACCGTCCAGGGTGAGGCCATCCGCTTCGACACAGCGAACAACGTCCTGCAGCTCAACGGCACGATATTGACCACAGGCAGGGAAATCGCCGCGGACAACGGTTTCATCCACGAAATCAGCGGGGTGCTTCTTCCCAGCGATATCCTGCTGGATATCGGATCTGATACCATACCCGATGACTTGCAGGCACTCATTTTCGAACTGATCGCAAGCGGGGACCTTCCGCTCAACCTCTTCCCCTTTCCTGGGGGTGGCAATGATCTCTCAGGTGTCACGCTTTTCGCTCCTGAAGAAGAGGCACTCATGGCCCTGGCCTCCCGTGTCGACATGTCGATTGAGACATTGATTCAATCGGAGGCGTTCGTGGATGTCCTGCTGTATCACGTAGTCACGGAGCCCTATCTAGCGAGCGAACTTTACGGACTCGCTCCCGGCGAACTCGGGACATTGCAGGGCGACATGCTTTCTATCGAAGTCGTCGAGGACGCCTTGAAGATCGGGGATGCATCGCTCATATCCTCAGAAAGCCTCTTCGACATCGGTTATGTGCACACCATCGACACCGTCCTGATCCCTCCCTCTTTCGCGGACGATTGGCCGGATGTCTTCACGGAAGACGAATGATACGTAGACCCGCTTTGGATCGACTCTTACATCTCACACAAAAAACGCCCCCTGCAGGGGGCGTTTTTGGGTGGGAAAATCATCAGTCGACCCGGAGCGCTTCGACAGGATTCTTGTTCGCGGCGATGCGGGCCGGGATGAGGCCTGCGATATAAGTAAGTACAATGCTGATGGCGATCAGCCCAAAGACAGCTGATAGAGGCATGACGGCGAGTCTGCCGACATCATCGACAAACCTGTTTATGAGCGCACTCAAAGGGAATGTGAGCACAAAGGCGATCAGCACACCGCTTACGCCCGCGAAGAACCCGATGAGTGTGGTTTCCGCGTTGAATACACGGGAAATGTCGCGCTTTCGGGCACCCAGGCTTCTCAAGATGCCGATTTCCTTGGTCCTCTCAAGCACGGAGACATAGGTGATGATGCCGATCATGACCGACGATACAATCAGGGATATCGATGCGAAAGCGATCAATACATAGGATACACCGTCGATCACATCACTCGTAAGCTCGGTGATGATCGCCGCAAGGTCGGTATAGAGCACCCGCTCATCATCTTCCTTGTCCTCGTTGTAGGTGTCGAGATAATCCGTGATCGCAACCTTGGCCTCGTAATCGACGGGATAGATCAGGATCTGGTTGGGCCGTGGGTCGACACCCCAGCGTTGAAGCTGGTTGGCCTTCACGTTCTCGTCGATCGGCGTACCGCTCACCACATCCACATCAGAGGCCTTCTGCGCCTGTCCAATGTCACTTTCCTGCGCGTCGCTGATGACACGTTCAACAAGGTCGGGATGGTGTTTGAGACCGGTGTTCAAAAAGTTGCTGACAGCGTCATCCTTCACCCGGGCGATGCCGACAATCGTCAAGGTCTCATTGTTCTCTTGATCCATCAGGACCGAAGCATCATTGATTGGAGAAAAACGTTCTGTGTCCCCGTCATAATCATATCGGTCATCGAGAAACACCAGTTCGAAAGACTTGTCCAAAAAGGCTTCGAACCCGTAGGCCTCGACTTGGCTGCTCAAACCGAAGGCGTTGATGATGTCAGCGTTGAGGCGGTTGTACTCATCAACCACGAGCAGAAGTTCGCTGGAATCTTCAGGTTCGCGCCCAGCAAGCGTGTCATAATTGTCCGCATAGAATTCAGGGTCGGAAAGTGTCGGTCCGAAATTCACCCGGGAAGTGTTCAAACGGGTGTCCGCGCCGCTCGAAAGCGTGTGATAAAGATGCATCTCGGCGCGATAGCGGGTGGTCATCTCAAAATAGAGGGATGGATCGAGACCCTCCAGATGCGAGACATAATCCTCGGAGATGTCGTTGATGTGCTCTGCGGCGAAAGGGGGTTCTTCATAGGGGTAGATCTCATCCGTTTGCGGAAAAGACTCGAAAGGTTCGCCCTCAAGCCTTTCCGGCGGTCCGCCGCCTTGTTCTCTGAATACCTCGACATTGAAGGAGACCCTGTCGATTTGGATGGGGAACTCCGCCAATGTGGTCTGCTCGAACGTGTCGATCTCTCGATTCAGTCCATTGGCAAGACTCATCACCAAAGCGACTCCGATGATTCCGATGCTGCCGGCGAAGGCGGTGATCGCGGTGCGGAACTTCTTGGTGCGGAGGTTGTTGAAAGAAAGGGTGAGTGCCTGTTTGAAAGCCATGGAGGTTTTCTTGAAATTGAGTTTTCCGTTGTTTTCGCTCTCGAGGCGGTAGGGGTCAGTGTCGCTTATGACCTTTCCGTCCTGAAGGCCTACGATGCGGGAGGCATAAGCTTCCGCGATCGCCTCGTCATGGGTCACCATGATGACAAGCTTGTCTTTCGCGATTTCCTGAATCAAAGCCATGATCTGCTGGCTGGTCTCTGTGTCGATTGCACCGGTGGGTTCGTCCGCGAGGATGATCTCGGGATCGTTCGCGAGCGCCCTTGCGATCGCGACACGTTGCATCTGTCCGCCTGAGAGTTGATTGGGTTTCTTGTGCACATGATCCTCAAGCCCGACACGGCCAAGCACTTCGGTGGCCCGGGCCCTTCTTTCCTCACGGCTCAGACCGCTCAGTGTCATGCCGACCTCGACATTTGAGAGCACGGAGGTGTGGGAAATGAGATTGTAGTTCTGAAACACGAATCCGATGGCGTGATTCCTGTAACTGTCCCATTCCTTGTCATTGAACGTCTGAGTCGATTTCCCGTCGATGAGCAGGTCTCCACTATCGTAACGGTCAAGCCCGCCGATCATGTTCAGAAGTGTCGTCTTTCCGGACCCTGAGGGCCCTGTCACCGCCACGAATTCCTTGTTTCGGAAACTGAGCGTCACCCCATCCAGGGCGGTCTGGCGGAAGCTTCCTATCTCATATTTCTTTGTAAGGTCCTTCAATTCCAACATAGCCTTCACCCTTCAATGGTTTTACCCTATTATATGCCATTCCAGCTTGTTTATTCCACAAAAATGCATATTCTTCATGGTATCGTCAAATAGATTCAAGATAAGATGCACACGAAAAAAGAGCTTCGAAGCGGATTGCTTCAAAGCCCTTCATAACTTGTGCAGTTTCTATTGCCAGCTCATTTGTGAGCCGTCATACACACCATCGCTGGGAACTTGTGTGTCACCAGTCTGTTCTATCGCGTCATCCCAGTCGAACTCCGTGGTGTCTTCTGGGAATGTGACAAGCAGGAACCACATGTGGTTCTCGGGAAGGTCGAAGGTGAAAGAGTCATCCTCTAGCGTGCCTTCTACCCATTGTCCGTCCTCACCGGTGGGCCATGCCCAGGCGGCGAGCGTCTTGCCTTCCAAGACGTCTGTGTCCAGGTTGTTGACAGTGACCTCGTCGACGACGACATTGGATTTCTCATAGGTGTAGGTCTCTTCCACAGTGCGCTCACCATACGAAGCGACAATTCTCAAAGTGATGGTCGCATTATCATCGGGATGGCTCAGCTCGACATCTCGCTGACCGGAGAACTCGACCGGATCGCCATCATCCACAGTGTAATAGGCATCGGTCGCGTTGTGGGCGAAAACGGTGACTGTCTTGGTGTCTATGAAGCTTGCTCCTTCACCCGTGTCGGAAACATAGACAGCGGGCAGGGGCTGATATGGATTATTGTAGATGGCGGCGATGCCGCTTCTGGCCATGACACCGGAAAGCTTTCCATCCTCAACCGTGAATGTCGTGTTCGACACCTGGTCCTTGTATTCACCGTCTGACAGGTTTGACACCGGCATGTCCTCCACGCGTCTCGGTCCATCGACGTTTACGAGCATGGCGCCCTCACGGTCTTCATCGAAACGTTCATTGAGGAAATAACCGTCATGGATCGTCACTTCCTCGGAGGCGCCGATGAAGTAATTGTTGAATCGGTTGCTCTCTGTGACCTCAAGGGATTTCCAGTCATAGGTTCCGACTTCCCCCATCAGTGTCGCAGCCTCGGGACGTGCGAAATAGAGCGATGTCGCATCCTTGAGCGAAGCCTGCGCAGCATACGTCTTGTTCATGAGGGAGACGCTTTGCGTACGGGTGTGTCCACCGGCGAAGTCGTCATGTGATTCAGGCCAGAGCACGCTTTTTTCGGCGGCCACATCATCGGGATAATCCAGATTCTCCAGACTTCCTATGCTTCCGCTTCTCAATGAGTTGCGGATGTCATCGGAGACCGTATTGGCTGTGACACCCATGTAAGAGGTGTAATCAGTGTAGGAGCGTCCGCTACCTGCGGTGTTGAGAATCTCTCCATAGATGAAGAGGTCTCCGTCTGCATAGTCTTCGATGCCGTCAATGACAGTCGGCCAAAAATCGCTTGCGTAGTCTCCGTCTTCAGGCGTCTCTATGTGTTTGGCCGCATCGAACCTGAAACCGTCAACGCCAGCATCGACGTATGATTTGAGAAGATGGAGGGTGCGCTCCTGCACCGTCTCATGTTCTGTCTTGAGATCCGGAAGCCCACCAAGGGAGCCTCTTGTGACGGCTTCCACGGTATTGTCATTCACATAGCCGTATCCGGTACGGAAAAGCGATTGCGAATAGATCTGTGGCTCATACTCTTCCACATCTTCATGAAGGGTTTCATCGTCTCCTTCAGCAAGATGGTTGGCGATGACATCGACAATGACCTTTATGCCATATTCATCAGCGGCATCCGTCAGGCTTTCAAGATCGGAAAGCGTTCCGATTGCGTGATCACCGGTCGCGATTTCAAAGCCTAAAGGCTGATAGAGTTTCCACCAGTTCCCTTCCCATGTTCCGATGCCGAAATAGTCCTTTTGTGGCTGCATGGGGGAAATCTGGACCGTGCTGTATCCGGCGACCGCGATGTCTTCAAGATGTGCCTCGATATTTTCCATGGACCAGTTCCAGGCATGAAGGATCATGCCGTCTTGCGCATGTTCCGCAAGATAACCGTCTTCCACGGTCGGTTCCTGTGTGGCAAGCGTCTCGTCGGGTTCCCGGCCGTTCCCGTTGTCTTCTGTAGCGCCACCGCATGCCGCGATGGACGCGAAAGCGAAGACCAAGGTTGCTATGATGATGGATTTTCTGAACATATGCATTCTCCTCGTATTCATTCGTTTTAATAACATTTTCTATTGTATCATAACTGCCGGTATATTACGCGGAGGATTCTCATCTTTTTACAGGGCTTTAGTATCGTGAGATTTCAAGGAACTCATGTAATGTGCGGGAAAAGTGACGTTCCCGTGCCCTAGGAATCAACCGTCTCAAAATCCATATTCACATCCTGAGCATCCAATGTGTCCTTGTCACCCTTGATGGCGATTTTCCAATAAGCCATGTCGGTTGTCCCTACCTCGGGTACTTCGCGGGCAATGTCGATGGTCAGGGTATCATTGTCCGATTGGATATCCCTGACCCGATGGGCGTTCGCGCCGCTTGTTTCAACCACGTAAAGGATGACGAGGTTGTTGTCTTCAAAATAGGACGGTGTGAAACAGTCGAGATACTCGCCGTAAGGCGTATCATCAAAACCTTCTCCGGCCTTGTCGAACATTTCTTGTCGATACGCCTCGAAAGCTTCGAACGATGTGAGGATCACACCAAATGATTCACGGTCCGTCTCGTAAACCGAACCGATTCGATAATGTGAAATCTCGGTTTGGAGGCCAAGGGCATACTCCCTGGTCTCAAAATCAATGGTTTCACCGTTTTCACAAGCCGAAACCATGAACACAGCCATTGTCATCAAAAGAACAATCAATGTCCGTTTCATGCATATCACCCATTTTCATTTTAACATTCATGCCTTTTCGTGTGAATCCAATCGCGGTGTGATGTAATTGTCAACTACTGTTCGGGAACCGCATTTATGCCCGTTTCTTATCAGGATGAGTTCATTATAAGCAAGCATTCCCTATCATCGTACGTATATCAAGACGGTTTCATGATGTGCACATCTCGGATATTTAATGATGGGACGTGGTATACTGAATGTACAATACAATGATTGAAGGTGGTCTTTTTGCAAATCACTGAAGAGAGAACCAAGCTTTCAAACGGCTATATCATGCCTAAACTCGCATTCGGTACCTACGGACTTCCAAAGAACGGGGTCGAAACCGTCATCGCTGATGCGCTTAAGGCCGGATACCGGCATTTTGAGACCGCACCGATCTATCAGAATGAAGAAGCGATAGGCAATGCTTTGAAAAAAAGTGGTCTTGACCGGGACACCTTGTTCATAACCTCGAAAATTCCACCGCATATCAAGACTTATGAAGGGACTGTCCGCGTCCTTAGGCGAACCATGAAAAAACTCGATGTGGATTTTCTCGACCTAGTCCTCATCAACAACCCCGTGCCCTGGGGCAAGGAAGGGCAGGACTTTTCGAAGGAAAACCGCGAAGTATGGCGGGCACTGGAGACGTTCTATCTCGAGGAGACTGTCGGTGCGATCGGCCTATCGAACTTTGATGCAGCCGACATGAAAGCGTTGATGCGGACAGCCCAAGTCAAACCGCACGTCAATCAAATAGGCGTTTTTGCGGGACATACCCTTGATGATGTCCGGACCTTTTGTCAAAGACATGCCATCACCGTCCAGGGGCACTCCCCGCTCGCAAGGGGGCGACTGCTCAGACAGACATGGCTCAAACCCCTCGCTGAAAAGGAAGGCATCACCGTCCCGCAGATGCTTCTGCGTTTCGTCTATGAACTCGGGGTCATGCCCGTGGTCAAATCAAGCGATATGGAGCATATGAAGGAGAATATCTCCATCGAGAAACCATTGAGCCGATCCACATTCGACCGGTTGAAGGCCTTTGAGCAGGATGTCCGTGACTATGGCCCGCCCAATGCGACTTCACAGCTTTGAGTATCCTAACATTTAAAAAGAGCCTATGATTAGGCTCTTTTTATGTATTTAAGACATGACTTGCGAATCTGTTACCCGGTTTTTACCGTTTGCCTTGCTTAGATACATGGCCTGGTCGGCCATTTTGATGGCTTCATCAAGGTTCCCCTTCACTACCGGGGCGGTTCCCGCTGACACAGTGAACCGGAGTGTCTTCCCTTCATGTTCCACACTAGAGGCTTCAATCATCAACCGGATGCGCTCGGCGAGACTGCGCAGTCGTTTTCCGTCGACACCATAGGCGAGCACCATGAACTCCTCGCCACCGTAGCGTATCGGTATGTCGTATGACCCGATGGCTTGTTCGAGTGTTCTTGAGACCACCTCGAGTACTCTGTCTCCAGTATCATGACCGTAAGTGTCATTGAACTTCTTGAAGTCATCGATATCCATGAAGATGACGCCAAAGGACACTTCCTCAGATGAATCCATGAGTTGCGGCACCCGTTCTTCGAGGACAGAACGGTTATTCAACTTCGTCAAGCTGTCGGTCGTGGCTTTTTTCCTATAGTATTCAAGAGTCTTGTTGAAGACGTCGTCTCGGTCGACGGCACGAAAAATCTCAATCGCCCCCACGACTTCGCCCTCTTCAATGACCGGAAGCGTCTTCACAAGCACTTTGACCCGGTGCCCTCTCTTGTGATGCAAGAAGACCTCTGCACGGTTCGATTTCTTCGTTTCTATCGAATCTAAAAGCGGACACCCTTCAAAACAGAGATGTGTGCCGTCTTTTGAAACATGATTCAATATGTTGTCATAACAAAAAGACTCCTTGACTTCTTCACTTGAGTAGCCAGAGATGTTTTCCGCCGCTTCATTGAAATATAGGATTTCACGTTCGTTAGAAACAAAATACACACCTTCATCGAAATAGTCGAACCAGTTGAAATACTTTCTGATATTCATGGAAACACCCTTTCTTGAATCCTGCTGGCAGCCGTCTCAAAAAGGATTTTATCGTAACAACACGACAATTTTAACCTCTTATCTTTATCATATCATGCATGGCTTGAAAGTCCACATCCAAAAAGGGCTTGTGTTTTTCGAACTGTTTTTCACATAGGTCGATATAGGCTTCTTGCCAGGGTCCATAGTCACTTGGGCCAATCGTGTGCTTGATCGTAGCCAGCAGTTTCAACTGCCTTAGCCTGAAGAGAGGCTGGATTTTATTGAAATCCAGTCTTATGGTTTCATTTACGCTTTGATATCCTTGGATGAAGTGTTTGAATACCTCCCTGTTTGCATGTATATCGATTTGGGATGGGTCGCCTCCGAGAAAAAGATAGAAAAGATATACCGCGATATCATATAGATAATAGCCATACTCCATATCGTCAAAATCGATGATGGTGACATCCGAATCACGATAAAGCAGGTTTGAAAACAGATAATCCCCATGGATCAGTCCGTATTCTTTTTCGTCTTTTCCGAAGGTGTCAAGTTGTGACAAGGTCCTTCTCAGTTCCGTGTTTGTGATGGCATCCGTGCTTTGAAGCAGTTGAAGATCTGGGTGCTTCTCATAAGCAGCGCGTCTGACCCCCTTGATTTTTCGCATTGAGGCATGCAGGGTGGCAAGCGCCCTTCCCGCATTGTAATGCACTGTGTCTGTGAGTGTCGTTTCATGCCAGGCTAGCGCATCAACCTTTTTGAAAAAAGCATACACATGACCCCGGTATGAAACAACGGAGACCCCTCCGATAGGATAGGGCTCCCCGATAGGAACATGAGAACGTATGCAATCGAGCACCCTCATTTCCTCCTTGAGGGCTTCCTCCGTTCTTCTCACGCTGTCTCTCACGATGATTTTCGCACCTTTATGGAGTCCTTCATAGACCTTGTTGTGAAACCCCTTCAAAGACCGCACATCCTCAATGCCCAGTTTTTCCAAGAACTTCATGCCCACAAGTCTCACCTCCATTTTTAAAAAAAGAAAACACTTGCATATTATATAATTTAAAATATAGTCAAAGTATATCATATATTTTATTTAAGGGAGAGATTATGTGAAAAACCGCTCGATTGGCATGATGATTCTTTTGACTATCATCACTTTGGGAATCTATCAGATTTATTGGATCGTCTCGTTTCAATCCGAACTGAAGCGCAAGACAGGCGAAGGGTTCGGCGGACTCGGTCATTTCCTGCTTCTGTTCGTCACCTTCGGTATTTATTACCTTGTCTGGAGCTACAAGGTCGGTGGCCGTCTGGAGAAATTGGGTGAAGCGAACAACGGCATATTGTACCTTGTGCTTCTGATTGTCGGTTTCGGATGGCTCAATCCTTTCCTGATGCAATCCCAAGCCAATAGGATCCCGGATGCGAACACCATCGACACCCCGAAAAATGAAGAGCTTGAAGAGGCGTTGGCATAACCCCTCGATGCAAGGCATTAAAAAAAGACTGTGAAAAGCCAGAGATGCTTTCACAGTCTTTTTATGTCTGTTTGTGCAAGAGGCTCAGATGACGTTCTCTTCCATCTTGTCAAGAAGCGTCATGACGCCCTCTTCGATTCTGTCAAGATCCTCTTGGAGCGCTTTTCCCATGAATTCATAGGAATCGGTCACATCCCATTTCATCTTATAGGAGTCGAATATTTTCTCAAGGTCCCTTTTTGCGCCTCCGGACCAGCCGTAGGATCCGAAATGCAAAGCGGTCTTCTGTTTGATCTTTTTTCTTCCAAGCTCGTCGATCGCATGTGCGACAGGCGGGAACATCTTGTATTCATAGGTGGATCCGGCTATGATGACACCGGCGGATTTGAAGACATTTGTGACCATGTCGCTTTGCGTCGATTCAGGCATTTGCATTTCGTTGACCTTGACGCCTTCCCTTTTCAGGATCTTGACCGCGTGTTTCACCGCTTCACCGGTAAAGCCGTACATGGTTCCAAAGAGAACGGTCACTTCACGCTTTCCCTTTCCTTGTGCGTACTGGGCGAAACGCGCGTAGTCATCGATGATCTTGTCAGGGTTTTTCCGATAGAGCGGACCGTGACCAGGGGCGACCATGTTGATGTCCAAAGATCTTGTTTTCTTGATGGCACGTCTCACCATCGGCGCATAGGTCGTCATGACATTGGAAAAATAACGGATGGCTTCGTCCTCGAAACGCGCCACTTCCTCTTCTGTCAGCTGATCGTCAAATTGATGTTCTCCCATGGTGCCGAAAGCCCCGTACATGTCGCATGAGAAAAGTGTCTTGGTAGCTGTCTCATACGTCAGCATGGTCTCGGGCCAGTGCACGTTCGGTGCGGGATGGAAACTGAGTATCTTTCCGGCACCAAGGTCTATCGTATCCCCCTCATCGACCACACGCACATCTGCGTCGTTGCCGTAAAGGGAATGCAAAAGCTCCTTCCCTTTTTCCGTGGTGATGATGGTGAAATCCCTATTGACCTTCTTGAAGTTCTCAATCCATCCGGCATGGTCGGGCTCCATGTGGTTGACCACAAGATAGTCGATATCTGAAGCGTCGACACCGATATCAGAAAGTGTCTCGTAAAGCGTTTCAGGCACACCGTCCCAACCGATGACGCCATCGATGATGGCGGTCTTTTCTCCTTTGACGATGTAGGAATTCATCGAGACACCATGGGGGAGTTCCCACATTCCCTCGAACACCATGTCCTCGACATTCATCGTCAACATGTATATGCCGTCCTCTATCTTGGTTTTATACAAAGTAATCGCCTCAATTCGTATTTCAATATAATGCTTTTCCCGATGACTATTATATCGAATACAGATAATTATTCAAGTTATATGTATATACCCACTACTATTGATTCTTTGTATAGAGAAGTCAGTCTGGTCTGTTTTACACATCTGAGCATTTCGCAGTCTGTCCTGACTGGTCGGTATGGAAACCATGCAAGGTGTTTTACAACCCTGACCCCATGGATTATAATGGAATTGAACCGTGAAGCGATGGCACACACCGTTTCATCACTTTGATCACACTATTAGGAGGGATGATTATCAAGAAAGTAGCTATCTTGATCGCGAACATCTTCGAGGACAACGAGCTTTTCTACCCCTATTTCAGGCTCCAAGAGGAAGGGTATCAAGTCGATTTGGTGGGCGCAGAGGCGAACACCGCCTACAAAAGCAAAAACGGCGGCAAGGCTTTGAGCGACAAGGCCGCGAAAGACGTGGACGCCGACGACTACGACGCGATGGTGATTCCGGGCGGCTATTCCCCCGATTACATGAGACGCTCGAAGGAGACCGTCCAGCTCGTCAAGGACTTGAGCAACCAAGGCAAGCCCATTGCGGCCATCTGTCACGGACCATGGATGATGGCTTCAGCTTGCGATTTGAAAGGCAAAACCCTGACAGGCGCACCTTCAATCAAGGATGATCTCGAAAACGCCGGCGGCACATTCGTCGACCAGGAAGTCGTGGTGGATGGCAACCTCATCACCTCAAGACATCCCGGTGACCTACCGGCATTCCTCAAATCCATCATTGCGGCTTTGCAATGACTTGTCACAGTGCCTTCATCCCCCTCAACACATTGTTGTGGGGGATTTTTCATATATCAGAAATCTCCATACACTTGTATAGAAAGAAACAGATTTCCTGTGTGTTCAAAGACAATGACCCCACATGATTCACCACATCATCTGAACCATAGGGGATAGACCGATGCCCTACCATGAATTCCATAAAAAAAGAACCCGTTTGAAAGGGCTCTATAAAAAGCAAAATGGCGTTCCGGGAGGGATTCGAACCCCCGACCGATGCCTTAGAAGGGCATTGCTCTATCCAGCTGAGCTACCGGAACAAAACCTATCACATTATATAACAGGGGGTTCGAAAAGTAAAGATGGTAGTGTTAAAAAAGCGATGAAGACATCGCTTTTTATTTCTTATTGGCATCCTCTTCAA
>CAZCTR010000014.1:7064-32577 GCA_964501715.1 uncultured Candidatus Izemoplasmatales bacterium | reverse complement strand
GGACTACCTTATCGGTAATCCAATCTCTTTCATTTTTCGCTTAGTTTTTCAGCGGTCTCGCCGAGGCACTTATTTTTTAAGTCCGAGTTTCTTGAGAAGGTCGCGGTAGCGCTGTACGTCTTTATCTCTGAGATAGTTCATGAGATGACGACGGCGGCCGACTTTCTGAAGCAGTCCACGACGGGAATGGAAATCGTGTGGATGTGTCTTGAGATGGGTGTTGAGCGATTTGATCTCATGAGTGAGTACAGCTACCTGGACTTCAGGAGAGCCTGTATCGTTTTCCTTGATGCGGAATTGCTCAACAATCCTTTGCTTTTCTTCTTTGGGCAGAGCCATGTTCGTTCCTCCTTATTTCGTTTTGACCCCTGAATCTCAGTAAGCCGCTGAGGGACGGCGAACCATGAAACAGGCGCGACAATATTATAGCACAAATCCAGACGAATGCAAGGGGTTGGACCGGCTGATTTAACTTAGCTTGTTGATTCCAGTTTAATTCAAACAGGTTGGTTCAGTTTATATCGTTTCAATGTCTCCTTGGCATCCTGGACATCCTTGTCTATCTGTTCGATGAGCACCTCTTTTGAATCGAACTTACGTTCTTCTCTTAGCCTCTTGATGAAGACGACCGTGACAGTCTGCTCGTAAAGTGTGTCGTCGAAATCGAATATGTGGCTCTCAACGCTCACGGCATCATTTTTGTTCAAGGTCGGGTTGTAGCCGACACTGCTTACTGAATCGTGCCAGACACCGTGGATGCGGGTGCGGGTCGCATACACGCCCGTTTTCGGTACGAGATAGTCCCGGGTGTCGATGTTCGCGGTCGGGTATCCGATGGTTCTTCCCTTTTTGGCACCGTGGATCACGGCGCCCTCGATGGTGTAGTGTTCACCGAGAAGCACCTTGACCGTTTTCATGTCCCCATCAGTGATCGCTTGTCTGATGGCGGTCGAGCCGATCTTGTCGCCATGGTGGTCCTGCCGTTCAAGAACGATGGTCTCGAAGGACCCGTGGGCTTTGAGCGTCTCCGGAGTCCCTAGGGCATCGTGACCGAATTGGAAGTCGAAACCGCAAACCAGCACCTTGATGTTTCTCAGGTAGGTGTCGATGAACAGAGTGGGCATCATCGCGGCCAATTCACTCGAAAAGCGGATCAGATACACATAATCGACATCATAGGACCCGATCTTGCGGATTTTCCTGGAAAGCGGCGTGAGATAATGGTATGGCTCTTTGGAAAAAATGCTTCTGGGGTGTTTGTCGAAGGTGATGACAGCCGAGGGGAGGTTTCTTCTTGAAGCTTCCCTTTTCATCGTCTCGATCAGGCGACGATGGGCGGTATGGACGCCGTCGAAAAACCCGATGGCCGCCACCACGGGTGTGCTTGGGATTTCTTCATTCAGCGTTATGACTTTCATGATGCCCCTCCCTGGGCGAGCACTTTTCTGGCACGGTAAATGCCGTCCGTCTCTTTTTCGTAAAGGGCGAGCAAGGTGTCACCCTTGACGAGGCGGACAGTGGGCGCGTCCGTCTTCAAGGCGACCTTCTTTCCGTCCTTCAATGCCTTTTCTGTCTCATCATCCACACACACTTGTGGAATGTGCGCGAGCGCTTCGTTCATGGTCAAAAGCTCTGCGGTGCCCTCTTGAAGCGTTTCAAGCGTGACACTTCTTTCAAGGGTGAAAAGCCCTGCTTGAAGCCGGCGTATGCTCGTGGTGTGCGCGACTGTACCAAGAGCCTTGGCGATATCGCTTGCGAGCTTGCGGACATATAGCCCCTTAGAAGCATGCACCTCGAAGGCAGTCTCGTGCACGCCACCTTCGCTTTTCACTTCGCTTATCCGCGAGAGCGCATGGACGGTGATGCGTCTTTTGGGGACGTGCGGGATGGGTTTTCCTTCCCGTGCGTATTCGTAAAGCTTCTTCCCCTTCACTTTCACCGCCGAATAGGCGGGGGGGCTCTGGTCATATGTGCCGATGAACGTTTGGGTGACGTCATCGAGTCCGTCTAGTGGAGCGTGAAGGATTTCTTGTGTGACCTCACCCGTATGGTCGAGTGTGTCGGTTGTCCTGTTGAAAAGGACGGAAAAAAGATAGGCCTTGTCATCCTGGTTGAGAAATTCAAGGATTCTGGTCGCACGGTTGATCGCCAACACCAGAACACCGGACGCCTCCGGGTCCAATGTGCCCGAGTGTCCGACTTTGCGTGTATTGAACGCGCGGCGTGCCTTGTTCACGCAATCGTGCGATGTCATGCCTTTTGGTTTGTCCAGGATCAATATGCCGTCCATAATTATCACCGCGTCTATTATACACGATTCAAGGGATAAACAAAACGTCTATGACGTGTTAAAGGTAAAAAATCAAGGATGCCTACACCTGTCCCATTGGCAGAAAAAAAAAGCCTTTTTCAAGGCTTTTCATTCGTTAGGCGCTGCGGACCCAGTCCACGAGTGCGTCTTTGGGCATGAATCCCGCTTTTTGTGCAACGACTTTTCCGTCTTTAAGGACAAAAAGTGAAGGGATGCCTTGGACGCCGTATTGTTGGGCGAGGCCAATGTTCTCATCAACGTTGACTTTTACAACTTTGATATCATCGTTTTCGCTATCGACTTGTTCGACGACAGGACCGAGCATCTTGCATGGTCCGCACCAGTCCGCGTAGAAATCAAGCAATACAAGCCCGTCTTTTACATTTTCATCGAGATTTGTGTTGTCAGCATATACAATTGCCATAATCATTCCTCCTTCTATTACTGTATTCTCATTATACAAATAATCAAGCGTGATTACAATCGTTTTGCTTGCATGAACTCATTCGAAATACACGATGGTCGCTCCCTGTCCGCCTTCACCCATCTCGCCGTCGCGGTAACGCTTGACAAGCGCATGGTCTTTCAGGTAATCCTTGACCATTTTCCTTAAAGCGAGGGTGCCGAAACCGTGGATGATGGTGGCATAGGGCTGTTTGCTGATGGCGGCGTCATCAAGGTATTTCTCAAGGGCGTCCCGGGCTTCCTCGACCCGCATGCCTCGCAAGTCCAGGCTCTTCGAGACGGTTTTTTTGATGGACGGGGCCGACTGCGTTTCTTCCGGGCTGCTTTCCTGTTTGGCTTCCGTGAGTTCGATCTCATCCTCCTTGAAGAGGCTTTTGAGGGTCCCCATCTTGACAAGCCAGCGACCGTTTTTCTTCTTTTCGACAAGTTCTCCCGTACGGTTGTATTTGAGCACCCTGACCATGTCACCTTTTTGGAAGGGGCGGTCCGGAATCTCGGCTGTCTCTTCTATATCAGGGGTTGAAAGCGATTTGGCGTCATGTTTCTTGCTTGCGAGCTCATGCGGTTTGAATGACGTCTCCTTCATGCTCTCAAGTTCTTCGATGAGGGAGTTCGCCTTGTCCCGGAGGGTGCGCATCTCCTCGGCGTTTTCCTTGCGTACCTTCTCACGAAGCGACTCCTTTTCCTTCTGCAAGTCCTTCTTCATGTTCCTGAGTTCTGTCTTTTCATCCTCGAGGGTCCTGTTCAAGGTTTCGTAACGTCTGAGTTCCCCGTCCAGCTTGTAACTCTCCTCCTTGAGTTTCTCAATGAGGTCGCTCACTTCGCTTTTGGTGGTCAACACATCCTCTTCGGCATGTTTCACGATGGACTCGGGCAGTCCGAGGCGTCTTGAGATCAGAAACGCGTGGGACTCCCCTGGGGTCCTCAGCAGCAACCTGTAGGTCGGTTTCAAGGTGTTCTCGTCGAACTCGACGCTTGCGTTCATGACTTTCTCCTTGGTGTAGGCGAAAGCTTTCAGTTCGGGGTAGTGCGTGGTGGCGATGATCAGGCTGTCCTTATTGAGAAGATGCGTCAGGATACTCATGGCGAGGGCCGAACCCTCCTTGGGGTCGGTCCCGCTTCCCACTTCATCGAGCAGCACGAGCTGGTCGTCGTCGTAATGGGTCAGGATGTCGGCGACACGGCTCATGTGAGACGAGAAGGTCGAAAGCGACTGCTCGATCGACTGCTCATCGCCGATATCGGCGCGTATGGCCTTGAACGGGCGGATGGAGCTGCCTTCGAGCGCAGGGATCATGAGTCCGCTTTGGGCCATGAGCTGAAGCAGGCCGGCCGTCTTGAGTGTGACCGTCTTCCCGCCCGTGTTGGACCCGGTGATGATCATCATCCTGTCATCCTCATCGAAGGTGATGGTGTTCGCGACGACCTCGTCGGGATGGATCAGCGGGTGACGGGCGCGTATGAGATGGACCGTGTCACTGACACTGGGGGCGACACTTTCTGTCTTGTGGGCGTATCTGGCTTTCGCGAAGACGAAATCAAGCCACCCGACCATCCGTATGTTCTCCTGGAGCGCTTCGCTTTCTTTGGCGACCTCACCTGAGAGCATGGTGCGTATCTTTTCCATCTCCTTGGCCTCGTCGGCTTCAAGGCGGGCTTTCTTGGCGCCGAGGTCCTGGACGCTGGCGGGTTCTATGTAGATCGTCTCTCCGCTCGAGGAGTAGTCGAGGGCCGTCCCTTTCACATGGTTCTTGTCGGAGGCCTTGACGGGTAGGCAGTAACGGTTGTATCTGAGTGTGACGAGCTGTTCGCTCAAATGGCTCTTCTTCTGCTTGACAAGACTTTCGAGGGTGGTCTTGATCTTGCGTCTTGTGCTTTGCAGGCTCTGGCGGATCGAGCGCAAATCGGAAGAGGCGTCGTCCTTCATCGACCCGTCGGTGTCATAGACGGAGCCGATCTCTTTCTTGAGCGTCTTGAGCGGATCGATCCTGTCCGCATAGGCGTTGATGTCGAATGTTTCCTCCACGGCTTCACTGAAAGCCGTCATGGTGCGTTTGACCTCTGCGGCGATGTCCATGTGCGACCATAGGCGCATGAACGATTCATCGTCGATCGTCCCGCCGATCTGTGCACGGCGCACGGCATCTTTGATCGGGCGGATCCCTCCGAAGGCCGGCTGTTCGTTGTGCCTGAAGAACACCGCGGCTTCGTCGGTCTCGTGGATATGGGTCTTGATGGTGTCTGAATCCGAAAAAGGGGTCATGCTTTTGGCATGGCCCTTCCCCTCTTCAGTTTGGGCTTCCTTTGAGACGGATATGCGGATTTTGTCGAACTCCAGTATCTCCAGGTCGAATTGCATGCGATCACCTCTTTGCGCTTACATTCTAACAGATTCTATGGTAAAATACATTAAAGGGTGTGAAAAACATGAACTTTGTCATGACACTGACCATAAAGCAGATCGACGTCCTGATGGACTTCTACAAACAGCAGATCACCACGCTTCAAGAAGGCAGCATCATCGCCCGCATCAAGGACAAGGATCTGACCATCACCATCTATACCTCGCACAAGGCCATGTTCCAAGGTAAACGTGCGGAAGAGGTCTTTTTCTTTTGGCATGACACTTTGGGACTCGAACCTCCCGAAACTGATGCGTCCGACAAAGGCGAGCCCTCCAAGCCCGAGGATTTCTACAAGCCTTCGATCGGCAGCGATGAATCCGGCGTCGGGGATTATTTCGGCCCTTTGAGCGTTTGTGCCGTCTATGTCGATGAGACCTACATCGATAAGCTGAGGAAACTCAAGATACAGGACTCCAAGACACTCGATGACGCGACTGTCCGCGAATTGGCACCGAAACTCATGAAGATCGTCCCGTACTCCCTGCTCACCCTTCCGAACAAGAAATACAACGCCCTCATAGAAAAAGGGTACAATGCGAACAGCCTGAAAGCCTATCTTCATTGCCAGACTCAGAACAATGTCCTGAACAGAACCAAGCGTGACGTCCCCATCATCATCGACCAGTTCTGTGTGAAAAGCACCTATATGAAGTACCTCAAGGATTTCAAGAACCCGATCACACCCGATATCTTCATGATCCGTGCCGAGGACGCTTACGCGAGCGTCGCAGTCGCGAGCATCATCGCGCGCTATGCGTATCTTTTCAAGCTCGACAAGATGAGTGAGAAGATCGGTGTGAGGCTTTTGAAAGGCGCCTCCAAGAAGGTCGACATCCAGGCTCGGACCCTGATCGACAAATATGGCACGGGGTTTTTGGACAATGTCGCGAAGACCCATTTCAAGACCACGGAAAAAGCGAAGAACCTATGATGTGAAGTTTATTGAAAAGCCCGGGTGCAATGGTTGCACACGGGCTTTTTTTGGTTCTATAGTTTTTTCATGGTCTTAAAGTCTTGATTGAAGCGCTTCTTCTTCGGCTTCAATGACCTTTTTCAAGGTCTTGTCGTCACTGACGAGCGTATTGACGTGCCCGTCCTTAAGGAATGCGTGGATCGCCTTTTGTTTATAAAGGCCTCCCGCGACGATGAACAGATTGTTCTTCTTGATGTTCTCAGTCTTGATGCCGATCACGTTCTCGTTGATCTTATGATCGATGAAGGCGCCGTCCTGGTCGATAAAGCGTGCGCACACATAGCCGACGCCGCCGGCGTTCAGAATGTCCTTCTTGGCATCCGGATCGACATAGGAGTCCCAGATCTTCTGTGGAACGTCCGTGTTTATGACACCGAGACCTGTCATGATGAGGTCGCAATCATCGATCGCATCCAAGGTGTTCCTGATAAGGGTGTTGTTCACTAGCGCCTCATATATGGAGTCCTCCGGAATGAAGACCGGTGCGGGCAGGGGAAAGAACGTCCCGCCGATTTTCTTGGAGAAATCAAAGCCGATCGACAGCATCTCGGGACGGTCCTCGCGATAGTTCACGGCACCGAACAGTTCAACGACATGGGTGTTCTTGAAAGCCTTCGGTTTGAACGCGTCCACCGTGCTCTTGATGGTGCGTCCCCATGACATGCCGATGGTGAGGTTGTCCGAAAGCTGGTATTTGAGTTCGTTCGCGGCCGCGTATCCGAGTTCCCTGATGGTGTCCTCTTCCTTGTTCAAGGTCTTGACGACGATGATGTTGTCGACCTTGAAGAGCTGTCTGAGCTTGCGTTTGATGCGCGAGAACTCGTTCGAGTCATAATTGATGCGGATGTCGACGATGTTCTCCTCTTTCGCCTTGTGAAGAAGCCGTGACACTTTGGGGCGGGACATGTAGAGCTTCTTCGCGATCTCGGACTGGGTCATGTTCTCAAGATAGTACATGACGGAGACTTCCACCAGAAGATCTTTTTCATCCTGGTTGTTCATGAGACTCACCTACTTATTTTTGTCCGTAATATGCGTTCTTGCCGTGCTTTCTCAAGTAATGCTTGTCGAGCAAGGTCTTGTTCATGGGTTTGAAGCCGTCGCTTAAAACGGACGTATGATAGGCCATCTTGGCCACTTCCTCGACAACCTTCGCGTTGTGGGCCGCCTGATTGGGCGAGGTGCCGAATGCGAAGGGGCCATGTTCGGCGACGAGGATGCCGGGAATATCGATCGGGGATTGTTCCAAAGATTCATAGGTCTCGGCGATGACTGCGCCGGTCAACCATTCGTAATCCCCCTGGATCTCGCTGTCCTTGAGCGGTCTGGTGACGGGGATGCCTCCATGGAAATAATCGGCGTGGGTGGTCCCGAGCGGGGGGATGCCTTGTTGGGCCTGAGCAAAGATGGTCGCCCACTGCGAGTGGGTATGGACGATGCCGCGGAGGTCCGGGTAACGTCTGTAGAGATACCGGTGGGTCGGGGTGTCGCTGGATGGCTTGTACGAACCTTCCACGACGTTCCCATCAAGGTCGACGACCACCATGTCCTCGGGTTTCATGGTGTCATAATCGACACCGCTCGGTTTGATCACCAGGAGTTCCTTCTCCGGGTCATACCCTGATGCGTTTCCCCACGTATAGATCACAAGCCCTTGCTTCACTATCTCTATATTAGCTTCATATACGCTTTTTTTCAAGGATTCAAGCATATTGTCACATCCTTTCCTCAAGCCAGGATCGCGCGTCCTTCAGACGCTTCACACAGGCTTCTTCTGTTTCCTCTTCATCATTGTCCGCCCACATCTCGATGACGAAGGGGCCGTTGTATTCGAGGGTGTTCAGTGTCTTGAAGAGGGTCGGGAAATTGACCGTCCCCTCCCCGAAAGGCACCCGCTTGAATGTGTCGGGACGGGTATCCTTGAGATGGATCGCAACCATGCTCTCTTTCCCTATGAAAAGCTCCTGAGAGGGATCATCGGACCATCTGGAGAGATTGCCGAGGTCCGGATAGAGCTTCAAATAGGGAGAGCGAACCGGTTCGATGAATGAAAGCCCGCGGGTGATGGTGCCTATCAGTTCCGTGTCCATGATCTCGATCGACAGCATGATGTTTTTGGCTTCCGCCATGCGGGCGGCGGATGTCAGACCCTCGCGGAACCGCTTGATGGTCAATTCATCGCTTTTCTCATAATAGACATCGTATCCCGCGAGCTGGATGTTCCTTATATGGAGTTTCTCAGCCATGTTCAACGCTTTTTCCATCATGATGCGGGCCTTTTTACGGGCTGCTTCATCATGGCTTCCGAAGGGGAAGCGCCGGTGTCCGGAGAGGCACATGGAGACGATGGGGAGATCGTGTTTTTTCATGAGCGCGTTGAGTGTGTCAAACTCCTCCTCACCCCAATCGAGACGCGAAAGACGCGCATCGCTCTCGTCTATACTGATTTCGAGATAATCGAACCCGGCCGCCTTCGCGACCCTGAGTTTCGCATCCCAGTCATAGGCGTCCGGCATCGCTTTTTCATAGATGCCCATGGGGTTTTGCTTGATGCCCATGCTACCAGAGCCTTTCAATCTCTGTTTTGAAGGCTTCCGCGGCCGCTTCTGGATTTTCGGCGTCCCGGATGCTTCTTCCGGCTATGAAGCAGTAGACGGGAATGCCTTTGAACAGCTTGAGGTCCTCGACCTTGAGTCCGCCTGTAACAGTCACCTTGAAACCCATGTCGGATAGTTTGGCAATCTTTTCAAGGTCCTCATCGGACCAATTCTTTCCGGCCGCCTGGGCGTCCCGTGAGCGGTGATAGACCACCTGGTCGAGTCCGGCCGCCTTCCAGGCCTTTGCGTGCTCAAATGTCCAATCGCCATAAAGCTCGATCTGTACATCCCGTTCGGTCCCATATTCTTTTGCGACGGATTTCATGCCTTTCATGGTCTCGATGTCCGCTGAGCAGATTACCGTCATCCATGTCGCACCGGCTTCAAAGCACTGTTTCGCGAGCAGGCTGCCCGCGTCCGCACCCTTGATGTCGGCGAGTATGGTCTTTTCGGGATAAAGCGCCCTGAGCAGGCGTACGGGTTCGAGGCCTTCGGCGACATGGAGGATGGTGCCGACCTCGATGACATCGATGGCATGCCCGTATTGTCTTACGGATGCGAGGGCATCCTTGGTGGATGTGTTGTCTAAGGCTACTTGCAGTTTTGGCAACATGATTTTTAGCTCCTTTAATGATGAAGACGGTCAAAATCGCTTTCGACCGTCTTCTAGTGTGTTTTACCAGCCCATGGCTTGGTCGACTTTCTCTTCGATCTCTTTCTTGTCCATCAGGTTCTTGAGGCCGACGATTTTCGTGGTCTCAGGAACTTTCGGGAAGCCGGAAACGAATTGGTGTGACACCAGCACGAGGTCATAATTCTTGGCCGAAGCCTTGGCTTCCCCTACGCTTCCGTGATCCACTTTGCATTTTATGTTCTTGCCTTCAAGCACTTTCTGGATGCGCATCTTGATGATCTGACTGGATCCCTGACCGTTTCCGCAGGCTGCGAGAACTTTAAGCATGACGAATCCTCCTCTTTGATTATTTTTATTTTATGGGTTTAAAGAATCGATTTGTATGGCAGGTCCGGTTCGATGGCGAACGCATCGTCGAATCCGCGAGGGTGATGGTATTCGAGGCGTTTGCGGTCGTTCGGATAGGTGAACTTGCCTCCGACTTCCCAGACGAACGGGAAGAACTTGTATTGCAAGCGGTCCTTCTTGTAGCGCCAGATGTCAAGCACGAGCTTGGCATCCGCCTGGAAGTTGCTCCAGATGTCGTGATGGAACGGGATGACGACATCCGTGTTCAGATTCTCTGCGACACGGAGCACATCGACACTGGTCATCTTGTCCTGCATGCCGCGTGGGTTCTCACCGAAAGAGGCGAGGGTGACATCGATCTTGTGCTCGTTTCCGTGTTTGGCGAAATAGTTCGAGTAGTGGGAGTCCCCGCTGTGATAGACGCTGCCTCCGGGGGTCTTGAAGATATAGTTGACAGCTTTCTCATCAAGGTCCTGGACAGGTTTGTCCTTGAGGGTGACCCCTTTGGGCGCCGTGACCAGTTCTGTCCTGTCGAATGATTCGACCGCGACGATTTCCGTGTCGCCGACTTTGACGCTGTCTCCCGGTTTCACGGTGATGAGGCGCTCTTCAGGTACGCCCCAGCTCCTCCACAGGTCGGTGCAGGCCTTGGGGCCGATGAACGGTGTCTTTTCGGTGTTCTGAAGGACTGCGGCGGCCACATTCTCATCGATATGGTCGCCATGGTCGTGCGTTGAAAGCAACGCATCAAGGTTCTTGATGGCGAACGGGTCGATGACGACTGGCACGTTTCTGAGGTTGGGTTGAAGTTTCTGCACGCCGATCATGCGTTGGTGCTGATGCTGTTCGCGCATCCATGGGTTCGATTTCGTCTGTTTTCCGGATTTGACCCAGAGGTCGACCAAAAGGTTGGTCGAATTCTCCGTTTTGAGCCAGATGCCTGTGCAACCGAGCCACCACATGGCGAAGGTGCCTTTTTTCACATCTTCCTGTTCGATTTCCTCGTTGAGCCATGTCCCCCATTCGGGAAAGGTGCTCAGTATCCAGGATTCCCGGGTGATCTTATCGACTTTGTTGTCATTGTTCTTTGCCATTTGAAATGCCTCCTTATGTATTTGTGTTGAATATGTCGACTACTTGTTCCGCTTTTTCCGCTGCCACTAGAGCATCCACTTTGTCCGGATCGCCAAGCACATCGACAAGCGCCTGCATCATCTGCAGATGCGTGTCCGAATCCACGCAGCTGAGACTCACAAGCAGCTGGGCGTGGTGGGAAGGGTCGTCGCTGAATTTGACAGGCTCCTTCACAATGGTGACGGAGAACCCGACTTTGTTAGCGCCGTCCTCGGGTCTGGCGTGTGGCATCGCGATATTGGGTGCGATGACGATGTAGGGTCCATGGGTATGCACGGAATTGATCATGGCCTCAACATAGTCATCCGTAAGATATCCTTGTTCTTTAAGCGGCTTAGCCGCAGCCTTGATTGCGTTCTCCCATGAATCGAAACATTCATGGAATGTCACAAGAGAAGCATCAAGTTCAAATCCTTTTATCATTCAATCACCTCTTCATCTTCAGTATAGCCCTTACATTTACATTTGTAAATATTATATTAAATATTGAACATATGTTCACAAATTGGGGATGTAGTGTTTCAAAGCGGTATATACGCCGTCATCCGAATTTGACCCTGTGACAAAATCGGCCATCTTCTTGACTTCATCGGTTGCATTCTCCATGGAGACGAACACACCGGCGTGATCTTTCATGCTTATGTCGTTCTCCTGATCGCCGATCGCGAGACAACGTTTCGGGTCGAGACCGTAGTGGGCATGCAGTCTGTCAATCGCCTTTCCCTTCGAAGTGGTTTTGGGGTTGATATCCAGGAAGGAGGGTTGACTTCTCACAAGCCGCAGGTTCTTTTGGAGTTCGGAGTCTTCGCTGAAATGACGGATGAATGTGTCCCGCTTCTGGGAGTCGGGTTCAATGATCAGGATCTTGTTGACTTCATAGGCGTAATCAAAGGCGTCCATCGTCTTGAATACGGCTTTGTCCCGATCATTCAAGGCGGTGTTTCTTTCCTTGAAGAAGTCCACCCGGTAGTTGGGGTCTGAGTATATGGCATCCTTGGTATAAAGCATCACGATCATGTCCCGCTTTTCGCAATGTCCGACAATGTCTTTGATGTCACGATTCGGTATGGGTTCGCTGTAGAGGCGCCTTTCCTCGAAAGGATGTCCGATGACGCTGCCGTTGTACATGATCAAGGGACGTTTGTAATCCAGGGCGCTGACCACCGGTTTGACCAGCTGTTCAGGTCTTCCCGTGGCGATGAAATAGGGAATGTTGAGCGCATCAAGTCTACGCAATGCCTCCTTGTTCCCCTCGCTGACCTCCATCTTGTCATTCAATAAGGTTCCGTCTAGGTCCATGACTACGCTTTCTATCATAATGATCTCCTGAAATTAGTAAGGCACCCCGGTCAGAGACCGGGATGCCATCACATTTTTTTCGTTTACTCTTCGTCTCTTACTGTTTCGTCCATCATTGTGGTGTAATAGTTCTCTTTATGTCGTCTGTATTGAAGCTGAGGGATGACAAGCAGCAACGGAATCATTAAGATCGGGATGATGATGCCGAACACACTGGCTAAAAGCGTGGCTCCACTGAACACTGTGGCCCAGTCGAACATGCCCATATAGCCGATGACTCCCTCGGCGTCAATCAACAGATTGAGCACGAGCGCTGAACCGAATACTTGCAAAAGACCTGCGAAGAACGGAATGACAGCGGCGGCGAGACGTCCGCCCGCCTTGTTGGCGAATACGGCCAGAGTACCATTGTCAAAGAACAGCGGTATGAACCCTGCGATGATGAGGATCGGCGAATTGAAGAGGATGAGTGCGCCGATGGCAAGCAGTTGACCGGCAAAACCGAACATGAAGCCCCATGCGGGAGCGTTCGGTGAGAAACCGAATGTGACTGCGCAGTCGACCGCCGGAACGGAACCTGGAAGGAGCTTGTCCGAGATGCCTTGGAAGGAGTTGGTAAGTTCCGCGACGAACATGCGGACACCTGTGATGATGATCGTGATGTAGACCGCGAACAATGAAGTGGTCTCGAAAATGTAGGTGCCCCAGTAATAACTGCCTTCATCGTATTCGAAACTGCCAGGACCGATGATGACCATCAAAGTACCGATGAAAAGCGTCATGATGACAACATTGGCGACGACGTTGTCGTTCAATACTGAAAGCCAGCCTGGAAGTTCCATGTCGTTGACGTCTTTCTTCCTGTCTCCGATTTTGGCTGCGACCTTGTAAGCAAGCCATGCTCCGAACATCTGCTGGTGACCGATTGAGAACCCGGCACCGTCAGTAACGTCGTTGGTTGCTTCAACCACGAGGTTGGATGCAACTGACCAATAAGTACCGACAAGCACACCGGTGACGAGCATCAAGAACCAACCGACTTCCCCTTGGCCTCCGTCAATGACCCAGAAAAGGGCCCAAAGAAGCACAACGGATTGCTGATACATGATGTGACCGGTAAGGAACAGGGTACGGATCTTCGTGTGTTTCTTGAGTGCGACAAGTATGATGTTGAAGATGAATGCAATCAACATCACATACGCGACAAACTGCAAACTTCCGAAGTTCTCAAGTACGTTCTCACCGGATGTCTGCCCGTAATATGGGCCGATCAATGATGCGGAAACTTCAAAACGATCATAGATGGCATCGATAATCGGTCTGAAGGTTCCCACCAATCCGCCGGTACCTACCTGCAGAATCCTGAACCCTACATAGGTTTTGATGAATCCTGCGACTGCGTCATACCACGGCTTTCTGAGTAACAGATAACCGAGTAGCACTACGGTTCCGAGGAGAAGTGGCGCCTGTCCTAAGAACTTGTCAAAGAAATCAAAGACAATGTTGCTGAATGTTTCCATGCGATAACCTCCATAATTATTTTTTTATGTAACCGTTTTTCACAAATTCAGTATAGCAACCCCGATAATAAAATGTAAAACAATTTATTATTTATGCACATATGTTCAATTTACGTCGTGTAAAACAGATAAAAAAAACGCTCAAAAAAACTCAATCATAGTCTTTTGAAGCGTTTTCGGTTTCTATGCGTGTGATGGGACACAAAAAGATGTAGTGCACAATTTTTCAGTCATTCAAAGTTTCGTCGGCAATGAAAGCGTTCTGCAGATAACCGTCCAGCTTTTCATCCTTGAGCGCAGGGTCTTTCTTCTTGAGGAGGAAGTATGCGCCTGCGGCGTTCAATTTAGGCATCTCCCTTACGGTTTTCAAGAGATTGTCCACCTTGTCTGAACTTTTGGAGACAATGTGCTTGTCGATCCACTGAATCCAGTTGTGAAAGCTCTCCTCATTGGCCTTGATTTGCTTTCGTACATTTTCCGGGAGGCTTTCGAATGTTTTAAGCATGGTTTTTTTGCGTGTGTTGAACTCGTGCGGGGTTTCAAAGAACATCGCATGAAGGGTTTTCAGCACCTCGAACATGTATTTGAATACCGCGTTGCGACCATAGAAATCTCCATAAGAATCTTCTAGGAATTCAATCAGGTTCCGGGCCTTTTTTGTTTTGCCGAGAAATATGTTTCCAAGAATCGCGTTATGGTATTTCGTGACGGTCCAACGTTCATCGAATTTGACGCCGTTGTGTGCGAGGTATTCATACTTGGACGCATAGTCCAAGACCTTCAGTTCTTTGTAAAGAGACCTTTCGAGGTCGTGCATGGTCTTGATCGATACCCTTTTGACAAAGGACCTGAGTAGAATGGTATAAAGCGGAAGGAATCCGATGAGTACCCAAAAGTTGTCGCTGTAGAGCAAAAGCAGAATGAAGACGAGCACCCCTACCATGAATCCTATGACTAAAGACAGACGGGCGCGCAGATAGTCCCAAAACATGTTAACACCTCTTATGTTTGTATTGTCATGTAAATAGTATCACATAATGACCATATTTAAAATATGGTGAAACAGTTGAACAAATGTTCATCGTCTTTTTATTAGAACGATAAGTGTGAATGACTTATCGGAAATACAACAAACACGAATTCTGTTCATAAAACTAAAAAAGCCCGGAAAATCGACCGGGCTTCGAATGCTTTGGACATTATGTACGGTGAATCCGCACTTCGACATTGTTGGTGATGGCTTTGGAATACGGACAGAAGGCGTATGCCTGATCGATGAGTTTCGCGCTTGTGTTCTCATCGGGGCCCTCAAGGGTCACATGGAGGTCGATGTCAAATTTGAAGCCTCCATCATTTGAGTCCGTGACCAGATGCACCTCTGCTTCGACTTCTATGGATGCGTAGGAGACTTCCTCATTTGTAAGCATATATTCAAGGGAACTCGCGAAACAAGCGCTGTAGCCTGCCGCGAAAATCTCTTCGGGATTGGTCTCTTCATTGTCTTCTCCCCCGAGTTCTTTGGGTTTAGCCATCTGAAGATCAAGCTTGCCTTGCCGGGATTGGATTCTGCCATCGCGCCCTCCTTTACTCAGGGCTGAGCGGGTCAAGATTTTAGGCATGATTCACGATCCTTTCATTTAATATGTTTCGCCTATGCAACTATATAGTACAATGGTTATGTGCCGTGTACAAATCAAACGCTTTGTGAATCTGCCTTTTGCGATAGGTTAGGCTGTCTCTTTCCGCCCTTATTTTCATACTCTTTCCTCTTCTTATTCCATAAAGGATAATCAAGACCGATCTTTCATACCGATATTACCGGATGGTCACAGTGGTGTCCACATTGCCTCGGATGGCTTTGGAGAACGGGCAGAGCTTGTGGGCGTGATCGACCACCGCATGTTTTACGGTTGGGTCCACGCCTTCAAGCGTGATGATGATATCAAACGCGAAAACCTTTCCTCCATGTTTATGGTCCTCGAACACATTGTTCGTGACTTGGACGGAGAAGTCGTCATAGGGAACATCCTGATGAATCAGGGCTTTCTCGACCGCCCCACCCATGCAGGCACTGAACGCGAACGCGACAAGTTCGAAGGAATTGGTCTTCCTGGTGACTTGTCCGCTCATCTCAACAGGGGGTGCAAGCTCGAGACGCAATGATCCTTCATTGTTCAAAACATGACCTCTTGGGCCGTTTATGTTGATGCCGCTGCGTATGATTGTTGGTTTTTTGATGGTTTAACCCCTTTCTTTGTGCTATCACAATTTTACGTCCCGTTTCTTCCACAAACCAACAAAACACCCTCTAAAAGGTTTGTCACTCAATCTATGTGCGCATTTTTACCGTGTGTCCCCCATAAGAAGACACTTTGACAATTTTCAGGCATGTTTCTGGCAAATTAAATCTGGAGTGCAAAAAATTTTATAAATAGAGCATTTGACTCATCATCCGGCACAAATCGTGATATCATAATACCCTAATACTAGGAATGATTTTAAATAAAGGAATGATTACAATGTTGCTTTTTTTGAAGATGTACGGGATTGCTTTGGTCGTCTTCTTCGCCGTCGACATGCTTTGGCTGGGTGTCATCGCAAGACGCCTATACAATGAGCACCTTGGACATCTACTCAAAACGAATGTCAATTGGACGGCTGCGATCATCTTCTATCTTATTTTCATCGCCGGAGTGGTCACGTTCGTGCTCTGGCCGGCATGGCATGACGGATCGTTCATGAAGGCGTTGCTTCTTGGCGGATTCTTCGGATTCATCGCCTATGCGACCTATGACCTCACGAATCTCGCCACCATGAAGGATTGGCCGCTATTCATCACCATCGTCGATCTCGCATGGGGTACTGCCCTCGGGGCCCTCACCGCTTCGATCAGCTTTGGAATTTTATCACTCTTATCCTAGAACACCATCGGAGGTATTCATATGTCCACACAAATCAACGTATTAGACAATAAAAGGCTCTATTTCTCTTTCATGGCCGGAGCCAAAGAAGTGGTTGCCCAGAAGAACGCACTCAATGCCATCAACGTCTTCCCCGTCATCGACGGGGATACGGGAACCAACCTCGCAAGCATGATGCACACCATCCTGAATGAGAGCCGCCTCGAGGATGATGTGGAGAAAACCCTTGAAAGCATCGCGGATGCTGCCTTGATTGGTGCGCGGGGGAATTCCGGCATCATCTTCGCACAATATCTGAATGGTCTGATCGCCACCCTCAAAGAAGAGGATACGGTCGACCTTTCGCATTACGCGCGTTCCATCCAAGAAGCGGTGCCTTATGCCTACGAGGCCATATCGAACCCTGTCGAAGGGACCATGATCACGCTCATGCGTGAATGGAGCGAAGCCATCGAGCGGCAAAGGTCCATCAAGAAGGACTTCCTCGACGCTTTGCTCGAAGCTTATGAGATCCTCAAGCAATCACTGCAGAGAACCACGGAAACACTCAAAGTCCTCAAGGACCACAAGGTTGTCGATGCAGGGGCCAAAGGCTTCCTTCATTTCACTGAAGGTTTCATCAATTTCATCCAGACCGGCAAGACAAAGGACCTGCCTGTCCAAAAAGCCGAGGAGAAACTGGAAATCTCTCATGAAGACGCCTCGCAGGAGCCCCACAGGTATTGCACGGAAGCCTTGATCAGCGGTAACAAGCTGAACGCCGGCGCCGTACGCAAGGTGATGCAGCAATACGGAGATTCTCTTGTCGTCGCCGGAAACGATAAAAGGGTCCGCCTTCACATCCACACCGACACCCCGCAGGATGTCTTCCATGACCTACGCGAATACGGCCACATCGACGAGCAGAAAGTCGATGACATGTACAAACAACATGAGATCATCCATAACAGGAAGCATGACATCGCGCTTTTGACCGATTCCATCGCCGATATCCCGGAATCTTTCGTTGACGATCATCAGATTCATGTGCTTCCGCTCAACCTCATGATAGAAGGATCCAACTATTATGACCGGCTCACCATCACAGCAGAACGTTTTTATGAAGTCATGGATGAAGTCGACACCTATCCTACCAGTGCTCAACCCAATCTGAAACACATGGAGAACGTCTTCTCCTTCCTGTCTTCACATTACAGCAAGATCATCGCTGTCACCGTCTCCTCGAAGATGAGCGGCACTTATGGAGTCTTCAAGAAAGCGGCCGAATCCGTCAAGGACGGTTCCACGGACATCCGCGTGATCGACTCCAAACAGAATTCCGGGGCTCAGGGACTGCTGGTCAAGGATGCTGCGGAAATGATCGCTTCAGGTGCTGACATGGACACCATAGAACGCTCCATCAAGGCCAAACGGGACGATGTGAAAATCCTCGTTTCTGTACAAACGCTCAAATATATGGTAAGATCGGGGCGAGTGGGCAAGGTCACCGGCATCATCGGAAAGCTGACCAATCTCAAGCCCGTCATCTCTATCGATGACGAGGGCGAAGGCATGATCTTCTCCAAGGGCGTAAGCTTGAAAAGCAGCACCAAGAAAATCATGGACCAAGTTTCCAAGGCGCATGAGCAACACGGCATAAAACGATACGTGATCGTGCATGCCGCCGCCAAGGACAGAGCTGACGCCTACGAGAAAGCCTTCACGGAGTTGCTCGGCATGGAACCCGAATATGTCATGAGCATCTCGCCGATTGTCGCGATGAACGCAGGCATCGGCACCGTGGCGGTCGCTTATCAGACCAAACCCACACAAACCTAATACAGCAAAGAGGAGTGACACTAACGTATGGACCCACTATTCTTTCTATGGGCTCTTATCACAGCTTTCATTGTCTTCAACATCGCATTCATCATCTCTTATTTGAGCGACGATTACTCGATTGTCGACAGGTTCTGGGGACTCGGTTTCGTCATCATAGCGGGCGTGCTGCTCGTCGTCAACATCCAAACGACAGGCTCCTTCCCGGTCGAAGCCGTCGTTGTCACCGCCCTGGTGGCCTTATGGGGACTCAGACTCTCCTCGCATATCCATAACCGGAACAAAGGCAAAGGCGAGGATTCGCGTTATCAGGAAATGCGTAAGAAATGGGGCGACAAACAGGCCCTGAACGCCTACTTCAAAGTCTTCATGCTCCAAATGGCCCTGCAATACATCATCGCGCTTCCGATCATCGTCATCAACATGGAAGGCATATTGGTCGATGATGCGGCCACTTGGCAGACAGTGCTTTTCTGGGTGGGCATCGCGGTCTGGCTCATGGGCTATTATTTCCAGGTCGCAGGCGATTCTCAGCTCAAGACTTTCAAGCGCAAACCCTCGAACCGAGGACGCATCATGACCTCGGGAGTATGGCGCTACACGCGTCACCCTAACTATTTCGGCGAATCGGCGATGTGGATCGGCATCGGCCTTTTCACCATCGCAAACACAAGCTGGATCGCCTGGTTCAGTTTCATCAGCCCGATCCTCATCACCCTGCTTCTGCTTTTCGTCTCCGGAGTCCCTTTGCTTGAAAAGAAATTCGACGAGGAGAAAGGCGAAGAATGGGAACTCTACAAGAAAAAGACCAGCAAATTCTTCCCGCTTCCTCCAAGGAAGGATATCATCCCAAGCAAGAGCGATGACAAATTCCTGAACCTGGACAAGGACGCCATCAACAAAACCAAATGAATTCAAAAAGCGAGGCGATCATGGCCTCGCTTTTTTCATCCGTAAACATGCAGGGATCGAACATGTGATCCCCTTTTAGATGACTGTAAATAGGACTTAAAGAAATTTCCGGCTTTCAAGATGCGTTTTCAATTTATCACGGAGCTCGTCGATGTCGAACAGGTTGCTCAGAGCCACTATCGGACCAAGTCGCTCACATCGCTCTTTTATATCCGCTCCGCAAACAATCACGTCCGCAATGCCTGCACGCGCGCTCAATACATCGGTGTATTGTACCTCGACACCATACACGGACAATGCGTGCAACGTCTTTTCAATATTCTCGCGAATGATGTGCCTGCTTCCGTAGCCCATCGCACAGACAACAAGAACCTTCTTCAACTCTTTCATTCGAACCTCCTTGAAATGTACTCTAGTCCAGGGAAAGCTTGATCACGAGTAGGTTTAACGTCATGTGATCCAACCGTCAAGGACTTGAAAACATAATAGGAATTATATCAGCACTATCCCACTTTCAATTATATCACATGCGGTTCAATCAGGCATGCCGATTGATGTGTTTCTTCAGATTCAGACCAATACACCTTGATAATGGAAGGTTTACAGTTTTTTGAAATCTGCTATAATATAATAATAAGGTTGTCATTATGGAAAGAATGTGATGAAATGGGTGCGCTCGGCTTGACTGTGCTGGTTTTTCTGAATCTGCTGTCATTTGTACCTGTTTTGAAACTTCACCACTATCGGAACTATGTGCGTTTTTCACCTCTTCGCCACACGGTGAACGCTGTTTTTCTATGGGCATCGCTCATGACCCTCAAATATATAGTTGGGGATGCGTTTCCGGTTTTCGGCTATTATTTGCACCTTTTGGCGTACATCGCCGTGTTCTGGGTCGTGATGAATATCTACAACACAATCATGGTTTTCATCCAAAGACCCGTCCCTTTTGTTCTACGGGTTGCAGGCTATGCCTATTTGGCCCTATTCTCGGTGATCGTACTGCTCAGTGATGTCTTCCAAGTGATCGTGTCCAGTCACAGCAGCGAGATGGAAAACCTTCAAGACATCCTTAACCTCGAGGTGACGACACTTTTTCTTATCCATGCCTTCATCGCTTATTTATTACTGATCTCACCTGTCATAGCCCTTCTTCTCTATCTCAAAAGGGAAAGGAAAACCCAGCTTTACCGAGTCCCCTTCGTTTTCTTTTTGGGAGGGTTGATTTTCGGGCTCGTAAGCAATGTGGTCCATCTTTTTGTCCACAACTTCTATATCGACCCGACTTTCGTGGTGATCGTGCTTTTTTCCTATCTTCTTTATCATCTGATCTATCACAGGGACATGGGTTTCATCCTCATGTCGGAAAGCCGTAAGACCTTGATCGACAACATGCGGGAGATGTATGTGGTCGCCGATGACCACGGACAGGTGATCGATTGCTCCGATGAGTTGAGGGAACGTTTCGATATTGACAAGACGGACCATGTGGACGCACTCATGGACAAACTCAATGAAAAGGCCGTCCTGTATGAAGATCTATCAACCCTCACTCACAAAGGCGCCAACAAGCCTTATCTCTATACGATTCGCAACACTTTCCAACTTGAGAAGACAGACAGGAAGGGCGAGCTTCTGCTATTTTACGATGAAACGAAGTTCGTGAAGCTTTTGAAGAAACTGGAATACCTCCAGTCACACGACGAGATGACCGGGCTTTACAACCGCAACTACTTCGAACGCCATGTGAAGTCATGGCAGGAAGACTATGAAAATGCGGCGATTGTAATCGCCGATGTCAACGGTCTCAAGCTGTTCAATGACCATTTCGGCCATAAGGCGGGTGATGAGTTGCTCCTTCGCTTTGCGGATATCTTAAAAGGCCTTGTCAAAGGGAGGAAGGACATCCACCTTGTCCGCTCCGGTGGCGATGAATTCATTGTGTTCATTGGAAGCGGCGATGAAAAAACTGCGCAGAATTTGAAAAACGCCATTCTGAACAAAACATATTCCGACGATCCCCTGAGGCAGATCAGCACCTCGGTGGGCTACGCGGTGCGACGTGAAGACGAGAATTTGGAAACGACACTCCTCAGGGCTGACAATGCGCTTTACAAAATGAAGAAAGATGCCTCTAAGGCTTATAAGAAAGCTTTCTTGGACGCTTATGAGAATCGGCATGATAAGTGATCTATAAAAATTAAAAAACGCACAATGTGCGTTTTTTTTAATTGGATTGACGAATGAATACTGCATCGATTCATTTCAATGGACGCGGATAGTGATGTAGGAACCCCTGTTGATAAAAACAGCCCAGCGCTTCGAGGATATGTTTCTGATCTTTTGTCTCGACACCCTCGACAATGAAAGACTGTCTTGTGTTTTCGGTGATTCTCCTTACCATCCTGAAGATCTCCTGGTTTTTCTTGATGGCTATGTTTTTGACGAAAAGCGCATCGATCTTTATGATATCGAAATCTATGCGCTCCAACACGGATAAGGAGGAAAACTCCTTACCGAAATCATCAATGGCGATTTTGAACCCCTCTGCCTTGTATGCGCTGATCCTTTCGAGACACATTTCAAGCGCATTCATGAATATTTTCTCCGAAATTTCTATGGTGATCTCCCCGGGTGTGAGACCGTTTTTATGTATGACATCCTCCAGATAAGGTAGAAACGTCTTGTCCAGAAGCGAGGCTGGCGCCAGATTCAATGCAAGGGCCGTATCCTCGTAAGCGCCAAGGGTCTTCAAGTCCTTATATGCTCCGACGGCTTTGATCACTAGCATCTTTTCCAACATGATGGTCATGCCCGAGCTCTCCGCGATTTCAAAAATCTCTCTGGGCGTCACACGACCATATATCGGGTCGGTCCACCGTACGAGTGCTTCCACCGACGTCGCGTCATCGGTGCGCACATCATAGATCTTTTGGAAGTGTATATCCAACTTGTCCTCGCGAATGGCTTCCTTCAAACGTTGAGATATGTGCATTCTCTTTTTCAAGTCATCACCGAATGATTCCTGATAGGAGACAAATCCGTAGGGGTTTGTGAAATGCGACCGCTTGAGCGCCAGTTCCGCTTTCGCCACCAAGGCCTCGAGTCTCGGGGCGTGTTCCGGGTATTCCGCATAGCCGATTTTTAAATTGATGAGCAATTCAGTGCCATCAATCGTCAAGTTCATCTGGCATGGCAGATTGATGGATTCGGCTTTTGATGCCAATCCATCCTCGGAATCCTCCATATGCAGCAGGACGAACTGATCGGCAGAAACTCTGGAGATTAGGGTCTTCGGTCCGCTCAGGTTTTTCAGATGGTCGGAGACCTTTTGGATGACCTTGTCACCGAAACCGTGTCCGTAATAGTCGTTGATATTGGAAAAACCGTCCACATCAAGCACATAGGCGCATGCTTTCCTAGGAAGGTTCAGGGTTTCAAGTTTCTCATGCAGGCCTTTCAACGTCATAAGGCCAGTAAGTTCATCCGGCTGGGTCTTGCAGGTCGGCTTGGAACGTTCAAAGAAAGCGGTGGTTTTACGCCCGTGCGCCTCAATTCCCTTCAAGCGGTTATCATCATCGGTCATCGCCTTGAATAGCCAGAAGATTTTCACGGTTTCCCCTTCGAGACGCGTCATTCCAGACGCATGGGATTGGTGATTCTCAAGGACCTGGATGTACCAGTTCGGGTTGTCCAAGGACAGACGCTCATGAAGGTCATCCTTGGTGTATCTTTTCAATTTTTTCTTGGAAGTATTATGAAAATATGCGACTTCGTCCGAAACATTGATGATTCGGCCCTTGCTATCCATCCGTATATGAAGGGGCTCTTCGCAATGGCTCAAGGACTTGTTGAAGGAAGGTTTTTCTTCCTGTGCTTTTGAATGTTGAACGGCGATTTGAGCGCTATGGTTTTTATTGAATTCAAGAGTGTGGCTTAACTTAGGGCTGTAAAATTCAAATTCTTCAAGTCTTGACTGTTCTTCGGACAGTGATGTCGAAGTCGATCCTAAAACAGGTCTAGAGTTGAATATGATTGAAAGCATCAATTCAAAACGCTCACCCAACTTTTGATCACCATTCTGGTTCACAACAGCAAGGGCTGTGAAGACGAGAAGAATGAAAACATTCACCGAAAGCATCAAGACTAACCAGGTCTCACTGCCGAACTCCCATAGAAACAACACCGTGCAGAGCCATGCCGCAAGGAAAATCAAAATCATGGTTTTTCTTAACAAGGAAGGGTATTTCATAGTTTCCACCTACAATTCGAGTAATGGCTGTCGACTGGACAGTAAATCTTGTTGGCAAGGGAAGACAGGAAACCTAGACTAATCCTATGATTAATGTCTAATTATATTATATTAGTGCTAATATAAAATGAACATGGCGGATATGTCATACTTTTTAAAAAAAGGCATTTCAAGCGGTCGAACGCTTGAAATGCCAGTGCTGTCTTGCGGGTCACATAATATATTTCTTCATGTATTTCATGATGAAAGTGTCAAATACGATATCAAAATCTTTTTCGATCTTCTGACTAAAATATTTGATTTTTTTCTGGTTACCTTCCATATGCAATGTATTATAACATCGAAACAGATCCGATTGGAAAGACTCGTAATCTTCCAGTGCGTAGTGGGCCAGGGCTTTATAGTAAAAGAAATAATCAAAAAGATAGTATTGCTTATAGTTGAGCCCTCTTTGTATTCCCAGATCGGCGAACCTGATCACATCTGTATAATTCTTTTGACTGCCATGACTTTTGGTCAATCTCATGATTATGAGTGAGTGAATCAAATCGGTTCCTCCACTCATGATGGTTTCCTCTTTATCGTATAATTCAGTGAGCTTGTCTAGAAGATGGCGTTTGTGTTCATCATCCAGAAATTCCAGAAGGGAACTCATAATCAAGACTTCCACATCTGTATAGTACACTTGTTTCAATATGTCTGGAAACCCAATCAGATTGGAGATTTTCCTGCTGACATCTACTCTGCTGACTTTTCCTCTGAAAAAATCGTTAAGGATCAAAGCGTGGTGAAAATAGACTTTTTTCTCCTCGTCGATGATGATGTCGTTTTCAATCATTCTTTTTAATCGGTCAACCTCATCATTGGCTTTGTTTACCACAGCATTATAAAATTTGTTAATCAACTCTGATTGTTTGTTCTTCTCCGCCTCAAACTGTTTCATCAATTTTTGTGTAGGTATGCTTAGCTTTGTCGCAAAACTGTCGATGTTCTCATAAGGAATGTCGCATTCTCCGTTACGGTATCTTTGATATTGCCTCAGAGAAACGATTCCGTCAATAAAATCGACCTGTCGCATCTTTCTTCCAAGTCGTATTTTTTCCAGATAATTGCTTATTTGCATCGAGTTCATAACCGTTCCTCCTTTTGAAAACTACGACATATCCGCGCTGTTCAAGGCTTGATTTAAGCGTTATCCTAAAGGTAGAAAAACTTTTAGGAGGAATTATTTTATGAAAAAAATCATCGCTTTGGTAGCAGTGTTCACACTTATTTTGACTATTGACGTGACTAACAATAACGAACAGCAAGTAATGGGATTCGATGACATCGAGATCCCTGAGTACGTGACCGTGGGCTTTGATGACATTGAGATTCCCGAATACGTGACCGTCGGTTTCGACGACATCGAGATCCCTGAGTACGTGACCGTGGGCTTCGACGACATTGAAATTCCTGAATACGTGACCGTCGGCTTCGATGATATCGAGATTCCTGAATACGTGACCGTGGGCTTCGATGATATCGAGATTCCTGAATACGTGACCGTGGGCTTCGATGATATTGAGATTCCTGAATACGTGACCGTCGGCTTCGATGATATTGAGATTCCTGAATACGTTACTGTCGGCTTTGACGACATTGAGATCCCTGAATACGTGACCGTGGGCTTTGATGACATTGAGATTCCCGAATATGTCACCGTGGGCTTCGATGATATCGAGATCCCTGAATACGTCACCACTTAAACCAAGCAAATTAATCAATTAAAAACTGAAAGGATTATTATTATGAATAAAACAGAATTTATGATTGAACTCGAAGGCATTGTCGGTACCATCCATACCTACACCAGGAATCCCTTCATGGTGGGATATACAAAACAGCTCAGAAAAGCTCTGGAAACCAATGATTTCGATAAGGC
>CAZCTR010000014.1:0-6964 GCA_964501715.1 uncultured Candidatus Izemoplasmatales bacterium | reverse complement strand
TGGGATATACAAAACAGCTCAGAAAAGCTCTGGAAACCAATGATTTCGATAAGGCCAAGATCGTGCTTGACAAGGTTATCGGATGGTACAGTGAGGAATATGAGAAGATTCAACATGATAAATACGTTTTCAACAAGCACATGCATGAAAAGGCTTATTCAATCTTGATGAAATACCGTGAAGCCATACAGATGTGACCCTATTGTATCATGAACATTATAGCACAGGACCGGCACTTCGAAAACCAACCTGACCTTCCCCATGGCAGTCCCCCGCTGCCAAGCCGCCTTCCCGTTGGCGGCTTTTTTATGTCAAATCCGCAAGCGAGACGGGTTTTTTCCTTTCAGATGAGAAGTAGATCGCCGAGAGGATTTTCATGTTCAGAAGCGCTTCTTCCGCTTTTACAAGCGGAACATCGTCTTCACGGATTGCACGGATGTAATCATCCGTCTCCATTTTTCCAGCGTCCCCCTTGGCCATATGGCGTGTTTTCTCAACAAAAGCACCAGCCTCAACATAATTGATCGTGATGCCTTCATCGGTCAATAAGGCTCCGGCTTTCGTGCCGAAGAGTTCAATGGTGTTCTCCTCTTCTTGAGCGCTGTTGAGCGCATAACTCGCTTCGAGGTTCATACTGAAACCCTGAGGGAATTGAATAAAGGCAAAAGCCGAGTCCTCGACCTCGTAGGCGGCAGGGTTCCAGATACCGAAACGATTCGCGTGAGTCGGTTTGCCGGCGAGTTTCTGATAGGTCGAACCCAATACATGCTCCGGCGCGTGGAAGCCAGTGAAATAAAGGGCGAGATCAAGTGCGTGTGAGCCAATGTCCGCAAGCGGTCCGCCTCCTTGGTTTTTGCGTGTGAATGCGCCCCATGTGGGTATGCCGCGACGCCTTACCGAGCGGGCCTTGACGTGATAGATCGTGCCGAGTTTCCCTGCGTCGATGAATTCCTTGAGCCATTTCACATCGGCGCGGTGCCTGTTTTGAAAAGCGACGCTAAGCACCTTTTCGGACCGCTTCATTGCCTCATGCATGGCTTTCGCCTCATCCTGGGTTGAAGCCATGGGTTTTTCGCACATGACATGCTTTCCGGCTTTCAGGGCCGCCACCGTGTAGACATGGTGGGTGTCATTGGCGGTGAGTATGTGGATTGCATCCAAAGCGTTGTCCTGAATCAGTTCGTAGGGGTCGTCGAACACTTTGGCGTCCTTGTCGCCGAATGTGTCACGGGCTTTTTCAGCCTTGGCCCTTGTGCGGTTGTGAAACGCCTTGAGAGAGACATGAGGGTTCGCTCGCAGATTGGGCAGATGTTTGCCCATGGCTATGCGGCCGCACCCTATGATTCCGACGTTGACCTTTTGCATGTTTACACCTCTGCATCCTATGCATACTTTCGATTATAGCATATCAAGGCCCTAACCTATTGAAAAGGGTCAAGGCCTATTTATTTGGTATAGCACTGTTTGTTCAAAAGGAGGACAGAAAGGACTGTGAAGAGGGCGGCGGATAAAAGACCGATGCCAGCCGCGATGGTCACCTCACGAATTGTGGCCTCGTGCAAGAGCAATTCCATGGCGTAATTGCCTAATCTGCTCGGGATGTATTTGAAAGCGCCGGCCTCGATGCCACTGAAGATGCCTAATACGAACAGCATGGCGATGGTGATGAGCATCGGCCAGAGCATGCGGCCAAAAAGGGTCACAAGCGCGAGCAGCATCTGGGTGAAGAAAAGGACGAAGACATAAAAGACCACAAGCGAGGCCAAAAAACGAAGGGTGTCGACCTCGGGAAAGAGAAAGTAACTCCCATAGAGGAAAAACACTCCGGCTGTCAGAAGTGAAACCACTCCAAGCGCATGCACGACTAGAGTCCTGCTCATGAGATACTTGAATTTGCTGACGGGCCTGGCAAACATCCAATGGTCTGTCCCCTTTGTGAAGTCCCTGCTGAAAAAGGCTCCGGCGATGAAGAGATAGACCAGAAAGAAAATCTGCTGCATGTTCGAATAGAACTGTATATAGGCGTCCTCGACCGTCGGGTCGGGAAGGGTGATGCCTTCGATGCCTTCCTGTTCGAACGCCATCGCCATGAGTTCGTTCATGTATCTCGCGGTCAATATGGAGAGAAAAGCTATGAATGCCCCCACTGCTAGCATGATGATGATCTTGGTGGTCCTTTTCATGTACAGAAGGTCATAACGAAGCAGGGTCTTCATCTTGCGTCACCTCCATGAATACATCCTCAAGCGAACGCGAGCGCTCAAAAAAGGCTTTGATTTCAAGTCCGTTTTCGTGCAATGTCTTGAATAGTTCGAAAGGTGTGTGTGAGCCGAGACTCACCTCGAAGCCGTCATCGTTTTCCCGGTAGGCCTCAAGACCGTCCATCTTCTTGAGCACCGAGGCCGTCTTCTGCAAGGAACCTCCGGTCTTGAGTACATGGCGATGGGTCGCGCGGTCCTTGAGAATTGTCTCTTTCGTCCCCTCCATGATCACTTGACCGGCGTGTATGAGTCCGATGCGGTCACAAACCTTCTCAGCATCCTCCAGGATATGAGTCGAATAGAATATCGTCATGGTTTTCGAGAGTTCGCGGATCAAGGTGAGGACCTCTTTCCTCCCTTGAGGGTCCAGAGCGCTTGTCGGTTCATCCATGATGAGCAATTCAGGGTCGTGTATCAGTGCCGCCGCGATGGACAACCGCTGTTTCATGCCTCTTGAGAAACCACCAATCCTTCGGTTGACTTCGTCCAGCTTCACAAAAGAAAGAACCTTCTCAACACGCTTTTTTCGGTCGGTAAAAGGTTTCACGGAAAAATCGATTGATAACTCCAGAAATTCCCTCGGTGTGAGATAAGCTGGAAACGAGGGCATGTCAGGGACATAGCCGATCTTGTCCTTGTAGACAATATCCCCAGGGTTGACGGGCTCATCTTTGAAAAGGATCGTCCCATCATCCCGCTTCAGGAAATCGAGGATAAGCGAGATGGTCGTGGTCTTCCCGGCGCCATTCATCCCGATGAAACCATAAACCTCGTTCGGCTTCACAGAAAGATTGACCCCCTTCAACGCTTCGACTTCCTTGAACGTCTTTTTAAGATTCCTGATCTCAAGCATCGTCATCCGCCCTTCCTGCGAGCAGATAGAAGATCCAGCCTCCGCTTATGAGTATGACGACCATCGTCCATGCCCATTTCGGAAAGGCATTCGTCTTGCGGGTCTTTTTCCAAATGTCCAAAAGCGCATACACCTTCAAAGACAGTTCGAGAAGAAAAACAGGAAGAAGGATCGGCAGCAGATCAATAAAATGTTCCATGTGTTCACCCCTTTAAATGGCTTTCAATATAAGTGTAACAGTTTTCATGCGTTAAGCAAATAAAAAAGTGACGCAGCGCGTCACATATGAATGGTGCGGTTGGGGGGACTCGAACCCCCACGTCATAAGACACTGCCTCCTGAAGACAGCGCGTCTACCGATTCCGCCACAACCGCGTGGGCTAGTTGGATTATACCGCAGAAGCCTTGAAAAATAAAGTCCCGGGAATATTCCTTGAAACATTGTCTGAAAAACACATGGCGTTCCGGGGGGGATTCGAACCCCCGACCTACAGCTTAGGAGGCTGTTGCTCTATCCTGCTGAGCTACCGGAACAAAGTCAGGACAAATTGAAAGGCGTTCAAGGCAATTGGCGTTCCGGGAGGGATTTGAACCCACGACCTACAGCTTCGGAGGCTGCCGCTCTATCCAACTGAGCTACCGGAACTCTGAGCCCTTCAATTTGTCCATTACCCATCATAGCATATCTTTTTGGATTTTGAACACTTTTTTATGTGGTTTTCTCTAATCATGCATGAACGTCCGGTGGGCGACACCCACCGGACAATTCAAATGTATTCAGATGGTGAAATTGCCATCCTTGAAGATCTGTACGTGTTCTCCGTCATCCTTGATCCCGAAAACCTGCAGGTCTTCGCTTCCGAACATGAAATCGGAGTGGGCCATGGACTGGTTGCTTCCGAGTTCTTCAAGCGCATCCTTGTCCATTTCCGTACCACCCTCGACATTCATGGGGTATGCGCGCCCGAGCGCCATATGGCAGCTTGCATTCTCATCGAATAGCGTGTTGAAGAAGAGAATCCCGGTGTTGGAGATGGGAGAATCGTAAGGAATCAGCGCGATTTCTCCAAGATAACGGCTTCCTTCGTCGAATTCCACAAGGCTTTTGAGCGTCTCTTTTTCTTTCTTCGCATCATAGTCGACGACTTCGCCGTCCTTGAACTCAAGCCAGAAATCCTCGATCAGGTTGCCTTGATAGTTGAGGGGTTTGGTCGCGACGACTTTTCCGTTCACACCGTATTTGTATGGCATGGTGAAAGATTCCTCTGTGGGGATGTTCGGGTTGAAGACGACACCGTCTGTGCTTTCTTCGTTGCCCCCTGCCCAGACGTGGTTCTTCACCAGTTCGACGGTGATGTCGGTGCCCAGACTGTTTTTGAAGTGCAACGCCTTGAACTGGTAGTCGTTCAAAATGCGGTTATGGCGCGCGAGTCTTTCGTTATGCGCTTCCCAGTCCTTGACAGGGTCGTTGTCCTCATAGACTCTGGATGCGTTCAGAATGGCTTTCCAAAGCGATTCGACCGCTTCTTCACCTTCTTGGTCGGGGAAGACTTTCTTCGCCCAGACTTCATTCGGGGCGCCTACGATGGTCCATTGGGCCCGGTTGCCCATCATGTGGGTCTGGAAAAACTCAAGCTTCTGCATGCGGGCTTGCGAAGCCTTCTGCATCTTTTCGCTCGGCACATCCTTGTTCAATCCCGGTACCGGTGAGGTGACGCTGATGAAGCATGCCCCTTCATTGACATAGTGCTCATATTTCGTGATGATGTGCTCAGGCACTTCCTGAAGGGTCTCTTTAGTCATGTTGAGATAACCAAGACGCCCTACATAAGGGTCGTTCCACTCCACTATGACACGCTTCGCACCCGCTTCATAGGCAGCGGACACGATGGCGCGGGCGAAGGTGTTGTTATCGGTGCTTGAATTGATTACAACACTCTGGTCCTTTTGCACGTTCGCGCCGATGTTCACGGCGAGATCGGCGAATTTCTTGAACAATTTCTCTGTTGGCATGGTCTCAGTCCTTTCTTTCTAAAGACAGTATACCATTTAAGCTTCCACAAGTGAACACCTGCGCTTAATGAAAACATCCTCCCGTTTCCAGGAGGATGCGTGTCATGAGAATATGCCGAACAGCAGGATGATGAGAATGGACGCCGGGGTGATGTACTTGATGAGAATCTCGAATGTGCGCCCCAAGGTGAAATGGCTCGCGCCACGGTTCGCACTCTCTCTAGTGGCCCGGGCCTTGTAGACATAACCTGCGAAGACAAGGGTCAGAAGCCCGCCGAGAGGCAACAGGAAGGTTTCCTGCATGAAATCGAGGAAGTTGAAGAACGACATGCCGAAGACGCTGATATCGACAGCCCCCATGCTCAAGGATGAGGGGATGCCCAGAAGGAAGATGAGCACACCGATGATGACAGTCGCTTTAGGTCGGCTCATGTCCTTCTCATCGACCAGCCACGATACGACGACCTCAAGCAATGAAAGCGCGCTGGTGAGGGCCGCGAACGAGAAGAACAGGAAGAATACGGATCCGAAAAGCTGTCCGAAAGGGATTTCCGCGAACACCGCGGGAAGGGTGATGAACGCGAGGCCTGGCCCTTCCGCTTCCTCGAAACCGAGCGCGAACACGGCCGGGAAGATCGCAAGACCCGCAAGCAGCGCGATCAGCAAATCAAGTCCGACAATCCAGGCGGCGCTAGTGGGCACATCATCGTCCCTTTTGAGATAGCTCCCGTAAGTGATGATCGCCCCCATTCCCAGACTGAGGGTGAAGAATGCCTGCCCCGCTGCCTGAAGCCATGTCCGCCATGTGATTTCACTGAAATCGGGATAGAGATAGAATCTGAGTCCCTCGGCGGCACCCTCAAGGGTGATGCTGCGCGCAACAAGAATCAGAATCAGGATGAAGAGGACCGGCATAAGATACCTGACCGCACGACCAATGCCACGCACGATGCCGAATCCCACGACCGTCACCGTGAGTGCCATGAAAAGGAAATGCCAGAGGATCGGCCCCCAGGCGGATCCGATGTGCTCGACGAAGATCCCTTCGAAGTCAGCACCGCTTCCAAGCTCTCCAAAGAGGCCTTTGAAAAAATATGAAAGCCCCCATCCGGATACGACAGAATAGAAGGACAGAATGACGAACCCTGTCAAAATGCCCAGCGCACCGAGCAGCCACCATGGTGTGTTGGGCGCGAGCGTCTTGAACGTCCCGACCGGGTTTCTGTTGGTCTCACGTCCTAGTGTGATCTCACTGACCATGAGCGGATAGCCGATGAACGCGATGATGATCAGGAAGATCACCACGAACGCCGCCCCCCCATTCGTGCCTGTGACATATGGGAACCGCCAGATGTTTCCGAGCCCGACCGCCGAACCTGCCGCTGCGAAAATGAACGCCAGCTTCGTCGCCCAGCTCTCTCTTGCTTTCTTCAAATCAACCACTCCTTTTTTTGTTTTTTTAGCATAATACCATATCATTTCAATTAATCAACAGCTTTTTTGAAACAATAAAGCCTTTTTTTAGCGCTTTCATCGACGTATGAACCCTTATAACGCCCTCATGCTGGCGAATATAGATCCGTCTATTAATTTAACTGTTAAACCAAATTAAACGTTTTCATGTTCAAACAAAAAAAGATGCCTTCATTTTTTAAATGAAAGCACCATTTATGTTCACGGTTCATGCAAACTATTGACGGGCTTCTAGTGAGAGTTTGACCGGTTCATAGCCAGCCTCTTTAATGGTGTCGAGAAAAAGTGCCGCCATGGCCTCATCTCCCTCGTACTCAACGGTTCCAAATTTCCTTGAGATATTTATGTTCACACGTGAAGCGCC
>CAZCTR010000013.1:0-42206 GCA_964501715.1 uncultured Candidatus Izemoplasmatales bacterium | reverse complement strand
CGGTAGACGTCGGACAACAACAATTCGACATCATGAGCTTTGAACCAGCGTTCACCGGAGACGTGTCATCTGCGGCTGTAAGACTCCGCGTCGGTCAGGCGCTTGAAAGCATCCACGCCGGAACCCGCGATGTCGATGAATCGATTCAATGGATTTATGACCAGTTGAGAATCAACTGATTACACATCCGGCGAACATGTTGCATACATCACAACGATTCTCATGTAAAGGTAGATTATAATGAAAAAACTGTGGATCACACTTCTTGCTTTCGCCTTTGTTGGAATGCTGACCGCCTGCGACTCGGGCATTGAGGTCACTTACCAGCTTGAGGATGGAGAAATTTACGAAACACATACATTGGAGGAGCCCGGACAACTTCCGGGCCAACCCCTCCCCTCTGAGGAAGGCAAACATTTTCTTGGTTGGTTCGAATCAGAGGATTACACCGAGGAAAACAGATTCAACTTCAAGAGCCGTGTGACCGAGGACATGACTTTGTACGGGGCTTTTTCCGATAACGGCTCAGCCACCCCGATCACGGACATGCTCGAACTGGACCCTTCCGACTATGAAGGCAAGAGTTTTGACACACACGGCATACAGGAGGTCTCCCTCCGCAGGTGCATTGATGGCGACACCGCGCATTTCACAGGTGTGGGAAGTGTCAGGTATCTCAACATTGACACCCCTGAATCCACAGGCGTGATTGAACCGTGGGGCCTCGAGTCCAGTGACGTCATGTGTGAATGGCTAACGGACGCAGACACCATAGTTGTGGAATCCGAACCCAACCCCGAAGTCGGCAAGTATGGAAATTACGGACGTGTGCTGGGGTATGTATGGGCGGACGGCCGGCTGACAAATCTCGAAATGGTTGAAATGGGGTATTCCCCTATCAGCGGAGCATCCTTGTCCAAATATGCGGAATATTTCCAGCTCGCGAATCACAATGCGAGAAATCTAGGCCTCAAACTACATGGTGAAGAGGACCCCAGTTTTGATCCGACCCGTATCCACACCACCATCGGACTGCTCAATGAAAACCCTGAGGATTATCACGGAAGATTCGTGAATTTCGAAGGTTGGGTCGAGAGCAATGAAGGGAATTACCTCACCATCAATGAGCGTGAGGACTTCACTGGAGAAAGTGTCACGATTTACAAGGCTCACAGGGAATCCGCATGGTTTACTGAAGGGTACATGATAAGGCTCGAAGGCCTCTACTTCACTGAAGGCGGCGAACTTGTCAACTTACCTGAAGCGGATCTCTCAGGCCTGGTATGGGATTGAACTCGGCTTCAATAAGTAAAAAAACATATTAAAAACCAAATCCAATAGGAGGCACAACCAATGAAAAAAGTATTTGCATTAATGCTTGCTTTTGTCACAGCATTCACCATTGCCGCTTGCGGCAACGGTGACAATGGAGATGAAAACGGCGAGGATGACCTCGCACATCTCGAAGAGGCCAGGGACCGTCTGGTGCTTTCAGCCGACCTCGACAACGTCACTTCCGATATTTCACTTCCGATGCAACTCGGAAATTATCCGGATGTGGAGATTTCCTGGTCAAGCTCGGAGCCGGATATCGTGGCTGATGACGGAACCGTCACCCGCCCTGAACCTGGAGAGGGCAACGCAAGGGTCACACTCACTGCGACTTTGACCTATAACGAAGAGGAAGTCACAAGGGATTACTCCCTGACGGTCATTGAAGCGGTCGAAAGAAACCTCATCACGGATTTCGCTAGCATGTATGACCGCGACAGCGAAGACGCTCCTGCTATAGACGACATTGTCACTGTCCAAGGCGTTGTCACATCGCGTTGGAGTGGCGGCGTATTCCTTTATGACGGCACGACCCATTTCGGCATCTATGATGCTTGGAACTTCGACATCCAGGATTTTGTCGAAGTAGGTGACGAACTTGAATACACTGGTCATTTCGCCCGCTACAACACCCTTTTCCAATTGACAGAACGCGACAGCTTTGAAGTTCTCGACACCAATGTCGATTATGACATGCCTGTCCATGACAGCACCATCGAAGCCATGCATGAGTATGACGCCGGCGGCGAAGACATGGATGTCCACGGACAGCATTTCAAAGTCGAAGGACTGCTCACTACCAAAGGCGAATATGATAACCTTTATCTAGAATCCATGGACAGCGATCAAGGGATCATGTTCTATCATTATTCCTTTGAGGATTCACTCGACGCCCTTGAACAGTATTTGGGCGATGTCATCGAAGTCGAAGTCGTATATTATACCGATCATAGCCGTGACGGCATCCTCGTTGTATTCCAAGGCGGCGCAGATGACATTGAAACAGTCGAAGTGGATGAGGAAGCGTTGATGAACGTTGATATCAATGCGCTTGAGGATGTCACTACTTATGGTGATGACGTGACACTACCGACAACCGGAAATAACGGTACCGAATTTGAAAACTGGACATCTTCAGATGATACTGTGATTGCTGATGACGGGTCTTTCGTTGATTTCCCCGCAGAGATCACCACTGTGACCTTCACAGGAGATGCCTCATTCGGCGATGAGAGCGGAGAGGCCACATTCGAAGTGACTGTACTACCTGAAGAGGGAGACACAGTTGCCGATGCTCGCGCTGCTGAAGAAGGGGACCATGTCTTCTTTGAAGGCGTTGTCACCTCGTTCCCGGTATTCGGAGGATCCAGCGGTTTCTTCGTTCAGGATGAGGACGGAACAGCCATCATGATCACTGATGACTACGATGTCACAGTTGGCGATAAGATTCTTATCGGCGGAGAAATTGAGCTTTATGAAAGCAATCAGGATGGTCATGCCCTCCACCGTGTGACAAACACCTTGTTGGTTGAGAACCATGAAGGCGACCACGACATCTTTGTCTTTGATGACGTCACCGCCGAGGATATCGCCAATGATTTCCCGAACAACCAGTCCCAGCGTTATTACTTGGAAAATGTAACTGTGGACGAAGTCTCCGAGCAGTTCAACACGGTTTACATTGACACAGGTGAGGAATACAGAATCAGATACGACATCAGGAACTATGGTCCTGAACTTGAGAACACTTATTTCGAAGCTGGAGACACGATCGAATGGATCGAATTCACCGTTAGGGATATTTCCCATGGTGACATCCGGGTCGAATATGTGACCGGTAAGGACTTTGTGGAACTTGACGAATCGATCACTGTCGACTAATCCGCACTTAATCACATCTACATTAATTACCACAAAGAAACACTAATACTACCAAAAGCACTTTCGTTGCGATGCAATGAAAGTGCTTTTTTTGGTAGGCAAAGAATGGCGTCTTGCAGTGAAAAAGTTCCATAAGGTCGTAGTTTGCGGTGAATCACAAAACGACTTGTAAGACTCACACCGACATGGATGGTAAGAAGTGACCATACCAAATCCGTAGAACAACACCTAAACATGATATATAGATTGCATGATAGCAAAAACGGCAAGAAAACTTTGAATTGAACCATCGCATACAAAGCGGCATTTATGGAAATGCGAGAGGATGTTAATCTTCTACTGCTTTATTAATCGATTCTAAGTCTCCGGGGTTCCAGATAGAGGCCTTTACTTGCTTATGAAAACGCCACGTCTTCTCTTCGATGAACAATTTTATTGAAAATTAATGAAATATGTCTCAATTACTGATTTTGCAAGCCTTGTATGTTATTATAGTATGTTAAATTCAATTCATAAGGATGGCTGTAAATGACACGTGTATTCGTACCATTGCTTATAGGTTTTATCATGTTCGGTCTTTTAGGCTGTGAGAGCACTGATTACCCGATTGCCCCAAGCGATCTTGAAGGCCGGACACAGTCGGAGATCGAGACCATGTTCGAGGACGAGGGGTGGTCTGTTGATTTCATTGTCCGCTCGAGCGTGTTGAAGGATGAATCGAATGTGTTCATCCAATACGGGCAAGTTCAGGAAAGAAACAAGCTTGCTTATATCATTGTGAGCGGCACTGTGATCGATGAGGATAAATTGTTTGAACCCGTGGACTTCGAATATGACGGTCCCCGTTTGGATGAGATGTATTTCGACCACGAGGAATGGCCGCTCTTTCAGGAAGTTGAAGGAGAATTGATCGGTGGCGGGGGTGCTTTCGAAGCCACGTATACACCGGGCATGTACCATGGTGAAGGCGGAAGCTGCATTGATGGTGACACATCCGTGTTCGGGTATCCGCAAGAGATTGAAACGAGAATTGAGTCATCCACTCCGAGCACAAGGTATTTAAATGTTGACACACCTGAGACCTATCCTCCTGGCGAGGAAGAGGAATGGGGCTTTCCCGCTACGGATTTCGTCTGTGAGACACTTTCAGACGCTGAGGGCGTCGTACTCCAGACAGACCCTGGGGACAACCTGACAGGCAATTATGGGCGGTTGTTGGCTTGGGTATGGTATATCCCCGAAGACGGAGAAGACTATGAATTATTGAATTACAATATAGTGAGGCAAGGCCTCGGCACCGTGGAGTTTGAATTCGGTGCCGGAGAGACCGGCGACACCGCTTACGATGGTAAGAACTATAACGATTGGATGCATCATGCTCAGGATCTCGCGATTGAGGAGAAGCGGGGCATGCATAATCCGGAAATTTATGACCCGTTCTGGAATTATGATGCGGACCAGCCAAAATAAGGGTCAGGCATGAATGCTTACTTGCTGAAGAGGTGTAAATATGTACAGGGAAATACTTGATAAGATCAAGGCCTTCGACACGATTGTCATTCACCGGCATATCCAGCCCGACCTGGATGCTTACGGATCACAATTCGGTCTTCGCGAGATCATCCGGGATAACTTCGAAGGAAAGACTGTCTATGTGGTCGGGGAGGAGAGCTCGCTCGATTTCCTCGGTGCCATGGACGAGATTTCTGACGATGTGTATGAAGGGGCCTTGGCCATTGTGCTTGATGTAGCTGGTTCGGACCGGGTGAGCGATCAGCGTTTCAAGCTTGCAAAAGAGACGATGGTGATAGACCATCATAGGAACGGAACCGATTTTGCGGATTATTTCTACTCGGACCCGACGCAGATCGCCACGTGTCAGATTCTCACCGACATGTGCATGCAGGAGGGACTCAAGGTATCGAAAAAGGCAGCTACGTACCTCTTCTCCGGTCTTGTGACCGATAGTGGACGCTTCCTCTATCCGCAGACAAGCCCCCTCACTTTCCGGGCGGCCGCTTTCCTGAGTGAACATGGAACAGATATCCAATGGGTCTATGACAACCTCTATCAGGAGGATATGAACTTCAAGAAGCTCAAAGGGTATTTCATCAACCATTTCGAAATCACGGAAAACAATGTCGCTTACATGAAAAACGATAAGCGTTTGAAAGACCGTTTCAAGGTCACCACGTTCACCATATCCCGTGGGATGGTCAATCAGATGGCGAATATACGGGGCGTGCCGTTCTGGGTCAATTTCACAGAGAATGACGAGGGTGAGATCCTTTGTGAACTCAGAAGTAAAGAGGCCCCCATCGTGCATGTCGCTAAGAAATACGGAGGCGGAGGCCATGCGCTCGCCTGCGGGTGCACCGTGCAAGCATGGGAAGAAACGGACCTGATACTACAGGATTTGGACGCTATGGCAGAAAGGCTATGATAGAATGAATAAAGACACATTGAAACAGATCCACGAGAAAATCCAGGAATACAGCACCATCATCATCCTTCCCCACGGCAGACCCGACGGGGATTGCATCGGAACGGCGATGGGACTCAAGGACATGCTTGCGAATACCTATCCAAAGAAATCGGTTTATGTGAGTGGTGAGGAGGCCGACTATGTCAAATTCCTCGGGCGCACCGACGATGTGCAGGATGAGACGTTCAAAGGCGCACTGGTGATCGCCGTCGATACCGCATCGCAAGACCGCATATCCGATAAGCGTTATGACCAGGGGGACTACCTGATCAAGATCGATCACCACGTCAATGTCAATCCATATGGGGATATCGAACACGTCGATACCAACCGTCCTGCAGCCGCGCTGATCATCATGGATCTCTATACCATGTTCGAGGATCACTATGTCCTGGGTGAAGCTGGGGTCAAAGCTCTTTATACGGGAGCTTTCACTGATACCGGAGGGTTCAGGTTCTCCGGGGTGGACGGCGACACCTTCCGCCACGTGGCCAAGCTCTTTGATCTCGGGCTCAACACCCAATCCGTCTTGAGGCATCTTGAGACCCAAAGTGAGGCGCACGTACGTTTCAAAGGCTATGTGCTCCTCAATTATCAAAAAACTGAACATGGCGTTGCCTACATTGAGATCACGCATGAACTGATCGACAAGTACAATGTCACCATAGAGGAGGCTTCGAGCCTCGTCAATGAGCTTGGTGTTTTCGAAGACTGCCCTCTATGGGTCCTTTTCGCTGAGTACGAAGAGAAGATTGTGCGTGCCAGGATCCGCAGCAAGGGGCCTGCGGTCAATACGCTTGCCAACCGTTTTGACGGCGGTGGGCACCCCATGGCGAGCGGCTCGAACCTGGGCACATGGGATAGAGCCAAGGAACTGCTTGATGCGCTCGATGATTTGGCAAAAGAATATAAGGAAGGGAAAGTCTAAAAAGGCTTTCTCTTTTTTTTATTGTCAGACTCTATGTTTGCGATAAAGGGTATGCTATAGTTTATGTGGATATGATTTTTGGAGGAGGCCCATAAATGCAAGAGGTGGATTGGTTCAACATTGTATTTTCTGTGATTGGGGGACTCGGGATTTTTCTCTATGGTATCCGGATCATGGGGGATTCTCTCAAATTGATCGCTGGGACAAAATTCAAGGTGATGATCGAGAAATCTACAAACACCCCTTTAAAAGGGATATTTGTCGGGATATTGGTCACGGTGCTATTGCAGACGAGTTCGGGGACCACTGCGCTCACGATTGGACTCGTGAGGGCCGGACTCATGACACTGCCGCAGGCTGTGGGTGTCATGATCGGCTCGAACATCGGAACCACTGTCACTAGTTTCTTGATTGGACTTAAGATCAAGGCGATCGCACTTCCAATTATGGGGTTGGGCAGCATCATGCTGTTCTTCATACCGAGAAAGAAAGTCCAGAGGATAGGGACCGCGGTGCTTGGATTCGGTATGATTTTTTACGGTCTTGATCTTATGGGAGGGGCATTGAAAGTCTTTGTGGAATTCGAAGAGTTCTCGACTATGATGGTCAGGGTCAGCGACATGCCGGTCCTTGGTGTGCTGGTGGGGGCGGGACTGACTGTACTCGTGCAATCATCCACTGCGACCATCGGCATTCTTCAGTCGCTCTTCACATCCGGAACCATTCCCATGGTCGGTGCGATCGCGATTGTGCTCGGTTCGAACATCGGAACCACCATCACTGCAATCCTCGCCGCCATCGGGGGATCGATTGCGGCGAAACGCGCAGCGGTCGTCCATGTCATTTTCAACGTGTTCGGGTCGCTTTTGTTCCTTGTCATCATCGTACCCTATGCGGCCTTCATCACCTATCTTCAGGATATTTTCCTCGGTGGGGTCGAACATGAGATGACCATCAGTTTGGCGCATATTTTCTTCAATTTGTTCAACACGGTGGTCATGTACTTTCTGATCAAACAGATGGTCGCCATTTCCAAAAGGGTCATACCCGGCGAAACCGTCGACATGGTTGCGAATGTGGATTCGCTTGAATCGGACCTTGCCGAGCAATCTCCGGTGTTGGCGCTTGAGAATGCCAAACAAGTCATCAAGGGCATGGGGCAGATGGTCCACAAGATGTATGATGCGAGTGTGTCCTATTCGTTCAATCGTGATGACAAGGCACTTGAACTGGGCAGACGATTGGAAGAGATGGTGGATACGATCGATCATAAAGTCCATGATTATCTTGTGACGATATCCGTTTCGAACCTGGATGACAGGAGCGCTCAGGCTCAATCGCTCTATATCGATACCATCAGGGATTTTGAAAGGGTCGCCGACCACGCGCAGAATCTCTTTGATTTCTTTGAACAACGTCATGATGACAAGACGCTTCTGAGCGAAGGGGCCGAGAAGGACTTGAAAACCTTGTATGATTTTGTCGGCAAGACCTTTTATTTGGCACTCCAAGCCTTTAGCGAGAATGATCGCACGCTCGCCAGAGAGGTCATGAAAAACGAAGAGGTCATTGATTCGATGGTCCGTGACTACCGCAAGAAACACACATTCCGTTTGCACGACGCCCAACAGGAAGGACGGGATGACAACTTGTACGTAGATATCCTTTCCAATGTCGAGAGGATCGGAGACCACTGCAACAATATTGCCATCAACATCATCCAGGAATCCTATTACCCGGATGCGGATGTGTTGAAGGGCAACCTGGATAATTGATGGTTGTAAATTCATTAGGGGTTTGCTATACTTTTAGTGGGCACTTTAAAAAGTCCTCCGAATAGGAGGGCTTTTCTTTTTTTATTGAACCACGCCCTCGTCTTATCCACAATCATCCTGGAGGTACTGTTATGAAGGAGACCAAATATATCTTTGTGACTGGTGGCGTCGTCTCAAGCCTTGGAAAAGGCATCACAGCCTCATCACTCGGAAGGCTTTTGAAAAACAGGGGTTTTAAAGTGTTCATGCAGAAGTTCGACCCCTATCTCAATGTCGATCCCGGAACGATGTCACCCTATCAACACGGGGAGGTGTTCGTGACCGAGGATGGTGCCGAGACGGATCTCGACTTGGGTCATTATGAGCGGTTTATCGACGAGAATCTCAACCGTTACGCGAATGTTACGACCGGTCAGATTTATAAGGAAGTCATTGAGAAAGAGCGGCGGGGGGATTATCTCGGCGCGACCATCCAGGTCATCCCCCACGTGACGGATGCGATCAAGGAAAAGATCCGACTAGGGGCGAAGACATCCGGCGCGGATATTGTGATCACTGAAATCGGGGGAACAGTCGGGGATATTGAATCCTTGCCTTTCATCGAGGCAATCAGACAGATGCGACGGGATCTCGGAGCACAAAACACCTTGTTTATCCACAACACGCTTGTCCCTTATCTTGAAGCCGCGGAGGAAATGAAGACAAAACCCACCCAGCATAGTGTCAAAGAACTCAGGGAACAAGGCATTTCACCGGATTTGATCGTCCTTAGGACCTCCCGGTCGATCACTGAAGCCATGAGGGAAAAAGTCGCACTCTTTTGCGATGTGTCGACAAAAGAGGTTATCGAGGCCATGGACCAGGACGTCATCTATGAAGTGGTCAACGCGCTCAAGGATCAGTCCATGGACTGGCTCGTGCTTGATCATTTCGCGTTGGCCGCCCCGAAACCATTCATGGATGAGTGGAACAGCCTGGTTGAGAAAGTAAAAGTGTTGAAGCATTCTCTTGATATCGGTCTTGTGGGAAAATACATTGCTTTGAAGGATGCGTACATCTCGGTCGTTGAAGCGCTCAAACACGCAGGATACATGCTGGAAACGGAAGTCAATCTTCATCTGTTCGATGCGGAGACCCTGGAGGACCCGGCATCCCTTGAGAGGCTGCGAGAAATGGATGGAATCGTAGTGCCCGGAGGCTTTGGGGACCGCGGTACACACGGCAAGATGCTTGCAATCAGGGCCGCGAGAGAAAATGGGATTCCGTTTCTTGGACTTTGTTATGGCATGCAGCTTGCGACAATCGAATTCGCCAGGAATGTCTGTGGATTGAAAGAAGCCTCATCCACCGAAATCGAACCGGACACAACCACTCCGCTATTCGCCTTGCTAAAAGATCAGAAAAAGGATATGGATCTGGGGGGGACTTTGCGTCTGGGAGCATATCCTTGTCATCTTGAGAAAGGAAGCAAAGCGCACGCATTCTATAAAAAAGATGACGTCATGGAACGTCATCGGCACAGGTATGAATTTAATAATTTGTATAAGGACACCTTGGAAAATAATGGCATGATCTTTTCGGGCATCTATCCGGTCCAAGGACTTGTGGAAATCGTCGAATTGAAGAACCATCCGTTTTTCATAGGCACACAATTTCACCCGGAGTTCAAGTCACGTCCACAAAAGGCGCATCCGTTATTCCGAGGATTGATGAAAGCCGCGTTTGAAAGAAAGAATCAGACTTCTTCATAGACTTCCGGTTTCAGGATGCCGACATAGGGAAGGTTTCGGAAGAATTCCTTATAGTCCAGGCCATAGCCCACCACAAAAAGATTGGGGATGTCCACCCCAATATAATCGGGCGTGTATTCTACAGCCCGGCCTGAAGGTTTGTTGAGGAGGGTGACCACTTTGACGGACTTTGCGCCCCGGTATTGCAGGAGGTCAATGACAGCATTGAGCGTCCTGCCTGAATCCACGATGTCTTCTGCGATAAGAATATCCCTGTTTTTGACAGAGACATTCAAATCCTTCTCGATTTTCACATCCGCTGTGGACGAAATTCCACCGAAGTAACTTGAAACATCCATATAACCGATTTCCAGATGAAGGTCCATGTGCTTCAACAAATCAGGCATGAACGGTATGCAGCCTTTCAGAAGCCCCACGACAATTGGGGATTTGTCCTTGTATTCCTCGGTAAGTGTCTCACCAAGCCTTTTTATGATTTTCTCAAGTTCCTCTTTCGATACCAATACACGTTCAATGCTTTCATCGAGCATCATCGGACTCACACCTTTCAAACAACATGCTCTCATTATAGGCTATGCCTGATACTATTTAAACACCATTAAACATTTTTTTCAAACCTATTTTCAAGCGGACCGTTCAAACATGACGATTATGCTTGCAAGATGGAAATTCATATTATATAATACTTACGCACATAAACCCAATGCATTTTGGGGGCTCATATGTCTAAAGTCAAAGTACAGTGTATCATTCAGAATCCGGATGACAAGGAGCACATCATCACCAAGGGAATAAAGAAGGGAAGCACACTTTCATTTTATGATGACCAACACGTTAAGCATGCGCTTACTTTCTCTGGTGAGTCCCTCCGATACGTAAAGACCGGTTCAATAGAGATGGATTTCCTGTTTGAGAAGGAAGCGGTCCATCCCGGTGTTTATCGGATCAAGGAAGGTGCGTTCCATTTCAAGGTGATCACCCGCCATCTTTCCATCACGGACCGTGTGATCCATGTTGATTACGTTTTGAAACAGGAGGACCTGGTAGTCAACAGGGGACACTTGCATGTGACATATGAAGAAATCTAGGAGGTTTGTATGATCGATATCAAAGAAGAAAGCATGGTCAATGTCGCAGAGGCTATTCTCTCTGAGAAGCAAGAGCCGCTTGACCTTTATGAACTGTTTGAGAAAGTCGCAGATAAAAAAGGCCTGAAGGAAACAAGCTCCGACATGATCAACCGTTTCTATTCGGAGTTGGTCTCGAGCGCCAAGTTTGTGTATGCCGGGGATAACACCTGGGATCTCAAGGGCCATCAGAAAATTGACTTGTGGGATAAGGACGGGTCATACTACAGCGAATACAAGGAAGTCCATAATCCCGAGCTAGACGAAAAAATCCAGAAGGAACAGGATGCCGAGAAAGCTCACCAAGCCATGCTTGAAAGACGGCTTAAAGCCGAGGAAGAAGCTGAAAAGGCTCAGGAAGTCGCTGAAGCTGAAACAGTGGTTCCAGAGGATGAAGTCTTGGAAGACGAACAAGAAGAACGCATTGAAGCCGCCGAAGAGGGCGAACTTGAAAAGGATCTTAGCGACCTTGGCGAAGAGGACCTCGATCCTTTCGAAGAGGAAGAGGATCTCGATGAAGAGGAGTACGAAAAGTACATGGACCAGTACGAGGACATGTACGAAGACGATTGATTCTTATATGAAGGCAGATGGTTTTCCATCTGCTTTTTTATTTATTTGATCAATGTGATATAATACTTCCAAATGTATTCATCAGGAGGTTTTGCATGATAGAAAAAAGAGTATTGGAACGGGTGTTGAATGAAGCTTTGGAGAGCCGAGCGGACTTTGCTGAAGTATTTGTTGAGCATACAGTGCAACAGTCCATGGCGCTACAGGACAGCAAGGTAGAAAATAACGGGACAAACGAACTATCGGGTGTCGGCATAAGAATCGCAAAGGGTCATCAAAGTGTCTATGGTCATACGAACCACAAGGATGAAAGCAGCCTTTTGGCATTGTGTGAGGATCTCCGTGTCGCTTTCGAGGGGGAACGCGTCAAAGATAAGGTAACTCTTCCAAAAGCAAGAACCGAAGACCACCATCCGATCAAGGTGTCGCCGGAAACAGTGGAGGTTTCGAAAAAGGTGAATCTCATGAAACGTGCCGATGATTCCGCACGTTTATACAGCAAGGATATCAAGCAGGTCAATGTGCGATATATGGATGTTGTTCAAAATGTACAGATCGCGAGTACTGAGAACATCCATGTTCAGGACAAACGTGTGAGAACCCGCCTTGCGATTCACAGTGTCGCTCAAAACGAGCACGATATGCAAAGCGGCTTCAACGGACCTGGAGCGCATCAAGGGTTTGAATTTTATGATACCTTCGATGTCGAGGAAGCCGCGAGAGATTCGGCCCGTATCGCTGTGACGATGCTATATGCGGATGAATGTCCAAGCAAAACGATGCCGGTCGTTGTGGACAACGGATTTGGGGGAGTCATATTCCATGAGGCTTGCGGACATAGTCTCGAAGCCACAACTGTGGCAAAAAAGGCCAGTGTCTTCAGCGATAAGTTAGGGGAGAAGATTGGAAGCGACCTTGTTACAGCGGTTGATGACGGAACCCTTTCTAACGCTTGGGGAAGCTCGAACTTCGATGATGAAGGAAGGCCTCAGAAAAGAAGGGTGCTAATAAGGAATGGAGTGCTCACGTCCTTCATGGTCGACCATCTCAACGGATTGAGGATGAACGAGGCCTCTACCCACTCAGGAAGAAGGCAATCCTACAGGTTTGCCCCAACTTCGCGCATGAGTAACACCTATATCGAAAATGGTGAATCCACCTTTGATGAAATCATAGAGAACACGGAATATGGGCTTTATGCCAGAAAAATGGGTGGTGGCAGCGTCAACCCTTCGACTGGAGATTTCAATTTTGCGGTTAGTGAAGGCTATATGATCAGAAATGGTGTAATCGCTGAAGCGGTAAAGGGAGCCACACTGGTCGGTACTGGAAAGGACGCCCTCAAAAAAATCGACATGGTCGGTAACAATCTGGAACGTGCACAAGGCATGTGCGGAAGTGCTTCTGGGTCCATACCCACTGATGTGGGTCAGCCAACCATCAGAATCGCATCGATCACTGTCGGTGGAAGGAAAGGTGATGCATAATGGATTTCAAACCATTGTTCGAAAAAGCGCATGAAAAGGGCTTGGACGCTTTACAGTTGCGTTATACGACATCCAGAAGTGTGGAGCTGCAAGTCTTCAAGGGAGAGTTGGACACCCACGAGATTTCAAACAGCGTACAATTGGTCATCGAAGGAGTATTCGAGGGCAGGAAAGCGGGGCTGAGCACCGAGGATACGGACCTGAAGAACGCTGACAGATGGCTCGATGCGATCAAGGAGAATGCGAGCACTGTCGAGTCGGATGACCCTGTCGTCATTTATGAAGGAGATGACAGTTATGAAAAGGTGAAGGGTGTTTACAATGACAAACTCGGTGCCGTGCCGCTGGAGGATAAGAAATCCATGGTCTTCGATCTTGAAAATAAAGTGAGTGAAGCGGATGCTCGCATTGATATTTCAGCGGCTTTCTACAATGAGACCGAAAAGCATGTCAAGCTTATGAATTCCAAAGGTCTCTCACTTGAGAAAAGGGTCAACCATGCAGTGTTGGGAGCCCATGTTGTCGCCAAATCGGATGGGGATACGCGTTCGGCTTTCGATTATATACAAACCAACAATCCGAATGAATTCAACTATGACACCCTCGCAACATCCGTGGTGGACCGTGGAGTCTCCATGCTTGGTGCGAAACCAGTGGAGAGTGGACAGTACGATGTGCTGATAGAGAATAAGGCCAGTGCCGCCCTTCTTGGCGCTTTTATGTCAATGTTCAAGGCTGAAGCCGTTCAAAAAGGTCTTTCTAAGTTGAAAGGGAAACTACAAGACAAGATTGCTGAAGACTCGTTGACGCTTATTGACGATCCGTTCATGGAAAAGAGCCCCAAAAGTGGAGGTTTTGATGATGAAGGTGTCGCAGCATACAAGAAACACATCATCGACAATGGGGTTCTGACTACTCATCTGCATAATCTGAAGACAGCTGAAAAAGAAGGTGTTTCATCTACAGGCAATGGGTTTTCGGGCGGCATAGCGCCGACGAACCTCTACATAGAACCCAGGGACCAATCTCTGGATTCCATGCTCAATGACATGGAAGAAGGACTGTTGATCACAGGGTTTCACGGCTTGCACTCCGGTACCAATTCGATCAGTGCTGATTTTTCATTACAAGCGAGCGGTTATGTCATTAAAGACGGAAAAATCGACTCGCCTGTTTCGCTTATCACTGTGTCGTCTAATTACCTTGAGCTGTTGCAATCTGTCAAAGCCATCGGCAACGATTTGAAATTCAATTTCGCTTACATCGGAAGTCCGAGTCTCAGAGTGAACCAGATTAGCATCTCGGGCACATAAAAACCATTATATGAACCTTAAAAACCTCCATTAGGAGGTTTTTAAATGAAAACGCTATAATCTCTTTAGAAAGCCTAATCAGTTTACTTTTTAGGGGTGTTAAGATATAATGGGTTTGGTCTAAAACGATAAGGAGGACATAGATATGTCTTTAGTTTCAGCAGAAGAAATGCTTAAAAAAGCACGCAAGGAAGGATATGGTGTCGGTCAGTTCAATATCAACAATCTTGAATGGACCAAAGCAATTATCCTAACAGCACAAGAAAAGAATTCCCCGGTCATCCTCGGTGTCTCCGAGGGCGCTGGAAAGTACATGGGTGGCTACAAGGCCATCGTGGGCATGGTAGAAGGCATGCTCGAATATTTCAACGTGACCGTGCCGGTTGCCATTCATCTGGACCACGGGTCCTATGATGGCGCCAAAGAAGCCATGGCCGCAGGCTTCTCAAGCGTCATGTTCGATGGCTCCCATTACGATATCGAAGAGAATGTTGAAAAAACGAAAGAGATCGTACAACTTGCCGCGGAAAAAGGTCTTAGCGTTGAGGCTGAAGTCGGAAGCATCGGCGGAGAGGAAGATGGTGTGACTGGCAAAGGGGAGGTCGCAGACCCAGATGAATGCCGCCGCATCGCCAAGCTTGGTGTGACCATGCTTGCTGCTGGTATCGGGAATATACACGGCAAGTATCCTGACAATTGGAAAGGACTTGACATGGGGGTCCTTAAAGAAGTCGGAGAAACCACAAACAGAATGCCCCTCGTGCTCCATGGCGGGACGGGCATTCCTGATGAGATGGTCCAGGAAGCCATCACATATGGCGTTTCCAAAATCAATGTCAACACTGAGGCACAATGGGCTTTCACCAAGGCCGTAAGGAAATATTTCGAAGAAGGAAAAGACAAGGTCGGAAAAGGTTTCGACCCCCGCAAGGTTCTCAAACCTGGATTTGACGCCATTTGCGATGTCGTATCCGAAAAGATGGATATATTTGGCTCGACCAACCGAGCATAAGGAGAGGTTTGCCATGAATCAGTTCAATCTCATTCTTCAGGATTATGCAAACTGGAAAATGGAGAATGTTGAGGTATTGGAACGGTTCAAACACAATGATTCTGTGATATATGACAGGTTGGAACCTGTATACGCCGTGTTGAATCACATATATGAGAAAGCCTTGGAAGAGGAATTGAGCGAAGACCTCGAGACCATTTTTCAAGTAGGTTTGAATTACCTTCACAATCAGTTTGAAATCATTCGTGTTTATTATGACAAGCTTTTTGAATCGGACTGTGAACTCTTTGAGTCCTTTGCCCCGCTCGTTGGCTACCTTCTTTTCATCTCTGATCTGAGGTCTGATTTGGAAGAATACGAAGAACAAATCGATTTCGAACCGCTCGATCAACTGGAAACGACGATTGAGAACATGATCGCTGAACGCGATGACAGGTTCGAATATGCGGCACAACAATTGAACAATATATCCCAAAAAATTGTGGACCAGCTAGATTTCCAATACGTCAGCGTGATTGACATTTATGTTGAAATTGCTGAGAACCTTGGTGTTTCACTGTCCACAGACGAACCCTTTGTCATTGGCGAAGACGTCTGAAAACGTTCCATTTGAGGTGAAACCATGGGCTTTATCAGCGACATAAAAACCATAAAGCAAAAAGACCCTGCCGCAAGACATTTTCTGGAAATCATACTTACCTATAACGGTATGCACGCAGTATGGGTTTACCGCCTTACCCACTTGCTGTGGATCATGCGGCTCAAGCTTATCGCAAGACTCCTGTCGGCCATAGCGCGCTTAGTGACAGGGGTCGAGATTCACCCAGGAGCCAAACTGGGTAAGAACGTGGTAATCGATCATGGAACAGGTGTCGTCATCGGTGAGACGAGCATCATCGCGAATGATGTGTTGATCTATCACGGTGTCACTCTTGGTGGTACCGGTAATGAAAGAGGGCATAAGCGTCACCCCACCATTTGTACGGGGGCGATGCTTGCTGCGGGCGCGAAAATCCTGGGCGACATCAAGATCGGTGCCTATAGCAGGGTCGGTGCGAACGCCGTTGTCCTCAAGGACGTGCCTGATTATGCGACTGCGGTCGGCATACCGGCAAGGATTATCCCGGGTGAGCAATCCAATGAATCCGTCTGTTCTTTGGAGACGAAATAATTAAAAAGCGTGAGACATTCCATCTCACGCTTTTTTTATGTTGTTTTAAAGGTCTTTGAAGAGATCTGTAGACAGATACCGCTCCGCATTGCTCGGTGAAACAGTGAGTACAGTGGAGCCTTTTGGCAGACGTGCGGCTACCTTCAATGCCGCAGCGACATTCGCGCCACTTGAGATGCCTGCGAATATACCTTCTTCCTTTGCGAGCCGTCTAGCCATAGCCATGGCTTCATCATTTTCTATTTTCTCGACTTCATCTATCAAGGATGTGTTCAACACATTCGGAACGAACCCTGCACCAATCCCCTGTATTTTGTGAGGGCCCGGATCCTTCCCGCTCAGCACGGCGGAATCCGTAGGCTCGACTGCAACGATTCGCAAAGACACATAATGAGGTTTGATGCGTCTGCCGACACCGCTCAATGTGCCTCCGGTCCCTACTCCGGCGACAAATGCATCCAAGGAATCGAAATCTTTCATGATTTCTTTCGCCGTGGTGTTCTCGTGGGCTTGCGGGTTGGCGGGGTTATCGAATTGCATAGGCATGAAATAGCCATGGCTATCGGCTAGGTCCTTGGCTTGTCGGATGGATTCCTTCATGCCTTTCTTGCCGTCGGTCAATATGAGTTCTGCCCCATAACCTTTGAGAATTTTGCGGCGTTCTTCGCTCAATGTGTCAGGCATGGTGACAATAAGTCGATAGCCCTTGGAAGCGGCCACAAAGGCAAGGCCGATACCGGTATTGCCGCTGGTGGGTTCTATGATCGTATCACCAGGTTTTAGCACCCCTTCTTTTTCAGCGGTTTCTATCATGCTCAGGGCAATTCGGTCCTTCACGCTGCCTCCTGGATTATACCATTCCAATTTCACATAGACATCACTTTCGATGTCTTGTGTGATATGGGTCAACTTGACGGTAGGGGTATTGCCAATCATCTCGTGAATGCTGTTGTATACCAAGAATCATCATCCTTTCTGTTATCATATTATAGGTGTCTTCAAGTTTACGGTCCAATGATATGGCAAAAAAAGACGGTTCATAAGAACCGTCTATCATCATTGGTGACGTTGACGCATATGGGGGAAAAGAATGACGTCACGGATGGATTTTGATTGGGTCATGAGCATGATGAACCTATCAATTCCAATGCCGAGTCCGCCTGTGGGAGGCATGCCATATTCAAGGGCCTCCACATAGTCTTCGTCCATTTCACTGGCTTCTTCGTTCCCGAGGTTTTTTTCTTCTATTTGAGACAGGAAACGTTCCTTTTGATCGATGGGATTGTTGAGTTCTGTGAACGCGTTGGCGTATTCACGATTGTTGATCACGAGTTCAAACCGGTCTGTGAAACGGGGGTCGTCTGGATTCTTTTTGGCCAGGGGACTTATCTCCACGGGATGACCGTAAACGAATGTGGGTTCGATGATGCTGCCTTCAACAAAGGACTCATATAGAAGGTTCAGGATATGGCCGACGCCTTTGTGATGCTTTGCGACTTCCAAGCCTTTTTCTTCAGCAAAGGTCTTCGCTTCTTCAAGCGTCATGTCTTCACGGAAGAAATCAATACCCAGCTTGTTCTTGACAGCCTCAGCCATGTGCAGCCGCCGCCATCCTTTTGACAGGTCAATGGTCTTATCATCGTATTCGACAGTGGTTGAACCCAACACTTTTTCAGCGACTTCGCTGATCAAGGATTCCGTGAGACTCATCATGCTTTCCATATCGCCATAGGCTTCATATAGTTCCAGCATGGTGAATTCAGGATTATGTTTGATGCTGATCCCTTCGTTTCTGAAAGTTCTGCCGATTTCATACACACCCTCAAACCCGCCGACAATCAACCGTTTCAAGTAGAGTTCCGGTGCTATCCTTAAATAGAAAGGCATGTCCAAGGCATTATGATGTGTTTTGAACGGTTTGGCTGCGGCGCCTCCCAAAATGGGGTGTAGGATGGGTGTTTCCACTTCCATGTAGCCTTTTTGATCAAGGATGTCTCTGAAGGCTCGTATGATCTTGGAGCGCAGAACAAACGTTTCCCTGGTATTGTCATTTGTCATCAGGTCAAGATAACGACGTCTGTACCGCTCTTCAACATCCTTAAGACCATGGTATTTTTCGGGGAGTGGTCTCAAGGCTTTCGAAAGCGGTATGTATTCATCGATCCGGATGGAAAGTTCACCGGTTCGTGTTTTCATGAGTGTCCCTTTCACACCAATGATATCGCCGAGGTCCGCTTTATTGAAAAGATCAAATGCCTGTTCACCGATCACGTCCTTTCGGACATAAATCTGCATCTGGCCATGCTGGTCTTGCAGGTGTGCGAATCCTGCCTTTCCCTTGCCGCGTTTGGTCATGATACGGCCGGCGATTTTCACTTCCGGAGTATCCATCTCGCTCAATTCCTCTTTGGTATACCGGTCATATGATGCTTTAAGGGATTTTGACGTGGCAGTGCGGTCGAAACGATGACCAAAGGGGTCTATCCCCAAGTCCTCGAGCTCCTGCATTTTCTCCCTTCGGACTTGTTCTTGTTCTGTCAATTCATCCATAATCAATGGCTCCTAATCTAAGGCTTTTTTAAGTGAATCCAGATTGTCATACATTAACGTGATATAGTTCTCGTTATCATTGAGTTCCGCTGTTGTGATGTTTCCGATGGGGTGCAGAAAGAGTTTTTCCACGTCGTGACCGGTCTTGTTGACCTCAGAGACCAGGGTCTCTCCGGCGGGAGAGTTGGCGTTCTTTTCAAAAAGAATGTAGTGCAACTCATGATTGATCACAAAATTGACGAAATCCTCAAGGTCTGTAGGGACAGTTTCATCCTCGTGCGAATGAGCATTCAATGTCAAAGGGTGGATATTGATGCCGTAAGCCTCCTCAAAATACGTGAAGAGCTTGACGTTTGTCACAATCGGTTTGTCTTGGCCGCTCAGGGCGTCGACAAAATCCTGGTTGAGTTTTTCAAGCAGTTTATCAATGGTCACATAATTGTTCTCCAGTACAGTATCTTTCTCAGGATACATGACTATCAGTTTCTCAAGAATGGTCTTGGCCGCTTCTTGCATACGACTGACATCAAGCCAGAAGTGCGGGTCCGGAAGGATTTCTGTGTGACCGGAGTCATGGTCATCGTGGTCGTCATGGTCGTCGTGGTCGTCATGGTCATCGTGGTCGTCATGGTCGTCACCGTGGTCGTGATCATGTGTTAGCTTGACTTCTATGATGTCGATATAGTCCTCTAGTTTGACGAGTTCCACATGTTGATCCCTGAAGACGGAATCCACATTGGTTCTGATGAATGGGTCCAGTCCGGCACCGACATAGAAAAGATAATCAGCATCCTGCATGTCTATGATTTCCTTTTGGGACCAGTCATGGCTGTCGCCGTGCACTTGAGAACCGGGGACGTATTTGACTTCGATTACGTCTTTGCCTATTTCTTCAAGCAAGTAGTATAAAGGATAGGTGGTGGTATACACTACATTCTCTGAATCGGTGTCATTGTCTTCACATCCGAACAAGACGAAAGTGAAGAGCAAGGCCATAAATAACACACTGATTTTTTTCATATTGTTCATCCTTAATTTTTATATTTTTCTTCTTCAATAGTGTAAAGGGAAGATGCGTTATCTTTCTTGATGGAATCTTCCAGACGTTCAACCTTGAGAGTCAGGGTTTTGTTGGCGTATTCAATCCGGATTAGATCACCAACATTCAACTTGGTACTTGATTTCGCCTTGTTTCCGTTGACCTTTATATGGCCGGAATCGCTTATTTCCTTAGCGACCGTCCTGCGCTTTATGATGCGTGATACTTTAAGGAACTTGTCAAGTCTCATAACCGTACTCCTTCTTAAAGTGAAACAAGGATGGGGCCCCCATCCTTGTTTGTTTATTTGTCTGAAGAGGGGTCTTTGTCGGAATCGGCAGAATCGTTGTCTTCGGAGGGGTCTGTTTTCTTTTGTGCTTGATCGCCATTGGCGGTGGTTTCATTTTCCAAAGCTTTCTTTTCATTCTCCGCTTTCTTCTTTTCCCACCAAGCGAGAGTGCCTGTATCCACGATTTCAAGGATGTCTTCACGGGTGAGCGTTTCCGTGTCCAGAAGGATTTCCGCGATCCGCTTCAGCAAGTCGATGTTATCGGTGAGGACTTTTTTAGCTTTTTCATAGCTTTCATTGATGATCTTGCGCACTTCATTGTCGATTTCAAGTGCGACTGTGTCAGAGAAGGATTTGTCGGCTCCATAGTCACGCCCAAGGAATACATTACTGCTGCGTTTCTCGTACTGGATCGGGCCCAGTGAACTCATACCGTATTCCGTGACCATGGACCGGGCGATTTCAGTCGCTCTTTGGAAGTCGTTGTGCGCCCCTGTGGAGACTTCGTCGAATATCACTTCTTCAGCGACCCTTCCTCCTAAAAGACCGGTAATCTGGTCGACAAGGGAGGTGCGGGTCATCAGGAAGCTCTCCTCTTCCTCGGGAAGCATCAGGTTGTATCCGCCGGCTTGACCACGGGGGATGATGGTGACTTTGTGCACAACGTTCGCATTATCGAGTTTCAGACCGAGTACGGCGTGTCCACTTTCGTGGTGGGCGATGAAGTTGCGTTCACGTTTGGTGAATATCCTTGATTTCTTGGCGGGACCCATCATGACGCGGTCAACGGCCTCATCAACGTGGTCGAGCCTTATGGCTTCCACGTTTTCCCTAGCGGCAAGAAGAGCGGCTTCGTTCATGAGGTTCTCAAGGTCTGCCCCGGTGAATCCAGGCGTTCTTCTCGCAATATCCTTGAACGCGACGTCTGTGGCTATTTTCTTGTTGCGGGCATGGACCTGAAGGATCTCGGTGCGGCCCTTGACGTCCGGCTTGCCAACTGTGATTTGGCGGTCGAATCGACCCGGTCTCAAAAGTGCGGGGTCCAGGACGTCCGGTCTGTTGGTGGCCGCCATGACGATGATTCCGGAATTCTCCCCGAATCCGTCCATCTCAACCAGCAATTGGTTGAGTGTCTGCTCACGTTCGTCGTGGCCTCCGCCCATGCCGGCGCCACGTTGGCGTCCCACAGCGTCCAGCTCATCAACGAAAATGATGCAAGGGGCATTCTGTTTCGCTGTTTTGAACATGTCACGTACACGGCTCGCACCGACACCGACAAACATCTCTACAAAATCGGAGCCGCTGATGGAATAGAAGGGCACTTTCGCTTCCCCCGCAACAGCCCGTGCGAGCAATGTCTTACCGGTTCCGGGAGGACCTACAAGGAGGACGCCTTTTGGAATTCTCGCTCCGAGTTTCATGTATTTCTTAGGGTCTTGAAGGAAGTCGATCAACTCTGTGACTTCCTGTTTCTCCTCGTCGAGAGCGGCGACTTTGTCGAAGGTGGTGGTTTTACCCTTGTTGAGTTTAGCTTTGCTCTTGCCAAAATCAAAAGCCTTGTTGTTTCCGCCGCCACTTCTCATGAAAAAGCCGATGAAGAGAATAATGAGAATGATCGGAAGAAGAATGATCAACACATTCCAAAAGCTATATGTGGATCCACGTTCATGTCCGTAAGTGATGTCCTGATCCTGAGCAATGCCGATAACATTCTCAAGAGCGGACTGGGTAGGGACTTCCAAGGTGTATTCTGTGCCGTCCTTCAAAGTGCCTTGAACACTGTAGGACCCGGCATTAATATCGCCTGCGATGGGGGTTGAGCGGATGGATTCTACATTTTCCTCTTCCAGTTCCTCGAGGAATTCAGAGTAGGTGAACTGGATGGGGTCGTCGTCTGAAGATGTGAAAAGCCAGATTGCTGAGAAGACAAACAGCAAAATCAGCATCATTACTATTAGATTACCTATTTTATTGGCGCGGTCTGGACCCGGAGGGGTCGGTTTTTTCTGTGCCATGGTTTCACTCCTTAATGATATCAGTCATAGTGTAAAGGTTTTGCAACGAGATTTCAATTCAAACGTGTTTAAGAAACGGCCTTAAAGGGGAAGCCCCTATAAAGGCCGGTCTGAACGCTACTTGGAATCGGTTATCACATCGTGATAATACAGGAAAAGTCTTTTTTGGGCAGGTTCCTGTTTTGCTTTCAAGTCGAGTTCCGGAATCCAGATAACGTTGTTTTCATGGTCGGTCAAAAGGATGATCTCATTGCGTTTGTGGGGTGGGATTTTCAAATCGATGAAAAGGTCCTTGATTTTTTTGTGTCCGTAAGAGAAGCGGATTCTGTCTCCATCTTCGCGATAACGGAGATAGAGTGGATACACTTCGTCATTATACCACAACTCATGGGCTTTTGTAAGATTGCGCGATATTTTTTCATGGGTAATTTCAATGGATGACCCCTTTGGTGTGTAGTATGTCCCAGGACCGATGATTTTCATGAATAATGAGACTTCAACATTCGTCTTTCCTATGAAAAAAACTTGGTATTCCTTATGGAGAGTGACACCGTCTTGCAAACTTCTGGTGAAATTACCGGATTGGTCAAGTGCCCTTATCAAGTCGTCGAGTTCTTTTTTAGAGGGAAAATAGGTAGGGACGTGCATTTGAATCTTGCGTTTCAAGAAGCGCCTTTGAAACAAGGGTGAAAAACCCAGAAACTCATTGACCAGCACCGTGTCCTTGTGAAAGCTTTCATGGTTCACAACTGCCTTTTCCAAAAATCGGTCGGCATCACTCAGTTCATCCATCAGCTGGATGATCCCTTCATTGAAAGAAGGGTTGATTGATCTGAATCGTGGTATGATTTCATGGCGGACGTGGTTGCGTGTGTAGTGGATGTCCCTGTTTGAAGCATCCTCATAATGATGGATGCCGTGTGATTCAGCGTAGGTTTGCAAAGATTCCTTTGAAACATCAAGGAAGGGTTTGACGAGTTTAAATCCTTCAGAGCGGGTGACTTTTTGCATCGGGTTCAACCCGCTTAGCGTCCTTCCTTCTCCCAACCGCATGATGAAAGTTTCGATGCGGTCATCCCTGTGGTGGGCTGTCATGATGGTAGAGGCATCGTAGCGATGTGCGACATCCTTCAGGAAATTGAGTCTGAACGACCGGGCCTCCGCCTGGAAATTTCCTGTTTGCTTTTGAAAGTGCGTCCCTTCGAAAGGAATCGTTTTTTGTTCACAAAGGGTTTGTATAGCTTGATATTCTTCTTCGGATTCGTCCCGTAGCTGATGATTCACATGAGCGACGACAATCGGTGCGTCCAAATCAAGAAGCACATGTAAAAGGACCATGGAATCGACTCCTCCGCTTACCGATAAGACAATTGGAGAGCGGCCGGATCCAATCAGGAATGGTCGAACAAGTTCTTGCAATGAGACGTCCATACGAATGCACCGCCTTTCAGAGTGTATTATATCATATTGATTGAAGCGGTGACAGTAGAAGTAAGGCTTGAAGCGTGCTATAATCAGACATGAACGACAGGAGTGAGATAGATGAAACGTTATATTTTGGCAAGTGCGTCTCCGAGACGACATGAACTTATTGAATTGACTGGGTTCTCGTTTGAAAAAAGGGTGCCTGATGCGGATGAGACCATCGTGGACTATGAAAATCCCCCTGCAACGATCATGGAGATCGCGGAGAGGAAAGTGGATACTGTATCAGATGGAACCGGGGAGGATGTCATATTGGGTTGTGACACCTTGGTCATTGTGGAGGATGAAATGCTTGGAAAGCCCGAAACGATCGATGAGGCCCGTGAGATGCTCAAAAAACTCAGTGGGAAGACCCACAGGGTTATCACGGGGTGTGCCCTGAAACACCGCGGAGCAGCTAAACGATTCTATGAAGAGGCCTATGTTCATTTCAGTTCGCTTGAAGAACAGGAAATCGACGCATACATCGCTACCCAAGAACCGTTTGGAAAAGCTGGAGGCTATGCCGTACAAGGTTATGCGGCCAGGTTTGTCAATTCCATATCCGGAGATTACTATTCGGTTATGGGCCTCCCCGTCAGCAGGATTTACAGGGAGTTGAAGAATTTAAATTAGTCAAGCCATGTATTTTAACGGTTGCGACACGCAATCTATCCAATTGAGGAATGAAACTTCTACTTCATGTGATAGCATGTAAGTGCAACCTTGGAGGTATGTCATGTTCAAACTGAAAGTACCCAAGGAAGCGCGTCCACGTATTAAAGAGAAACTGCGGATTGTGGACAGCAAACACTATGATTATGTTCTTACGACCGATCCATCGATGACCGAGGAAGACAAAATCAACATTGTCTTTAACGAGGATGACATTGAAAAGGTGGATCGCATTTTGGATGCCCTAGTACAAGGTGAAGATGTTTACATCACTGGCGAGAACGAAAAAGGGATCAAGCATCTGGAATCCAGGCGCATTCACTATTTCATGGTCGAGAACGAGGAAGTCAAAGCATATTTGAAACATGCGGTGCTCAGTGTCAACTACAAGCTTTACGAACTTGAGGATATGCTTAAGGACAAACACTTCATTCGTGTCAGTAAATATGCACTTGTCAACATCAATAAAATTGAGTATATCAAGCCTGCTTTCAATTCCAAACTCCTTTTGCTCATGAGCAATGGAGCGCAAGTGGAAGTGAACCGAAGATACTATAAGACTTTCAAGCAGACCTTGAAGATTTAAGGGGGTGTGGGTATGGTTTTAAACATTGTCGAATTCATTTACAATAATTTTCTTTCCTTAAGCGTCATCGTCGGGTCTTTCGCCTTTTTCATTCTGTTTTTCAAGCAGTGGTATGAAGAACACGAGATGAATCGGAGGCTTTCAGAGAAGAAGACGATGTTAAGGAATTTGAGAGATGCGGCCCGCAAGCGCCCTTCCTTGACTAGGGCCTTGATGGTCGGTTTGCCGATTGTGTTTCTCGCCGGATTTCTCTATTGGGTTTTTAGCCCCCCTATGGATTATAATTATCACATTAAGCGGTTGGAGGATGTAGAGTCCTTCGCTGATGTGAGGACGTCGTTCAATGAGAAATTCTATTCCAATCCCTTGCAAAGTTCAACCGATGTGGACGACCTAGAAGCGCTCAGACGCATCACCAACAAGAAAGCGAACACCTTCGAAGGAATCAACTATGCCCTTGAACACGATGAGCTTCTATATGTCACGACCTCTTATGGTATAGAGATACTTCGCAAAGATGACGGGGCTTTGGAGAAAATGAGAACCCTGTTGTTTCCATCCTCGGAATGTGAAAGTTTCAGCTTCAATCCAGAAGGATTGTTTATGCAAAGAGGGAAGTTGGTCGTCTTGGCCCAAAAGTCAGAGGGGTCGTGTGATGGCCCGGTACACGGGCTGTTGGATCTAAAGAGGCGCACCGTCGTTAGGGTTTATGATGTTGAGGATGATTTTGTGTTGGATGACACTTATGAGTTTTCCGGCCTCTTGAGCAATGCCATGTTTGACGGTCAGACTTTGTACATGTCAGTAAACCACTATATTACCAATGAAGACCCGCGTCAGGATCCGGAGGACGTTCTCCCTGTCATGTCGGTGAATGGAGCGTCCTCAAAACCGGATTTTTCCGATGTCAGATACATTGAAAACACGAACCCTAACAACTTCATGACCATGTATGCCATCGACATCCTTGAAACCGAAGTCAATTACGAGACGACCTTGACGGATTACGGACATCATCTCAACTTTTACGGGGAGTCGGCATATATGGCAACAAACAGTTATACATTTGATTCCACGTCGACGATGTTCCAGTTGCCTGATCCGATAGAGTCTGTGGACACGATTGTCACAAAATTCTCCCTGGTTTCCGGGAATGTCCACTACAGCAGAACTAAAAAACTTGAGGGTTCCATTTCCGACAAAGAACATTTAACCATCAGGGAAAACAAGGTTTTCTTGGTTACTGAAGACAAAGAACGCACCCAACAGCACATTTATCGTCTGGATCAGCAACTGAACGAAATCGCAGCTTTGGAAGTGGAGGACCACGCATCCGTCAGCAAAGTTTTCAACCATGGTGATCATTTGTATCTCTTCTCAGGAGAAGGCGATGACAGGACAAGGATATACGATGTCCGTACTGAGGCGGAGATTGAATATCTTGATTTCTATACTGGTCTGGGCCAATTGGATCACTATGAGATGAACAACCTTTTCGATATGCTCCTTGGTTTTGAGAAACAAGAGGACCGTCTCGTCATGACCATGTATGAAGCCGTTTCAAACGAGATATTGACCCCTAAACGAAGAACCACCATAGATTACGATGATATGGGGCTTCAAATGGTTGAGGACTACCCGTTTGACAATATTGCCTATGAACGTAACAGGAGCTTGCTGTTCGTGCCACTTTTCAATGGTGTGACTGACCCTCAACAAGCTAACGAAGGAAGTCTTTTGAGAGGCTATGAACTCTATCCGAACATGTGGTTCGGACCCGAGAGTCATCTTTCTTTCACCCATACTGATTTTATCGAAGCTCCCTACACCTATCGATATGTTTCAGGTGATACCCATGTGTATCATATCACGCCGTCCGGAGTGGTATTGAGCGAACGCGATACGCCCTTTGAGGTTATTCAAAGATTGACCTTTTTGGATTGATCCCTAATGAAAAGATCCCGACCACACTTAGCGGTCGTGATCTTTTTTTATGCCCGATCAATTTTTCTTTTTCTTGTTCAAGTAGTTCTGCCCGATGATACCTGGTTTTGTCATGTTCCTGATGTTCAGGATGACATCGATCTCCTCATCGGACAAAAGCCCTTCTTCTATGACAATCTCCCTGATCGTTTTGCCACTTGACATGGCCTCTTTGGCTATGGCGGCACTCTTTTCATAGCCGATGTGTGGAGACAAGGCTGTCACCACACCGCTCGAGCGTTCGACGTAGGAGACGCACTTGTCCTTGTTTACGGTGATGCCTTCGATGGCTTTTGTTCGATAGGTGGTGATGCCACGTTTCAGGATGTCGAGACTTGAGAAGAGGTTCACGAAGATGATTGGTTCAAATACATTGAGTTCGAGTTGGCCGGCTTCAACAGCCTTGGTGATGGAGACGTCATTCCCGATGACTTCAAAGGCGATCTGATTGATGACTTCCGGTATGACAGGGTTGACCTTTCCGGGCATGATTGATGATCCGGCTTGCACTTGAGGCAGGTTGATTTCATTGAGACCGGTGCTTGGACCACTGCTCATCAACCTTAGGTCGTTGGCAGTTTTGGACAGGTTCACCGCCAACGTCTTGAGGGCGGATGACAACCATAGGAAGGAATCGAGATTTCTTGTTGAGTCGATGAGGTTGGGAGCGGTTTTGAAATTGATGTGGGTGAGTCGGCGCAGGTTCTTTATGACCGCTTCTTTGTAGACGTCACTTGCATTCAATCCTGTACCGACTGCTGTGGCGCCCATGTTGATGAATGTCAATTCCTCAAGGGCGAGATCAATTCTTCTTATGTCTCTTTGAAGCGCTTCAGCGAAAGCGCCGAATTCCTGTCCTATGCTGATGGGGACGGCGTCCTGAAGGTGTGTACGGCCCATTTTCACAGTCTCAAGGTATGTGTTAGCCTTATCGAGATAGGAACGGTGAAGCGTCTTCAATTCCGTGAGAAGTTTCTTGGCGAGACGTATGGTGGCGATTTTCCCTGCCGTGGGGACGACATCGTTTGTGGACTGGCCGAAATTGACATGGTCATTGGGATGGACGGCTTGATAGGTTCCCTTGGCTTCGCCGAGAAGCTCCCCGGCGCGATTGGCGATCACCTCGTTGACATTCATGTGCATGCTGGTGCCGGCTCCACCTTGGATCATGTCCGTGATGAACTGGTCGTGCAGTTCCCCGTTTATGATCTGGTCGCAGGCTTGCATGATCGCATCCGCTTTCGGAATATCAAGGAACTCAGCTTTCATGTTGGCTTGCGCTGCAGCGCGTTTGACAGTCGCCAAGCCAATGATGAGCTGTTTATGGATTGGTTGTTTGGAGATTGAGAAATTTTCTTTGGCTCTAGCGGTCTGAATACCGTAGTAGGCGTCTTGAGGGATGTTGACTTCGCCTAAGAAGTCACGTTCTGTTCTATATTTCATGAATAATCACCTACTTGGTTTTTTGAAGGCTGTCCACCACGGCTTGGCCGACAGCTTTTGCGACCCTCGGGTCGAACGGAGAGGGGATGACATAGTCCTTTGTGAGCTCATCGGGTCTGATGATTTCTGCGATGGCTTTAGAAGCGGTGACTTTCATGTCTTCACTTATTGAGGAAGCCCTGGCGTCAAGGGCGCCCCTGAACAATCCGGGAAAAGCGAGGACATTGTTGATCTGGTTGGGATAGTCGCTACGGCCGGTGCCTACGATGAGGGCTCCCGCTTTTTTCGCAAGTTCGGGTTTGATTTCCGGGTCGGGATTGGCCATCGCGAAGAGAATGGGGTTTTTATTCATGGAACGGACCATGGATTCACTTACGATATTACCGATCGATACTCCGATGAAAACATCGGTGTTTTTCATAATGGTATCGAGCGTGTCGGGTTCCGGGTTTTCCCATGTGGTCACAATGCCCTCGTCTATCAGTTCCCTCACGACAAACTGGTATTGGTCATATTTTGCTTTGGTCACGATGCCTTGGGAGTTGTAAGCGTAGATGGTCCTTGCTCCAGCCGTATGAAGCATTCGGGCGATTGAGCTTCCCGCTGCTCCTGTTCCGCTCAAGACGATCTTCAAATCCTCCATCTGTTTGCCCGCGATTTTCAGACTGTTATAAAGTGCGGCAAGAGTGACAATCGCCGTGCCATGCTGGTCATCATGAAAGACAGGGATGTCAAGGGACGCTTTCAAACGTCGCTCAATCTCCACGCATTTCGGGGCGGCTATATCTTCTAGATTGATGCCACCGAAAGAAGGCGCAAGCCTTTCGACTGTTTGGATGATCTCTTCGGTGTCCTTGGTATCCAGGCATATTGGAAATGCGTCCACGCCAGCGAACTCCTTGAGAAGGACAGCCTTGCCCTCCATCACCGGCAGAGCTGCCTGTGGCCCTATGTCCCCTAGGCCGAGCACCGCGGTTCCATCGGTGACAACGGCCACCATATTCTGTTTGGAGGTGTAAAGATAGGCATCTTCCGGATTCTTATGGATGGCTTTACAGGGTTCGGCGACACCGGGTGAATAAGCCAGTGACAAATCATTGCTGTTTTTTACGCTGACTTTTGATTTGACTTCTATTTTCCCTTTGGAATCCTTATGCAGTTTTAAACTTTTCTCATTCAATGTGCTCATGAACGGCTCCTTTTCAATAAGTTGTTGCCATGGACGTCATAGGCGACGAAACAGGGAAAGTCCTCGACTTCAAGCTCATAGACGGCTTCGGCTCCGAGGTCCTCATACATGACCAATTCGCGTTTTTTGATCTTGCTGGCCAAAAGTGCGCCAGCGCCACCGGTTGCGATCATGTAGACCGCATGATTGTTGACCATGTGCTGTCGGAATGTTTCGGACCGGTCCCCTTTTCCGATCATCATTTTCACACCGGACTCCATGAGTGGTACAGCCATCTCGTCCATACGGTATGATGAGGTCGGACCTGCAGCACCGATCACGGCCCCTTCCTTCGCTGGAGTGGGGCCAACATAATAGATGATTGCACCTTTTAGTGAAAAAGGGGGGCTTGTTTCGTTGATTAGGCGGCTATGCGCGGCATCCCTGGCGGTATAAATTGTGCCAGTGATCAGGACCCTGTCACCAGCTTTCAGGTTGTGCAGGGTTTCATTGTCCAAAGGAGGCGTGATCCTGTGTGTCATAATGAGATCACCTCGTGACGGGAAGAATGGCATTGGATGTTGATCGCGACAGGCAAAGATGCGATATGCATGGGGAAGGTGTTTATTTTCACGGCGAGACAGGTCGTCTCTCCTCCGATGCCCATCGGACCGACGCCTAGTTTGTTGATTTCTTCGTAGAGTTCATCTTCCAGGCTTTGTATGGCCGGGTCGGGGTGTTTGTCCTCCAAATCCCTTAACACGGCTTCCTTGGCGATCAATGCGCTTTTTTCAAGATTGCCGCCAATGCCTATGCCCACGATGATTGGGGGGCAAGGCTTTCCGCCGGCATTGAAAATGGTGTCCAAGACTATTTTTTTGACCCCCTCGACTCCATCCGAAGGTTTCAGCATGGTCACTTGGCTCATGTTCTCGCTTCCTGCTCCTTTGGACGCGATCTTCAAATTAAGAGAATCGCCCTCCACAATCTTGTGATGGATGATCGCCGGAGTGTTGTCCGCAGAATTGATTCTTTCAAAGGGATGCGTGACCACGGATTTTCTGAGATAGCCTTCTGTGTAAGCGGAACGGACCCCTTTGTTGATTGCGGCGTCAAGAGAACCGTCATAGGTTACGTTCTGACCGATCTCTGCGAATACGACCACCATGCCCGTATCTTGACAAAGAGGTATGTTGCCTGAGCGCGCTAAATCCTGATTCTCTATAATGTCATCCAGGACCGAACGCGATAATTCATTTGATTCTTTGTTCTTGGCCCGTTTGAATGCAGAAACAAGGGAATCGTCCAACTCGTGGTTGATTTTGATCAAGACATCCCTGACGTTCTGAGTGACGGATTCAAGATCTATGACCCGCATAATCTCACCTTCTTTTAGAATACGACAACATTATAACATAACCACCTTGCAATACTAGGGGGATGACCCATCTTTATAGCAAAATTGGAAGGAATAACTTGCACTATGTTCATTCTTTTGATATAATCCTTATGCGATAAACTTACTATGGTTAACGAAATAACCATGGCGGAAGGAGTAATACGATGAAAAAAGGCATCCATCCCGAATACAAAACGGTTAAAGTGACATGCACAACATGTGGAAACGAGTTTGAAACAGGCTCTGTGAAGGATGAAATCCGTGTCGACACATGCTCGAATTGCCACCCGTTTTACACTGGTAAACAAAAGCATGCTAAAGCGACAGGACGCGTCGAACGTTTCCGTAAGCGTTACAGCATGAAAAAAGACAATCAATAAACGGAAAGGCCACATTCGACATGTGGCTTTTTCTTTTAAAAAGGAGAATGCATATGCCTTTGCAACCGAAAAAAGGGTGGCTTGAAGTCATTGTCGGACCCATGTTCGCCGGAAAAACTGAAGAATTGCTGCGAAGAATAAGACGACTTGAATATGCTAAACAAAAAGTGGTGGTGTTCAAACCGAGTATCGATGACAGATATGAAGAGAATGCCATCATCTCCCACAATAGAACATCCGCGGATTCCATCAGCATCAATGCCGCGGAGGAAATCTTCAATCATGTTGATAAGGACACGGATGTCGTGGCCATCGATGAAGTGCAGTTCCTAGATGATGCCGTCTTGGATGTTGTGGATCATCTCATTCAAAAAGGTAAAATGGTCATGACGAGCGGTCTTGATTTGGATTTCAGAGGCGAGCCGTTCTCTTTTGTGCCCATTTTGATGGCCAGAGCTGAATACGTCATGAAACTATCCGCCGTTTGCGTCAGGTGCGGTGCGCCAGCCACGAGAACACAGAGGATTATTGATGGGAAACCTGCCAAGTATTATGATCCCGTGGTCATGATCGGCGCTTCAGAGTCATATGAGGCGAGATGTCGCCATTGTCATAAAGTATATAGAAAACCTACGCCTTACAAGACCATGAAGGACCTTTGAACATGGGGACTTCAAAACACGAAACTTTCATGCAAGAGGCTCTCAAGGAGGCTAAAAAAGCCTGCGAGATCAAGGAAGTGCCAATCGGCGCTGTCATCGTCAAGGACGACAGCGTGATTGCCAGGGGACACAATCTCAGGGAAGCGTCACAAAAGTCCACCGCACATGCCGAGATTATTGCTATTGAAAAGGCTTGCGAGACGCTTGGAAGTTGGAGGCTCGAAGGATGCACCCTATATGTGACAGTCGAACCTTGTCCGATGTGTGCAGGCGCAATGATTCAATCCCGGATTGAGAAGGTCGTCTATGGCGCAAGTGACAACAAGACAGGCGCTCACGTCTCCAATATCAACGTATTCAGCGGAGATTTCAACCACAAGGTCGAGGTCGTGCCGCATGTGCTCGCTACAGAATCCAGGACGCTTCTAAAAAAGTTCTTTTCCACTTTACGTTCCGATAAAAATCATGTATAGTATGCCTAGAAATAACCTCTTAGCGAGCATCCCCATTCAATAGGCGGCAGTGAACCAGGTCAGGCCGGGAACGGAGCAGCCTTAAGCTGCTTGTCTATGTGGGTGGGGGTGCTCGCTGAGAGGTTTTCAATTACCGAGACCATCAAGCTATTTGCTGGAGGGTGATTCTAATGAAGAAACTGGTTTTTTTGGATTTTGACGGTACTATTGTCGACCATACCGACCATACCATACCAAGAAGCGCAAAAACGGCGATTGAACGAGCCAGAAACAACGGCCATGAAGTCATACTCGCGACTGGCCGCCCGCCGGCACTCATGGGGGCATTGTCAGAGGAAATCCATTTTGACGCTGTCGTAGGGGCGAACGGGCGGTATATATCTTATAAGGGTGAGGTTCTTAGAAAGAAAGTCATACCTAGAAAACTTTTGGACAGGTTCAAAGAAGACATGAAACAAAAGGGCATCGATATTGCGTTCATCGGTGTGAATGATTACTTCATGCAGACAGAACCTACTGAGTATGCACTGAAAATGAGTGATTTGTATCATGTCCCCATTCCCAAAAAAGTCACCGATCCCGAGGCTTTGAACGAAGTGCTTCAGCTGGTGATGTTTTTAGATCACGACGGTGATTTCGAGTCCTTCTCCCGCGAATATCCGGAACTGGATTTCAATATGTCTTCGCCTTTTAGCGCGGATGTGAACACAAAAGATGGGTTGAAGGAAATAGGGTTGAAGGTTTTTACAGAACGACTAGGAATCCCCATGGAAAACACGGTTGCGATAGGAGATGGCCATAATGATGTCACCATGATTCAGCATGCGGGCACGGGAGTGGCCATGGGCAATGGCTGTGAGGCCCTTAAGGCCGCAGCTGACATAGTGACCGATGACGTGTCGGATGATGGATTGTTCAAGGCTTTTGAAAAGCTGGAATTGATTTAGATACACTTGTCCAGGTGCTGTTTGGTTTACGGGCGGACCATTTAAGATTAGAATGTGTTCAGAAGGTGATTTGAATGTATGATGTGATTGTCATAGGCGGTGGGCATGCCGGCAGTGAAGCTGCTTTGGCCGCCGCACGCATGAATAAGAAAACCCTCCTCGTCACTGGGAATATGGATTATGTGGCTTCAATGCCGTGTAATCCTTCTGTTGGGGGTCCAGCCAAAGGCATAGTAGTACGCGAAATTGATGCACTTGGTGGTGAGATGGCCCGCAATGCCGATGCCACTCAGATCCAAATGAGGCTGCTCAATCATTCCAAAGGCCCCGCTGTCAGGGCGTTGCGCTCACAGTCTGACAAGATTGCCTATCCCAAGCGCATGAAAGAAATCCTTCTTTCTCAGAAAAACCTCTATACAGAAGAGGTGTACGTCAAGACTCTGATTGTTGAAAACGGCACGGTAACCGGTGTGCGAACAGAGACGGATGACGAATTTCATGCTAGGAAAGTGATTGTCACCACAGGGACATTCATGAATGGAAAAGTTCTTGTCGGACAACAAGCCAGACAGGAGGGACCGGAGAATCAAAAACCATCTCTAGACCTTTCTTCACAGCTTAAAGAGCTGGGCTTCAACCTGTCGCGGTTGAAGACCGGCACCCCACCGAGGGTTGACAAGGATACCGTGGATTTCGCTAAGACAGAAATCTTGAAAGGCGATGGCATGGTCCGTCGTTTCAGCTTTTATAGCGGACTTACCTACAATCCGGACAATCAATATGATTGCCACCTCACTTACACATCCTTGAAGACTCATGAGATCATCAATCGTAATCTAGGAATGTCATCCATGTACAGCGGTGTCGTAGAAGGGGTTGGACCGAGGTATTGTCCTTCGATAGAGGACAAACTTGTGAAGTTCAAGGACAAGCCCAGGCATCAGATCTTCCTTGAACCTGAAAGCAAGCATCTCAAGGATATATACATCCAAGGGCTGTCGACTTCGATGCCCCATGATGTCCAGGAAGCTATGGTGAATTCCATCCCTGGTTTGGAAAATGCGACAATTACCAAGTATGCATACGCCATAGAGTATGACGCGATCGACCCCAGGCAGCTATGGCCCACGTTGGAGACCAAATTAGTCAAAAACCTATACTTCGCCGGCCAGGTGAATGGAACCAGCGGTTACGAAGAGGCGGCTGGCCAGGGCTTGATGGCAGGTATCAACGCGGTCCTGTCCCTTGATGGCAAGGACGCGCTCATCCTTAAAAGGAACGAAGCCTATATTGGTGTCCTGATTGATGACCTGGTCACCAAGGGGATCTCGGATCCATATCGGTTGTTGACATCAAGAGCGGAACATCGCTTGCTTCTCCGACATGACAATGCTGATGCGAGGCTGATGGAAAAAGGCTATCAGGCGGGGCTTCTGAGTCAGGAAAAATACGATGTTTTCACTCAGAAACAAGAAAACATCCAAAAAGCCAAACAGGCGTTCAAGGACTTTGTGCTATATCCCAAAGAAGATGTGACAAAGGTCTTGAGCTATTTAAACAGCAGTCCGTTGAACAATAAGGTCAGTTTTTATGACCTTTTGAGAAGACCCGAAATCAAAGGGGAGCATGTCTATTTCTTCGACACTGACTTTCCGTCATTTGATTCTGACACATTGGAACAGTTGGAAATTGACATTAAGTATGAGGGATACATCAAGAAAGCTCAAACACAGGCTCAAAAATTGCTTAAGCAGGAAAAAGTGAGCATCCCTTCTGACATTGAATACGACGCCATCAGGAATCTGGCATATGAGGCAAAGGAGAAACTTCAAAAGATCCGCCCACTCACTTTGGGACAGGCGTCTAGGATCAGCGGCGTCAACCCTAGTGATATCGCCATACTGAGCGTGCATCTAAAAATGATCAAAAACAAATCAGGCGCTTAATTGCCTGATTTGTTTTATTTAAAAGCCCTTTGCTTTGTGGTAAAATACCTTTAAGGTGATTGTATGGACTCAGATATGCGCACGTTATTCCAATCATATGGTTTTGACCTTTCCGTTGAACAGGAAAAGGCCTTCGACATATATTTTGACATGCTTGTGGATTGGAACAAAAAAATGAACTTGACCGGCATTGAGGATGAAAAAGGTGTTTACGTGAAACATTTCCTTGATTCGTTGATGCTTGGTAGGAAACTGGATGTGACCAATTGCAGTTTGCTCGATGTGGGAAGCGGGGCAGGCTTTCCGGGAATTCCCTTGAAAATAGTCTTCCCTTCTTTGAAATTGACGATCATTGATGCCCTTAAAAAAAGAATCACATTCCTTGAGGCCTTGACCAGTGCGCTTGAAATAGACGCCGAACTCATCCATGGACGAATTGAGGAACACGGCCAAAAAGAGGCGTATGACATAGTGACGGCAAGGGCTGTGGCTTCTTTGAACATGTTAGGGGAGTTCTGCATTCCTTTTGTCAAAAAAGGAGGTCATTTCATTGCTTATAAAAGCTATCGGTATAAGGATGAACTTGACACTGCAAAAGATGCATTGGATTTGCTTGGGGCGAAGCTTTCAAATCTTTGGGATTTCACCATTGATGGTCATTTCAGGACCTTGTTGGTTTTTGAGAAAAATAAAGAGACGCCCAGGAAATATCCCCGGGCCTTCAACAAAATAAAGTCCAAGCCGTTATAGACTGGGGTGGGGACTGTGTTTGACGAATTCAAGACCCATACTGCAAAACATTATCATGAATTAGAAATCCATTTCTTGAGAAAGAAGGCTTTTCATGTTGCGGTAATTCTTTTTGTGGTCATGGTGTTTTCCCTGGTGTTGTTTCTCGGTATTGACATAACCGTCATGAACGCCGTTGTATTCATTTTGATGTTCTTGTTTCTTATTGGCGTGAATGCTATCTTTTATCTCAAAAGCCAATGGTTTTATGATTTCAATCTTTCCATGTATATTACCGCTATCGGATTATATTTGATTGGTGTCGGGTTGATTTTGGAACTCAGGCATCCAAGCATCTTCACCATCTTGTTTTTGTTCTACAGCATCATAGCCATCTATCAGCACGCCAAAACGGTCCTCCTCAACAATCTGTTGTTGTTTTTTGGGGGAACGCTTGTGATATTCGGGTTTCCGGAAATGTTTCATGCCGGAGGGCTCTCGTCAACAACAGTCTATATTTACGTTTTTCTTGTGATTTTTGTCATGCTCCTTTCCATCTCCTCGTTTATCCTGACAAAACAAAAAGAACGTTTCTATTGGAAAATCGCGATGATCAAGGAGCGTGAGACCAGAGCCATCAGTATAGTTTTTGAACTAGGGGAGTCTATGAGTGAACACTATATGGATTATACTGAATACTATGACGCCCTGGAGTCGTTCAGTGAATCATTGTCTAAAAAAATAGGTATCGATAACGTGTTCAAAGAGCGCATCGATTTATTGAAGGACCTGAGTTTGTCGAACAATCAAGACAAAGTGATGAATAACAACCCAGGTTATTCGCGATACGACTTTGAGGAACTCAAACAAATGGAGCTCAAACATAATAAAAAAATGCCATACGTTGCTTTCAAATCAGGACAATACCACTCCTTTGAGTTTGATGAGGAAATGGCTCTCGGACACATTGAGGATACGACCAAGTCATTGAATTACACCACTGACAGTCAAGCGGTGAAGATTGTGGCTTTCTCTGTTTTCATCGCGATGCTCAGGATTGAGAAACCCTATCTTCGCAGACTCACCATGAAAGAAGTGCTCAATGTTCTCAGTGAGCCGGATGTCCGTCATCTTTTCGATCATGACCTCATGGTGTTCTTCAAAGAGAATCAGGATACTTTTGCCAGAATCACCTCTTATGATCACGAGAGGAGGCGTCAATAATGAAAGGTCTTCTCCAGCAGATCAAACAAAGCGGGTTTTTATCACGTAATGAAATACTGAGACTCAAAGTCACTTTGGTCATGTTTTTCTTATTTGTTTTCGGAATCCTCACCATTCCGGTTTCATTCATAGAGGATTTCTCCATAGGCATCAAGATTCTGGTCCCGCTTACATTCACATTGTTGTTTACCATCGGCTTTATTCTGCTTTTTTTCAACAAAACCAGACTAGCCATGCATGTCAGTGTTTATACCTTCTTGGGTTTGACGTATTATTACGTTGCGGGATCCGGTCAGCTTTATGGTTATTTTCTACTCTTCATTACGCTTAGCGTCATCATATTTTATCAGGACATTACCACATACATCATCTATGGTGGTGCCGTGACGATATTCGGCATATTTTATCTAGAGGCTATATCTGATACCCTCATGGAGATTGATGGGACACCGGTGCAAGTGCCGTCAGTCATATACCAGCTGATATTGCTGGGATTTTTCCTCGTGTTCCTGGTGCATTTCATCCTCAAGGATTCTATCGAGGAGGATTTGAACAAGGATTACATCGAAATCGACCGTCTCATCCAAAGGTACAACAGTTATGCGTTGAGTTATATAAGAAACTATGAAGAACGCGAATCAAAGACAGCTCTGTACGATGATGTTCTTTTTCAGAACAAAGTCGTCGAAATGGTCAAATTCATTCATCAGAACTGGACTTTATCGGATGACGAAGCTGATATTGAGGAAGCTGCTGAATTCTATTTCTTTTTGCATCATCATAATTTGGAGAGTATCCTGGATAAGAACTATTTATCAAGGACCGTAAAAACGTATGCCCGTCAGTTTGATAAATACAAATTGAACAAGAATGAAGATATGAATATTGTACTGATGCAGGTAGCCTCGTATTTCAAACCGTCATACAGGAACACTTTCAAGCGTTATGAATTCCATCTTGAATCCATGTACACCAACAGAACCAACAGGATTCTTGCCCTGGGTCTATTGTATAAGTACCTAAAAACCGAAGTGACACAATTTGATAAATGGGGAAGGGTGGACAAAGTGCTTTCCCATCAAGAAATAAAACAATTGTTCAAATCAAAACCCATGAGAAAGTTCATCAGTTTTGAAGACATGAATTTTTTCTTATTGAATGAGTCCGTTTTCAAGGAACGGCTTTCATGATTCATTTAATGCACAGGAACGGAGTGTATGTGATAAAATGGTAATCGCTAAAGCTATGGAAAGAATAATGAGGGATATAAATGGGTAAAATATTAGCAATCAGCAATCAAAAAGGCGGCGTTGGCAAGACAGCCACGAGCGTAAACTTGGCCAGTTCATTGTCCTATCTCGGCCGAAAAGTTTTATTGGTCGATATAGACCACCAGGCGAATGCAACAACTTATTTAGGCATCAACCGGTCGAATTTGGACTATACAGTTGCCGATCTATTTTTCAATGACATCGATATTCGAAAGATCATCAAAAAACCCAAAAGCGAAAATGTTAAGATAGATATTCTTCCTGCCCGGTTTGAACTCAATAACATAGAGAGTCAATTGATTGGTGTAGAGGATAAGGAGTTCCGACTTCTAAATGCCCTTAAGCATATCAAAGATGATTATGATTATATTTTAATTGACTGTCCGCCCTCCTTGGGCATTGTCACAATGAACGCGCTCATGGCAGCCAATAGCGTTCTTATACCGGTACAATGCGAGTTTCTGGCATTGGACGGACTCACACAACTATTGAATACCATAAGGTTGATTCAAAACAAGCAAAAGATCAACGGGTATCAATCCATTTTAATAGAAGGAGTCCTGTTGACCATGCTGGATACCCGCAGCAATATCGGTTATGAGGTCATCAATGAGGTGAAGACTTATTTCAAGGAGAAGGTTTTTAAAACCATCATCCCAAGAAATGTCAAGGTATCAGAAGCGTCAAGTCATGGTGTACCGGTCACAGAATACGCCCCCTATTCAAAGGGGTCGGAAAGTTATAAGAGTTTGGCCGGTGAAGTGGTGAAGAACCATGGCTAGTAAAGAATTGTTAGGACGCAACATCCTGGATCTTATCGAAGAGAATAAAATCAACGTAAAAGAGAATGAAACAGTTGAAGAGCTACCGGTAAGCGCCATCCGGCCCAATCCGAATCAACCGAGAGTCGTTTTCAAGAATCAATCGTTGGAAGAACTCGCCCAGTCCATCAAGAATCACGGTGTCATACAGCCCATAATTGTCAAAAGAGAAGTTGAAGGGTATACATTGGTCGCAGGGGAAAGGCGTCTGCGTGCCTCAAAAATGATTGGAAAAGGGACGATTCCCGCGATCATCAGGGATTACAATTCCATTTACATGACAGAACTTGCTCTGCTTGAAAACCTTCAAAGGGAGAATCTCACAGTCATAGAAGAAGCTGTCGCCTATGAAAGAGTGATTAAGAAACTTGGCCTGAAACACGAGGAATTGGCTAAGAAAATAGGAAAAAGCCGGTCATATGTCACGAACATGCTGGGACTGCTTTCGCTCCCCTTGAGTGTCATTGAAGATTTGAACAACGGTCTTCTATCCATGGGACATGCCAGGGTCTTGAGCAAGATTGACGATGAGGAGTTGGTTTTGCTCATCTCGAACAAGATCAAGCGGGAATCATTGAATGTAAGGCAGACCGAAACTTTGGTGAGAAAGAAGAAACAAGCGGGTTCTGAGACATATAGTGAAAAGAAGCTCAACGAAGCAAAAAAACAATACGATTACCGGAAGAGATTTGAAAAATCTATCGAGAATGTGTTTTCGACACTGCCGGTGGTTGAGCTTGGAAATAAACAGATCATACTTAAGTTCAAGTCCAACAAAGAAATGATAGAAGCACTTGAAAAATTGAAAGGGGAATAACAACATATGATATTCATTGAAGAATTTATTGCAGGGTATCTAACAGATTATTGGACTAGCGTAGCTATGGTCCTTGTCATGGTCTTTATGTGGATTTTGATAGGCATTGTTGCTAATTTCATTCTAAAGACCTTCTTTATGCAGTTTGTTAAATTGAAAAAAGGGGACCCCCATAGTGTTACAATCGGAAAACTGGTGAGGAATTTCATCAGGGTCGTTGTATGGTTCACCATTTTCATCATCGTTCTGGAAGAACTGAATGTGGAAGTCACTCCCATTCTTGCCAGTGCCGGGGTTTTGGGTTTGGCAATAGGTTTTGGTGCCCAATCCATAGTTAGAGATTTTCTCGCAGGATTCTTTTTTGTAATCGAAAACGCCTTTAATGAAGGTGAGACCGTCGAAATCAATGGATTCTGGGGCGTCGTCACGAAAATGGGCCTTAGGGCAACACATGTGCAAAGTTGGAAAGGGATAGTCAAGATAATCAACAACGGAGATATCAGTAACCTTGAAAACCATTCTAAAAGCTTCAGCATGGCCATTGTCAATTTCGGGGTCGCCTATCATACGGATTTGGACAAAGTGGCGGAAATCATGGAACCTTTCATGAAAGAACTTGAGGATAAATATGAAAATATTATGGATACGCCCTTGTATGTCGGAGTCACAGAGTTAGATGATTCCAGCATCAACCTGAGAATAGTCGCAAAAACAGTATCTAATACACAATATGGTGTAGAAAGAGCGATACGAAAGGAAATAGTCGACCAGTTCAGGCAACACGAAGTGGAAATTCCATTCCCTCAGCTTGTATTGCATAATGCATATAAAGAGAATGATGATGACTCAATCAAAGACAGTGGCAATGAAGACAAGAATTACAAATCCCAGGATGATACAGAAGGGACCAATGATCAAATTGGCACCAATGGATCCGGTTAAAGTCGGGACAATCGTTGAGATGAGAAAATCCCACCCCTGCGGTTCGAACCGTTGGGAAGTCATCAGATATGGCGCGGATGTCAAATTGAAGTGTCTGGGATGTGACCATGTGGTCATGCTTGAACGACCAAAATTCCAAAAACGATTAAAAAAGGTCGTTGAAAACGGATGATAGGATGGCGTTTGATTTATGGATGAGCTCATAAAAAAAATCATAAAATTCAGAGATGACAGGGGATGGGATGAAACGGATACTCCTGAGAACCTGACGAAATCGATAGTGCTTGAAGCAGCGGAGCTGCTCGATAATTTCCAATGGGGTTCTGAGCCTAAGGATCTTCAGAACATGAAAGAAGAGCTGGCGGATATTCTCATTTTATCCCTGGCTCTTGCTCATGATCTTGATTTCGATGTGGAAGAGATCATCGATGAAAAACTCAAGATGAATACTTACAAGTATCCGATGAAAAAATAGTCTTGCTTTTTACGCATCATTGGTATAAAATGTTACTTGCGTGTTTGGAGGGGTAGCGAAGTGGCTAAACGCG